>NC_017094.1:639884-959826 GCF_000284315.1 Leptospirillum ferrooxidans C2-3 | reverse complement strand
AAACCTGTCTTTATCTAATCATATGAAAGGGCAAAAAATGGCTGTGCCCGATAAAAAAACCTGCGAACAATCACTCGATCGACTTTCCTCACTGACCAACCTCGCGTTGTCCGGAGAAGGGATCAGCGCGGATGATGCGATTTGGCTCTTTTCACTCCCTCACGAATATTCCGAAAAGATCATGGAGGGGGCCTCCCTGATCAGGGAAACCTTCAGAGGCAATGCCATCGATCCCTGTACGGTAATGAATGCAAAATCCGGAGCCTGCGGAGAGGATTGTCATTTCTGCTCCCAGTCTTCCCATCACTCCACCATTTCTCCTGAGTTTGAAATGGTTTCAAAAGAAAAAATACTTCAGACAGCAACCCTAGCTGTTGCAAACGGTGCCAGAAGATTCTGTGTGGCAACCTCGGGACGGGGATTATCAGACCCCATTGAAGTCGAAGCGATATGCCAGTCGATCGAAACCGTACGGAAGGATGTGAAAGTTTGGTCCTGCGCAACATTGGGAATCCTCTCTGAGGACGTTCTCGAGAAGTTAAAAGACTCAGGCTTGAACCGACTTCACCATAATCTTGAAACATCAAAAGAGTATTTTGGAAACATCGTCACAACACATCAATGGGAAGACAGGGTTGATACGATCAAAAAAGCCCAGGCAAAGGGAATTTCCGTCTGTTCAGGAGGGATTTTTGGACTCGGCGAGTCGGAAAAGGACAGGGTTTCAATGCTTCAGACACTCAGGGAACTCAATGTCGATTCCATTCCCCTCAACTTTCTGGTCCCCATCCCCGGAACGCCCCTATACGATGAAGGAGCCGGAATCGGACCAGAAGAAGCACTCCGGTCCATTGCCGTCGCCCGATATATGCTTCCAACAAAAGAAATCCGGATCACCGGAGGAAGAGTCCAGGCACTGGGAGGACGCCATCCGGAAATTTTCAGACATGGCGCCGACGGGGTCATGATCGGAAATTACCTGACTCGCATGGGGAGACCTCCACTCGATGATATTCAAATGATCAAGGACATGGGACATACCCTTTCCAAAGATCCGCTAACAGGGCAAATGCCAGTTGACCCATCCGGTTCGATTTTGGAAATCAATATTCCCGTAACCACCGGACAAATCTCCTTTGTGAATATGAAAAAGATGGGTGAGACCTGTGACTGAGTCTGATTTCAGCCCCAAACGAAACCACATCCATTCGGAATCGTCCAAAGAGGAACTCCCGGAGAGATTCTTTAATATACGGATGAGAGCATCCTTAAATGGAAAGCATTGTTCCGGAGGAGAGGAGATTCTCCTTGAAAGGAATCTTGAGGAAGGTATTTCCCGGCTTTTCAAAAGAGGGCTTGGATCTGCACCACATCATCTCAAGAACGATCTGACCATTTCTATCAGGGTGGATGGAGTCGCACCGGAACATCTTCAAAGGTCCCAGCTTCTGCCGGTTCGACAACTCCATTCGGAGAGCGAAGAAACCACACGATCCTTTATAAGGTCCTTTCTGCTTTTCTCCCTTGGAAAGATCTCTGTCGACCAAGAAAAATCAACCCAAAAGATACTCGATTGTATCGACTCTCTCCTTAAACCAACCGCCAATCCGCTATGGGGTGCGATACTTCTCTCCCCTTCCGGGGAGAAGATACCTGTTCCTGAGGAAGGAGTCAGAACAACTCATATTGGAATGGAATGGAAAACAAAAGAAGAACTTGAAGCATCAGCAGAATCAAACGGAATCTCCGGAAGGCGCTTTCCTGAAGCACTGATGCTGGCATCAAAAGTCGTCGCCCAACCCCTGATCCATCTTGAACTGTGTATATCCGATGACCCGACTTACACAACAGGCTATATTGCAGCCAAAGATATTGCCTACATCAGGCTACCCCATATGAAAAAAGCCGGAATGACCGGAGGGGGAAGGATTTATCTTCTGAACAGGATCCCCGATGATGATGAGTTGACTGCCCTGATCGCTGGCCTGAAAGAGACTTCCGTTCTCTTTGACAAAATGTCTCCGATCTCCCCTCCACAACATCTTGAAGATCTTCTTTTCACATGCAAACAGGAGCTCGAATGCCCACCGATTCATTCAAATCCAGGATAGAATCCCAGTTATCCAGAATTTACGAGGCTGGACGAAGGAAAAGTCTTCCATCACCTTCCTATCGCCACCTTTCTTCAAACGACTATCTGGGTCTGTCCCGTCACCCTTCAGTTATAGAAGCAATCGTAAAAACAACTGCCTCTGACGGAGCCGGCGCTACAGGATCCCGATTTTTATCAGGAAATCACCCCTTAAATGGAATGCTTGAAGAAGCGATCGCCGATTTCAAGGGAGGACCATCGTCCATTGTCTTCTCGACAGGATACCAGGCCAATATATCCTTGATCCTGGCCCTCTCGACAATCTATCCCTTTATTTATTCCGATAGCCATAATCATGCATCCATTATCGATGGTATCAGGTTGTCTGGATGCCAGTACCAGATTTTCCCCCATAACGATCTTGAAGCCCTCAGGGGAATGCTTGAAAAACGGCCTCTGGGAGAATCGTTCATTATTGTAACGGAGTCTCTTTTCAGTATGAATGGCAACCGTAGTCCCATTGCTGCATTACTGAACCTTTGTGATGAGTTTGATGGGATTCTGCTACTTGATGATGCTCATGGGACAGGGACTCTGGGACAGGAGGGGCGGGGCGGTCTTGAGCATGCGTCACTCGCGTTCAATCCTCAACGGATCGTTCTGACAGGAACATTTTCCAAAGCATTGGGGGGACTGGGAGGTTACACCGTTTGTCACCCGCTCATACGGGAACTGGTTCTTTCCACTGGGAGAAGCCTTATCTATACCACCGCTCTTCCCCCCGGAGTTCTTGCAGGAAACCTTGAGGCTCTGACCATTCTTGATGAGAACGGTGAACTCGTCGAAAATCTGCATTCTCGAGTCAGAAAGGTTCGGGAAGCGATCGGACTTCCCATCTCTTCTTCTCCGATCCTTTCCATCAAGGGCCCTATTGAAAAACTTGAGATGATCTCATCTTCCCTAAAGGAGAACGGGCTCCTCGCTCCTGTCATCCGTTCCCCCACTGTCCCGGTTGGAGAGGAATGCATCCGGATCTGCGTGACCAATCACTGGGAAGACACATTTACCCGGCTTCTTTCAGAAAGCATGATCAAAGCGCAGGTCCTTTTGTAGGAAGAAATTACTCCCCGCGATATCCAAAGGGGCCGTTATAATAAATCGTAACGGTCCCAAGTGGTGTGAACGTCTGCGGATAATTGGACTGATAGACAGGAAGAGCAATCCCGGCCCCCCATGTCACAGTCACAGCCCCTTCATTCGGCCATGAAAACTCTATCGCAGGATCAATCCAGAAAAAAGACCATGCGGGAGCATTCGCTGCCCCAAAAAGACTCTGTCCCGACTGGCTTTCCCCAAAGAACTCCAAAACATAACCGGCTCCCCACTTATCATTTAAAACATGCTCCAGTGCTCCCGCATAATAAAGGAGATTGCCATTTAAAACCGATTGGGAAGCCCCAGTAACGGCAAGACCATTATTGAAGGTAAATCCGGGACCAACATCGGTTGGATTTTCAATAATGTCTCCCACCTGGAGATAAAACATAAATGGCTTGAAATGTTTCCTCAGGATAACATACAAGCCTTCGTTATAGGTCCCGTCACCGGTCTGATCAACACCATAAAGCTGGGGATTGAGATTCAGGAAATGCCCGGTGGGCAATGTTACCTGACCTTCGATTGTCACAGCTGGGCGGGCCCAGAAATGATAGACATCAGAATCGGATGTCAGCTGCCTTTTGACCCACAGAAGAGTGTCCCCCATTCCAAAACTGTTGATCGATTGGCCATTGGGAGTGGTAGGGGCACTTCCATGGTTCGAGACAAAGGGAATCGACATATCGAACTCCCAATTCTCCATAAGTCCGATGGAGATTCTCTCCGGCATCGAAAGTGATGAGAATCCAAGACCGGGCTGAATATAGTCAAACCAGTATGGCTCTATAAAAAACGATCCGACGGGTTCAACCTCCGCTGTCCCCGTAAAGTTTGGACCACTCGTATTGGGCCCCCATGGCAAATAAACTGGCTCGAGCGGTTCAAGATCTGGAATCAGGTCCTTGTTCCTGTCCTCTTCATAAGCTGAAGGAGGAGTTAGCCCAAGGGGAGGATCTTCGGCTCTCACAGAATGGGGGGAAGAAAACACCAAGAAAAAAAAAGTCATGACAGGAAAAAAACGCCTTGAGACAAAACGAATACTCTTAGCCATTTGAAAAATCTCCAAGAGAGGGGTGCCGTAACGACAAACGAGAGAGATAAATGGAAGCAAGTTTATCGGAGGGTCTTTCTGCCAGAATTTCCGAGAAAAGAACTCTTGCAGAATCACGATGCCCTGTTCTCAGATCAGCAATGGCCAAGATCATACGAAAACCTTTTGGCCATGGGCGGGATGCCATCATGGAAAGAAGAACCCTTCTGGCTTTTTCGTTTTTCCCTTCAGCCAGGAACAATCTTGCCTTGTTCAAGAGAAGGAAGTGATCATTGGGGTTCAGCGCCAGACCTTGTGCCAAAGCACCTTGTGCCTTCTTGTAATGATGTGAAAGAAAATCAAGATAAGCGAGATCATTCCATGCAATCGGATCTCTGGGATGGCTTTTCAAAATATCGGAAAGATCCAGTCTTGCCTTCCGAAGATCCCCCGCTTTTTCATCTTTGGAAAAAGCTCCATAAAGCTCCTGCCTTGACAAGGAAGGAGCTCCTGTTGAACAAGCAAGCAAGGTTGAGAAAGCCAGAAATAATAGGAAAACAGGAAAAAGTCGTGTCAAGCGACATAAGATATTTCTCATACGGTACATAATGTTTCCCCCAATTCTCATTGATCGAAAATATCATTCGATGAATCAATCAAAATCATCATGAGACTAAATATCATAGATACCGGGTATCATCTTAATCAACAGGAAGAGCAATGTCAACGAAAAAATATTTGATAATGACTATCGTTTTCAATTAACTCTAGAGAGAAAAAAAAGACTTGTCAAGTAGTGAGATAAAAAAATATGGCTGGAAGGTCGGATGGGGGGAAAAAAAGAAGGTTGGAAAAAAGATTGAATAGAATCCTAAAAGATATGAGGGGCAGATAGTTGTTTTCTGCCCCCCATCACATAAAGTCTATTCCGTATGGCCACTATCCCAGGAATCTTCTCTTCCAAGGTAGGCTGGATGAATAAGGTCCCGAATGGATATCAACCCAACAACCTCATCTTCTTCCATCACCAACAAATGACGAATATGATGTTTGTCCATCAAATCCTGGGCATCATAAATGGACGCATCAGAGTTGATTGAAAGAACTGGAGCACTCATGATCGTTGAAACAGTTGTCACGTATGGAACACGATCTTCACCCACTACCCGCCTGACAATATCTGCTTCGGTAATGATTCCAACCGTTTTTTCACCCTGCATCACCAAAAGGCTGCCCACCTTCTTTGTCTTCATAATTTCAGCCACTTCGCGTGCAGTTGTTGTCATCTCAACGGTCATCGGATTTTTGGTCATTACTTTTTTTACCATTACCATGTGTTTTCCTCCCTTTCAAAGCCACCAGCAGCCGAATAAACGATTCATACCAACTGACTCAAGAATCTACAAAGAAGCACAACCAACACTTTTGAATGGGATCATCAATTGCAAGGATCGATCAGAGATACCGTTCATTTCGATGATTCTACTCGTCCGCATTCTTCCTAAAATATGTTCGAAGTCCCCGGCTTGCAATATCCGTTCCTTTTATTCGCCAGTAACCTCGATCAATCGTTAAAGCTGCTACCGCGATTCGGGGTGTCCCAACAGGCGCCATCCCCATAAACCATTCATAAAGACCTTCCGGATGGAGACCGGACAGAGTTCCGGTCTTCCCTGCAACGGATATCTTGCGAAGGATAGGATCATTATGCCACCGAAAAAAGGCACGCCGTCCTGTACCTTTGACTGTGGTAGAGTGCATCATTGACAGAAGGGTCGAAGATATCCTTGCATCCGCAACAACTGCCAAAACCTGTGGCTTTGGCTGGAAAAAAACTTTACCGTCTGGCCCCTTGATACTTTCAATCAAATGAGGACGCATCATCACGCCACCATTTGATAAAGCCCCTGCAATTACGGCTGCATGAATCGGACTGATAAGCACCTGACCAAAACCAGCGGCACTTCGTGCAAAACCTGCCCTATCTGACGGGATAACAGCTGAACTCATTTCAAAAGGAACATCAGAATCGATTTCCTTATTAAATCCAAAGCGGTCCGCCATTGACTGAAGATTCTGAGGCGTCAGGTAGCGCAGTGCAATTTTTGCGAAAATCATGTTAACAGATTTACCAAGAGCTTCTGTCACAGTGAGATGGAGACGATCCCTACGCCGGTTATCTGTCCAATAAGCCGGACCGATGCAATAGAGACACCCATGAAAATAAATCTCTGTATCAGGGTTGATTTTCCTGTTCTCAAGTGCATCTGCAGTCGTAACAACCTTGAACATAGAAGCAGCAGGATAGGATGCTTTCTGAACCAGACTATCGGACTCAGTCCTGCCTTGGCTGCCATAAAAAGCCAAGAATGCCCCTGTTTTTGGATCAACAGCAACAAACATCCCATAAGGCACCCTGTTTCGAAGAACAAACTTGGCGACATCCTTCTGCAGGGATGGACGGACAGTCCATGTAATCACATATCCTTCGTCCGTTTTCGTCTCAAAATGATCACCGACAGGTGTGTGAAACGATGGAAGAAAATCGGGATCAAGGACAGGAAGATTGGAATTGAAACGAATGGCAGGTTTTCCCTGAACATTCAGAACATCCGGATGACCGGACACAACAGAGCCAAGCAGATCAGGCCCGGCAGAAGCAGAGGAAGGAGTCGAAACGGCAAGCAGTTTGGGAAGCTGCTCCTTAGGAAGGCTTACGGAAGCATTCGCCACCGAAGTTTGAGCGTGCGGAACGCCACCCTGAGTTGGAAGTGTCCAGAAAGAAATAAGGATAAAAAGGGAAAAGATACGTTTTCCCAAAGTCCAGGAAATGGGATTATGGATGATGGTGAGCAAGTGAACCACTCGACGGATCAATGGACAATACCCCCAAGCTACCTGCGCCAATCAACCCAAAAAACACCCACGCAGGCGAAACATCAACCAACAAATAATCAAAGCACTCAATAAAAGCAACTATGCAAATGAATGCGGGGAGATATTAGTCTATCACTTGAGAATTAGCAAGAACCTTAAAGCCTTTTTAAACCCATAAGCCCTTGGAAAAGGGAGTGCGCCAGGAAGACTGATAGACCTTCCCTCTGTGTCAAGACGATATCAGTGCCCTGTCAGCTCCCTTGACTCCAAGAATCTCAAGAGATTCCACGCCCGGAGGCAGAAAAAATCTCCCTTTGTGAACAAACCTACCTTTCTCGAAAAGCTCCCCGGTCATAGATCGAATTAACAGAAAAAGAGATGCAACAGACCAAGCTTGAGGAGAACAGGACGTCGGATAAAGAACCGGCCCCGCAAAGTCTTGTCGGTCAAATCCACAAATCAGTTCAGGCAAGCGGTAATCCTTAAACATCGATATCCCATCGAGATACGCGCTTGAAAGTGTCTTCAGCTCCTTTATGAAACCCATTCGGGACATTCCTGCCAGGATCAATCCATTATCATGGGGCCATATCGACCCATTATGGTAGGAAACAGGATTATATCGAGCCGCCCCCTTCGCCAGAGTCCTGACACCCCATCCACTGAATAATTCAGGATCAAGCAGGGTTTTTGCTAGTCTTCGTGCCAGATTCCTGGGCAAAATTCCAGTTAAAAGCAAATGGCCAGGGTTGGATGATTTAATGACACAAGGCTTGCCCGCTCCGTCGATTGCCATTGCAAACATATTGTATTCAGGAATCCAGAACTTGTTTATGACATTTTCCTTAAGCCTTTTAGCCCGTTTTTTCAGGCTCTTTGACAAGGAAAGGGCTCCAAATTTTTCTGCCAGAGGGGCAAGCATGCTCCAAGCCCAATAGAGATATCCCTGTACTTCTATCAGAGCAATGGGATGCTTTGCCAGACTCCCATCAGCATGAAACACTGAGTCGGCCGAATCTTTCCATCCCTGATTGATGAGGCCTCCATCAGAGCTTGCGGAATAGATCAGAAACTGTGAAACAGGATCAAGTCCATACTGATCAATCCAGAACAAAGCTTTCTCTATCGAAGGCCAAAGGGAAGCCAGTATTTTTTCATCACCGGTTCTCTGATAATATTCGCAAGCTAAAACAATAAATAGCGGGGTGGAATCAATGGATCCGTAGTATCGACCAAATGGGATTTCCAAAAGATTTGAGAGCTCGCCGGATCGCTCCTCATGAAGAATTTTTCCGGGCTGAGAGGCCCTGAAAGGATCAATCTCTGTTGCTTGCCTTTTCTCCAAATATTTCAATACGTTAAGAGCAATATCCGGCCGAGCCCATAAAATGGAATACGCTGTGATGATCGCATCTCTCCCAAAAAAGGTCGAAAACCAAGGTAAACCAGCATAAGGGACCTTTCCCTCAAACCCTCCCGTAAAGAGCATGTCCATATCCTTACAAGCCCTATCATATGAAGCGGAAAGAATCGGGTTGTCCGTCTTTAAAACAGGCCATTTTTCCAGCTCATCAAGATTGTTTTTTCGCATTTTTTTCAAAACAGAAGAAAAAGACTCTGGCGATAATTCAGGTTCATGCACAGAATGCAAAGGAATCGAGCGGGTTTCAACAAGTGCAAGAACCGTTTCAACACAACACTCTTCTCCGGGCGGGATGGTTATTGTCCATCGGACCTCCTTTCCGGCACTTGAAACTACTGCAGGATGCCCTCCACCAAAAGAGATGACCGATTCCCGTACAATTCCATCCTTTCCCTGACAGGAAAAACTCAGCACACCATCACGAAAAACTCTCTCGACCTTTCGGGGAAGGTCAATCGAACTCACAAATCCCCTGACTTCAAACATATCGGCAAAATCAGAATCCATTGCTAACACGACCTGAAGAGAACGTTTCACCCTGGAAAAGTTTCTGATTGAAAGACGCTCACGAACCCCTTCCGGCAAAAGGATTCTTTCTAAAAGAAGTGATACGGCTCCCTCAGCCTCTTCCCCCGAAGAAGATGAAAAAGGAATATATTGCCGAAAATAAGAAACCCCGTTTTCTGGCTCTCCTAAGGGTTCGAGATTCATTGGATGACGTCCTTGGATGCTCCAAATCCACGCAGAAACAAATCGCATCCCATGCCAAAAGATCCCATAAAAGTTCTTTTTCCTGACATCAATCGTTCCAAAAAGATCCCAAATCGCCAGAAGATCTTCTTTTTTAAGCAGGCGATCCTCTGGACCGATCGCCCTGGAAGCCATATGAATCTGATTTCGTCGAGCCTTCAAGAATCCTCCATATGTTCTAGCGAATAAGACCGTCAAACTTGCTGTGTTTAAACGTGAGACAAACCCATACAGCCAAAAGCTTCAAACTCTATCCATCCTGAAACAACGCTTTCCATTTTAAAAAAATCCCTTTAGAATGGGGACATCGTGGTGTGACACACCAAAAGATCTTCTCATCCCAACCAAGATGATTCCGACAAATGCCCCATAATATGGAGCATATAGAAAGAGTCCATTGGGAACAATCAATAATCGCTTCGGAATCTCTTGGCGGCTCATCCACTCATCATTTTCGTGGACCAATCGCCTTTTCATCCAATACCACTTATAAGGAATGAAAGATGTCCGTCTCCAGAGGATTACTCAGCATGACAGGCTTCGGAGAGGCCTCAGCACCATACCCTCTTGATAAATACAGGCTTTCCGCAAAATCTCTCAATCATAAAAATCTTGAGGTTATCCTTAATTTTCCAAAAGAATGGGAACATTTGGAGGTCCCTACTCGGCGATTGGCAGCCTCTTTCCTGACAAGAGGCAGGATTGAAGTGACTGTCTCCCGACCCCCACAGCAAATGGCATCAATGCCGATCTCCCTGGAAAAAGCAACAGCCATTTTCATCGAACTTTCCCAGATCAAGGACGCACTCGGCTTAAGGGAAGCGGTCACACTAACGCACATCCTCACAGTAATGACCCGTGAGGGCAATATCCCCCCCCCTCCCGTCGATACGGAAACAGCTTTTGGGAGCATTGAAGAGCTTCTCCGAAAACTGAAAAGCTCCCGAGAAGAAGAAGGACAGGCTTTGCTCAGAGTCATTGATGGGCTTCTCAGCGAAATTGACGAATATCTCAGGATTATTGGATTGATCAGACCCAAGGCGATTGAAGAAACAAAAAAGACCTTTGCCACAAAAATTGCAAATCTTCTTCAGCAGACAAGCGTTATGGATGCCGGAAAAAAAGTTGAGGAAGAAGCTCTGCTTTACTTGTCCAAAAAGGACAACGAGGAAGAATGGCAAAGATTTAACATCCATATGCAACGCTTCCGGCAAGATATGGATTCTGGGGGGGCTATCGGAAGATCCCTGGATTTTCTCGCGCAGGAAATGCAACGGGAAATATCCACTTTTATTACGAAGGAAGCCAATCCCCTTGTATTTCAGCCGGCTATGGCTATTAGAACAACTCTTACCAAATTGAAAGAACAGATACAGAATGTCGAGTAGGACTCAAGCGTTTGTGAATATCGGACTCGGAAATGTTGTGGCGATGGGACACATTATCAGCATCGTAGGCGTGAACTCCGCGCCTGTCAGAAGAATGAGAGAGGCCGCACAGGAAAAGAACCTCCTCATAGACGCTTCTGAAGGGAGACGAACAAGGTCCGTGATTATCATGGATAGCGGTCACATCATTTTATCAGCGCTGCAGCCCGAAACACTCGGGAACAGAATGAACGGACGGGAAGAGGACTCTGACGCTGGCGATTCTGAGTAACAGGGACTTTCCATGCACCAAAGATCATCCGAAGGAGATATCGTGCTGTCAGACGGACTAAATCAGACAATCTACGGAAAATCAGTTTTCAAACCGATTCTCTTTGTTGTCTCAGCACCATCTGGAGCGGGAAAGACCTCGCTATGCAAGGAAATTGCAAAGCGAACTGACCGGATCCATTATTCTGTATCTTATACAACGCGTTCGCCAAGACCGGGCGAAGTCGACGGCATTGACTATTACTTTGTCTCCAGACAACACTTTCTTGAAATGAAAGAAAGCAATCTTTTCATTGAATCAGCCGAGGTCTACGGGAATCTCTATGGGACATCAAGAAAAACGATCCAGGATTCCTTCCATGCTGGCAAAGATGTTCTTGTCGATATCGACATTCAGGGAGCTGAGCTCATTCGGAAAGATAATTTTGGAAGCGTTTCCATCTATATATTGCCTCCATCCAGGCAAATACTTGAAGAAAGACTGACCAAAAGGGGACAGGACTCAAGCGAAACACTCAAAAAACGTCTGGACAAAGTCCGACAGGAAGTTCATGCTTTCAACCTCTATGACTATCTTATATTCAATGTCGATTTTGGACAGGCTATAGATGATCTTCATGCGATCATCCTAAGCGAGCACCACCGAAGAAACAGGATGGAAAATTTTGTCAAAACAGATTTTTTGCCAAGGTTTGAGCAGGAAAACCCACTTTTGACCAAATCGGCTGATAATCGGTTATAATAAAACCTGTAGTCATTAAAAATTCAGAATTTCATGAAGGAGCCCTTGAGAATGAACGACCTGATCACAAAACCAATAGATTTCACACCGGGAATTATCGATAGCCGATACAGGCTTGTGATTGCAGCGGCAAAAAGGGCGCGCCAGTTGATGGAGGGGTCCAAAGCCCGAACAGCCCATCACTATCAAAAAGAAACAACCAATGCAATTGAGGAGATTCTGGCCTCAAAAGTTGAAATCATATACGGGCAAAAAGCCTTAGAGATTGAACAAAAACGCAGGGAAGCACTTCGCGAAAAAATGAAGCATGATGAGCGATTTTCCTTTTCAAGGGGTTATGCAACAGAACCATCTGAAGTCCTTCACGCAGATCTCCAGACCTATACAGAGCCGGCATCGGATCATTCGGAAACGGAACCTGAGGAACTGGAGGATAGCGACAGCTCGGAAGATTAAACATTGAGTAAAGCCCCTGGACAGGGAAGAAAAGTCATTCTGCTGGGAGTTACAGCCAGCATAGCAGCGCATCGTGCCCTTGATCTGATCAGGGTACTGAAGTCAGCAGACTATGATGTCAGGGTTGTAGCGACGAGAAATGCGCTTCATTTTTTTCCGAAAGAAACAGCCGAGGTCTTTTCAGGCCATAAGGTCGAGACATCAGCTTATGGCTTGGGGCCACGCGTTTCTCACGTTGAATGGGGTCAGGAAGCATCAGCGATTTTGATTGCTCCTGCATCAGCAGACTTTATCGCTAAAATGGCCTTGGGACTGGCAGATGATCTTCTCAGCACACTTTGTCTTGCCTTATCCTCCAAAATTCTTTTTGCCCCCGCCATGGAAGAACGGATGTACAAACATCCCGCTACTCAAGAGCATCTTTCCACTCTGAGGAACTGGGGTATCAAGGAAGTTCCTCCGGACACAGGATCGCTTGCATCCGGAAAATCGGGTGTCGGACGAATGGCGTCGGTTGAATCCATTTTTTCTGCAATTCAAGAAATGCTTTCGAATGAATCGACATATTCCAAAGATCTTCTCGGAAAAACAGTCCTCATTTCTGCAGGCCCCACATATGAACCGATCGATCCGGTTCGATTTATCGGAAACCGCTCCTCCGGAAAAATGGGATATGCACTGGCAGAAGCGTCCATTCGTCGAGGAGCAAAAGTTCATCTCATCTCCGGACCTGTTGCACTGCCTCCACCCCAAGGTGCCAACGTCGAATATGTAGAAACAGCCAGAGAAATGCAGGAAATGCTTTTTAAACATTTTCCTTCAGCAGATATTTTAATTATGGCAGCAGCAGTCTCTGACTATACGACTGATTCCACCTTGGCGCAGAAAAAGAAAAAAGATGGAACAGAATGGACTCTCCACCTGAAGGAAAATCCGGATATTCTCTCTGCATTGACAAAATCTCGTCATCCTGGACAAACGATTATGGGATTTGCCGCTGAAACATCACTTGTCAGAAAAGAGCTCCAGGATAAACTCAGAAGAAAAGGGGTTGACCTTCTTGCATCTAATAATATTTCAGAACCAGGGTCAGGCTTTGGGTCAGAAAATAACAGCATTCTTTTACTGACCCATGATGGGTCTTCATTTGAAGAAAAAAGTGGTTCCAAGAAAGATCTGGCAGATTGGCTTATCGACAGGATTATCCTGCTTAGAAACAGGATACTCAGTCATTAGAATCAATCTCGGCCTTGAATAAAGTCGTTCTCCCCTAATGAAGATATACAGACCAGAAAAGAGAAAACGCGCTCCCGAATCAAATGGGCATCCTTGCCAAAAAGATGATGGATTGGTAGGATGCCCAACATAGGGTTCAAACCATCTGGACATGTTTTTTGTCCACCGGACAATCCCCGCCATAGACCGGCGAAGACCAGCAGATAAAATGAGAGGCACATGACACCTGAAGAAATTTCCGCACTTGAGGAGCGCATTGAGGCTAATCCAAAAAGCAGGTCATTCCTTCAACTGGCGGAGGCCTATATTGAGCTTGGCAAAACGGATCAGGCCCAAGCACTCCTTTCAAAAGGAGTTGAATACTATCCCTACTATCTGGCAGCCCGAATCACCCTTGGCCAGGTCCAGATGGAAAAAGGACTGATCCCTGAGGCCATATCCAATTTTGAGTTTGTATCAAGAACTATCCCTGATAATCTTATCGCCCAAAAAAGCCTGGCTCAGCTCTATTACAAAAATAATGACATGGAAAAAGCGAAAGAAGCCATCACCGTTGCAACATCACTTTCACCTGATGATCCAGAAATTTTAGAGCTTTCGGAAAAAATCAAAACTCCTGTCACCGCCCCTATCGTCAAAGAACCCCTCAAAGAAAAGGATGAATCTCCCTTAAACAATGATCAGAACAGGGACTATTTCTCCGAGAATATTGAGTCGAAACGGGATGAAGTCCCTGAGCCGGAATCTCCAATGGAATCCGTAACGACAGATCCATTGGAGATTCCTCTCCCAAAGGAACCGGAAGAACAAATCCAAAACCAAACCCCTGACAACGATGAAATGGACATGCTGGAGCTTCTGCCAAAAACAGAAACCATGGGTGACCTCTTTATGGAACAAAAGAGATATCCTCAGGCAGAACATATCTATTCTGAAGTCTTGAAAGCAAACCCCGGCAATTTTCAAGTCTCTCAAAAGCTGGCTCTGGCAAAAGCCCACTTTCCTCTCTCCGCACTCATCACCGAAGCGGCTGAAGAGCAACACCTGATAGAAGAGGATGTTCAAGGTGAGGAGCCAGTTGTCGAGCTTGAAAGTTTTCCTGAACCGGCTCCCACTGAAAATATTGCAGCAGACATATCTGATCGTCCGTTAGAGGAACAGGAACCTCTATTTCAGAAAACTGAAAAATCCCCACAATCTTCTCAGAAAACCACCACCCTCCATATCGATAAGCCTCAGCCCCCGAAACAATACAGTCAGAGCGATAGACCCATAACGGAAGACCCTGAAGATCTTGTCAACCGGATTCGCCAGAGACTTCACCGGGATGTTCTTGATGTCATATGGGCGAGTTCCGATGGCCTTGCCATAACAGGCAATGACAGGGACGGATCAGATGAAGTGAACCAGATCTTTGCCGGAGAGGGTGTTGAGTTTTTGCGCCAGATAACCGAGCTTGGCTCTGCCCTTGGGAAAGGAGAGGTTCAGGATGGTTTCATCTGGATGAATGAAGGGATTCTTTATTTTCATGATCAAGGCGACAATGGTGCTCTGTTTATCTGGCTACATCCCAATGCCAATGTCGGCCGATGCCGATACATCATCGGACAGGAAATTGGATCCCATAATGGGCTTCATCAAACCAGATGACCCACTCCATTCTTGTCCTGAATGGACCCAATCTGAACATGCTTGGAACAAGGGAACCATCCATCTACGGAAATGAGACCTTGGCTGAAATGGAAAAAATCCTGCAGGCTCTTTCCAAGGAGCATGGGCTGGGCGTGACATTTTTCCAGTCCAACCATGAGGGAGCCATTATTGACAAGATTCAACAATCTAAAAATGTTGCCAGAGGAATCATTGCCAACCTGGGCGGATTCACACATACAAGCATAGCCATCCGGGACGCGTTTCTCTCTTCGGGGCTTCCGGTTCTGGAGGTTCATGTCTCCAACGTCGCCAAGCGGGAACATTTTCGACAAAAAAACTATTTGTCGGATATTGCTGTAGGATCCATCTCCGGATTCGGTATTTTCGGATATCAGCTTGCATACTTGGCTTTTTTAAAGCTTTTACCAACTCCTCCTCCCTGAAAATAGGGAGGGGGGCAATCAACCCTTATCAGATCTTTGATCCAGGAGTCCAATCAATGGGAGTCATCGTAACGAACGAATTTCGAAATGGTTCTCGACTTGAGCTTGATAATGAACCATATATCATCGTCGAGTTTCAGCATGTAAAGCCCGGCAAGGGAGGTTCTTTTGTCCGGACAAAACTGAAAAGCCTCAAATCCGGAGCCGTCATTGAAAGAACATTCCGTACTGGTGAAAAGTTTGATGAACCGGATATTGAAGAAAAAAACATGCAATTTCTATATGCACAAGATAACGACTATATTTTTATGGACACGGAAAACTACGAACAGATCTCCCTTTCCAAAGCAGAGCTTGGAGACAGGATCCTGTTTTTAAAAGAACAGATGATTGCAACCATTCTATTCTATAGGGGTAAAGCCATTACCGTTGATCTGCCCCTCTTTGTCGAGCTTACCATTGCTGAAACAGATCCAGGACGAAAAGGAGATACGGCATCAGGAGGCTCAAAACCGGCAAAGCTGGAAAGCGGAGCGGTTGTCAAGGTTCCTTTTCACCTTCAGGAAGGTGATGTGGTCAAGGTCGACACCAGAACCGGAGATTATATTGAACGCGTCAAAACAGCTTCATAAGACCTATCATGATAAAACGGACATCACTCCCGCGCATCAAAAGGGAAGCCAATGACAAATCCTGAAATATCTGAAATTTTGGCTCTTTTGCAGGGGACGAACATTACCGTTTTTGAGTTGGAGAGGGAAGGGCTTCGCATTCGCATAGAAAAGCCCGCCTACCCGACCTCAACCGGCATGAAGTTGATCTCAAGGGAGCCAATCTCTGAATACCCTTCCTCAGAAGGATTAAAGCACCCTGCCAATCCCCCCGCAGATAAAGAATCTTCCCGGAATATTACCTCTCCCATCGTTGGCACATTTTACCGCTCTCCTTCACCGGAAGCAGGTCCATATGTTGAAATTGGATCGGTTGTTCGCAAAGGACAGGTCCTCTGCATCATAGAAGCCATGAAATTGATGAATGAGATTGAATCCGAGTTTGACGGCATAGTAAAGACAATTCTGGTGGAAGATGGACGAGCCGTTGAGTTTGGGACTCCGCTCATCGAAATTGCAATCACGCCGGAGAACGGATGACGATTCAAACACCTCCATTCCAGAAGATTCTGATCGCAAACAGGGGAGAAATCGCCGTACGCATCATTAGGGCCTGCAAGGAACTTGGGATTCGGACTGTCGCTATTTTTTCCACCTCCGACCGAAATGCCCTGCACGTTCAAATGGCAGACGAAGCTGTCTGTGTCGGCCCCCCTGAAACAAATTCCAGCTACAGAAATATTCCCAATATTATCAGTGCCGCCGAAGTCACCCAATCCGAAGCGATTCACCCGGGCTATGGTTTCCTCTCCGAGAATGCCCATTTTGCTGAAATTTGCCACTCTGCCGGAGTGGTTTTTATTGGACCATCCCCGGAAAGCATTTCCCTTATGGGAGATAAGGCCCGGGCCAAGGCTCTGATGAGGGAAACAGGTGTCCCTGTTGTACCGGGATCAATAGGTGCCGTAGCATCCGAGGACGAAGGGATGGAAATAGCGGATGAAATAGGCTTTCCTCTTATCATCAAAGCATCTGCTGGTGGTGGTGGCCGAGGAATGAGAATTGTTCATGCAAAAGATGGCTTTTCAAATGCGTTTCAATCCGCCCAAACCGAAGCCTACCAGGCATTTGGCTCCAGAGATGTCTATATTGAAAAATATTTTATTGGTCCTCACCATGTCGAGATCCAAATTTTATCGGATCATGACGGGAATGTTATCGCCATGGGTGAGAGAGATTGCTCTGTCCAACGTCGCCACCAGAAACTGCTTGAGGAAACACCATCTCCCCTGCTCACCCCTTCTGTCCGGTCGAAAATGTCCGAGATTGCAATAAGGGCAGCAAAAGCATGCGGTTATGTAAATGCCGGAACAATAGAATTTCTTGTTGATGACAAACGAAATTTTTATTTCATAGAAATGAACACCCGCATTCAAGTTGAACACCCTATTACGGAACAAGCCTTCAATTACGACCTCGTCAAGGCTCAAATCCTAATTGCCGCGGGCAGATCGATCGAGGACGTTCCTAAAAGCATTGGCCATACCATTGAGTGCCGGATCAATGCGGAGGATCCCTGGACATTCACACCTTCACCCGGAACAATCACCCGGATGATCCAGCCCGGCGGGCCTGGTGTGAGGATTGACTCATGGGTGACAACAGGGTCAGTCATCTCCCCTCACTACGACAGTCTCCTTTCAAAGGTCATTGTCACAGGAAGAAACAGGGATGAGGCTATTGCGAGAATGAAAAGAGCTCTATCCGAATATCTTGTTGAAGGCATAAAAACAACCATTCCGCTCCACCTGACCATTCTGGATGACCCAGACTTCATCAAAGGAAAATATGACACAGGATTCATCGAGAAGGTCATGGCAAAAAGGGAAAAAAGACTTCTTTTAGAAACGATTCAATCACCGGTCCAGGAATAAACTCGTGACATTTCCAAAACTTCTTTATATTGCCGGCAGTCAGGATTTTCCTGATAAGACATCTTTTTTTTCACACCTTGAAAGCCTCCTTTCCGAAGGACTTTCCTGGTTCCAGTTCAGGGAAAAGGCCCTGACGGAAAAAGCTTTGTTTTCCTGGGCTCTCGAAATACGCGAGCTCACCTCAAGCTACAAAGCCCTTCTGACGATCAATGACAGACCCGATATCGCCTATCTGATCGAAGCTGATGGCGTTCACTTGGGGCAAGAGGACATTCCTTCAATGACCTCGGAATTAATCCCCCTGGAGCTCAAAAATCTTCACATTGGCATCTCAACGCATAATCCGTATGAGGTCAAAAGGTCGGTCATCCTTTCTCCATCCTATCTTGGAGTTGGCCCCATCAACCCCACTAAAACAAAAGATCTAGAGCATCCCCCCAGAGGAATTCAGGGCATCATTGAAACTAAAAAAATAACGGCACTTCCACTCGTGGCGATTGGAGGCATCACCCCTGACATGGCTGGAGACATCTTCCGGGCCGGAGCACAAACGATTGCGGTGTCCGGGGCCCTGACAAAATCTCCCGATCCCATTAAAACAATGAAGGATTTTCTGAACCACCATTAGTGCTGCGGGACTCTCTCGCATCTTCCTCATAACCAGGCCATCCACTCCAATACAAGAAGTCTATTGAACAGCGTGTTCCTAAAAGCGATAATGGAGAACATTAGCCTCATAGGGAGAATCTCCCCAGATAGTCTTGGATTCTCAACTGACATCGAAGAGTTTGTCGCCATTCACCATCAAAAATAACTTGTACCAGTTCCGAATTCCTCATGGGACCACAATCAGGAGAGCCCTTTCCATGCCTAGCAGTCAAAAATCAACCTCATTTTCAACTCGTTGGCCATTAATCTTAGTTCTCTTGATTGTCGGAACTTTTCTCGTCTATATCGTGCAACATAAAAAAGCCACCCAGATGAGTGAATCGATCCCCTCACAGCCAGCTCCCGCTGCATCCTCCCAACCATCCCCTGCTGCTAGCACAACAGATCCGGATCTCGGAGTCTTTTACCCATCCCAGGGTCATGACCACTGGGAAATGTCGCAGCTTAGAGGATTTCATTACAATAGTTCGCCACCGACATCAGGGCCACATCGTGAGGAGTTTATTGCCTCCTACTTCCCGGATTCCCCGATGCCGGACTACATACAGGTACATCTGCTGGAACACGGGAACATCTTGATCCAGTATAATTGCAACTGTCCGGATACCGTCACAAAACTTGAATCGCTTGCCCGCTCCTTCGACACTTATGCACCATCTATCGGTCTGGAGGAAGGAAAAGGCGTTGTTGTGGCCAAGAATCCAACACTGCCATCGCGTATTACTGTCACCGCCTGGACAAGACTTCTTTCACTCAATAAGGTTGACGAAAACAAAATCAAAAAGTTTATCGCAAAATGGCTTGCCAATGGTCAGAACAGCCGCCAATAAAGATCAATCACCCCATTTATCCTTACGTAACATCACAGGAGAACTGATCATTTGTTTTTAGTCCGGCTGGCGCTGAAGCGTCCCTATACCATATTTGTCCTGTGCGCCCTGATCACCATCATGGGTGTCCTCGCCGCTCAGAAAATGATTCTCGATATCTTTCCTGCCATCGACATCCCCGTGGTCAAGGTCGTCTGGAATTATCCAGGGCTCTCCCCCACAGACATGGAAGAAAGGATGGTCCTCATATCTGAGAGGGCCTATTCGACCACCGTCAATGGGATCAGCCGTATAGAGTCGGAATCCATCTCCGGAACAGGGTTGATCAAGATCTACTTTCATCAGGGAGAAAGTATTGCAGCTGCAATTGCCCAAATCAGTGCTGTATCAGAAACACTTCTCAGAATCTTTCCCCCGGGAACGATGCCCCCCAACATCATCAGTTACAATGCGGCAAATGTTCCGATCGTTCAGCTCGAAATTCAGGGGAAGCGCTATTCGGAACAGCAGCTTTATGACTACGGACTGAACTTTATCAGAGTCTACCTGTTTACGATTCCAGGGCTCTCAACGCCTGCCCCCTTTGGTGGAAAAATGCGCCAGGTCATGGTGGATATCAATCCTCAAAAACTTCTTGGTTATGGTCTTTCTCCAAATGATATCGTCAATACACTGACTCGCTCGAACATCATTGTCCCGGCAGGCACCGCCAGAATCGGCACAAAAGAGCTGAACATAGAAATTAATGGAAGTCCTTCCAAATTGGCTGGACTGGGAAATCTGCCTGTAAAAGCCATGGGGTCAACCGTTGTAAGGCTCAAGGATGTAGCCCTCGTCCATGATGGATTTGCTCCCCAGGAAAATGTTGTCCGTGTCAACGGAATGAGGTCCACTTATCTCACGGTTTTCAAACATGTCGGAGCATCAACTCTAACAGTTGTTTCGGATGTCAAACGGCTGATTCCGCATATTGAATCCCTTCTTCCAACAGGGATTCACCTGAAGCCATTTTTTGACCAGTCTGTCTTTGTCAAACAGGCTCTCGTCGATGTCATCATGGAAGGAGTCATCGGAACACTTCTTGTTTCCCTGATGATTTATCTTTTTCTGGGAGACCTGAGATCCACGGTCATCATCCTTTTATCCATCCCATTATCCATATTAACGGCTTTATTCTTTTTAAAGATCTCGGGAGAGTCCCTGAATCTCATGACTCTCGGAGGGCTTGCCCTGGCCATCGGAATGTTGGTCGATGACGCAACAGTTGCCATTGAAAACATTGAAAGAAATCTTGCCCTTACAGAAGATCCCCTTCTTGCGGTCTATGATGGAGCCAATCAGGTCGCACTGCCGGCATTTGTGGGAACCCTTTCAATCCTGATTGTTTTTTTTCCGGTCATTCTCCTGCAGGGCGTCTCCCGCTTTCTTTTTACACCTCTAGCGCTTGCAGTCGTATTTTCCATGTTGGCAAGCTACTTTCTCTCCAGAACCCTGGTTGTCACCCTTTCAAAAATCATCCATCAAAAGCATTCCGGGCAAAAGAACCTCACCGATCCTTCCGGACCATCGGCCAGCGGGAAAACCGAACCCAAACGATCAGGAATCTCCAAATTATTTTTACATTTTTTTGAAAAACTGAAGGTACGCTATCAATTCATGCTGGGAAAGGTTTTGCTGAAGCCGGGAATGGTGATTGCCACCTGTCTTGTACTGGCAGCTGGGGGAGTTCTCCTCCTAACAAGAGTCGGTTTTGACTTCTTCCCGAATGTTGATGCCGGTCTTCTGGCTCTTCACATGCGGGCACCAGACGGGACCAGAATAGAAGTTTCCGAACAATATGCGGCCCAAGTCGAAAAAGCACTTCATAACATCATTCCACCATCGGAGCTCAAGTCCGTTGATGTGAATATTGGACTCCCTGTTTTCTACAATCTTGCCTTTTATGAAACAGACAGTATCGGACCAATGGACGCCGACTTTCTGATCTCACTCAAAAAACACCATCACTCAGTCTTCTCCTATCAGAAAGAGATCCGGAGCAAACTGGCAAAGGAATTTCCGGATCTCTCTTTCTGGTTCAAGCCAGCGGACATCATCAGTCAGGTTCTGGATTTTGGACTATCCGCTCCTATTGATATTCAGGTTGAGGGTCGCAATCTGGAGTCATCCTATCAGCTTGCAAAAAAAATCCGGAAAATTGTCAGACAAATCCCCGGGGCGGCAGACGTCTCAATTCCTCAGGTCATGCATTATCCAACCATATTCATCCATACCCACAGAGGCAATGCGCTGGAGGTTGGGCTGACCCAAAATGATGTAGCATCGAACCTTTTGGTCTCACTGGCATCAAGTGCCCTCGTTGCACCAAACTACTGGGTCAATCCGTTAAATGGAATCAACTATATTGTAGCCGTTCAAACGCCAATTCCAGAAATTGATTCCGTCTCAGATCTGAAATCCATTCCCATCAGGGGGACGACACCTTTATCCAACCCTGTCTTAAACACCCAATATCTCTCCAATCTCGCAGACGTCAAAGAAGGAGTCTCGCCAGGATCCATCTCCCATTACACCGTTCAAAGGGTTGTTGACGTTTTGGTCAATACTCAGGGTCGTGATTTGGGATCACTCACCATCGCAATCAAACACCAGATCCAAAAGCTTGCACTTCCACCAGGCACCACCATTCGGTATCGAGGACAAAGTGAGGCAATGCTTGAATCCTTCACTCATTTTGGCCTTGGTCTCATTCTGGCACTTCTGCTGGTCTACCTGCTTCTGGTGCTCAATTTCCAGTCTTTTCTGGATCCCTTCATCATTCTTGTTTCGATACCGATGGGACTTCTGGGCGTTGCAATAGCCCTTTTCCTGACACATACCACACTGAATGTCGAATCGGCCATGGGCGCCATCATGGTCATTGGCGTTGCAACAGCCAATAGCATTTTGCTTGTTACTTTTGCGAATGACGAGCGCGGACGGGGACTCTCCGCTGGAGACTCAGCTCAAAGCGCTGGCGCAACAAGACTTCGTCCTATTCTCATGACGGCAACGGCAATGATTCTGGGCATGTTGCCCATGGCGTTCGGAAGTGGAAGCGGAGGGGAACAGAATGCTCCCTTAGGAAGAGCTGTAATCGGTGGACTTTTGATCGCAACAATTTCGACATTGTTTTTGGTCCCGGCCGTCTACAAGCTTTTAAGACACGAGATTCCCAACAGGTTCCGTTATGATGAAGAATTCAACCGATCGATCAAAACCTCTGCAAAAGAGGATTAATCTGCTGACCCTTAAGTCCTTTTTTATCAGAGCAATCTCTTCGCTTAGCTCTGAAAGATTTTTCGGATGATTTCGTTTCCATCGACATCTTCTCCTGCAAGAGCCATTGCAAGAAGCTGTCCTCCGATAAGATCCGAGGATAAAATCAAATCCGGATGAACGGTGCGGACCCTTGCCAGCTTCTCCCTGTTTCGAACGGAAACAACCGTCTTTGCAACCGAACCGGTTTCTCTCGCTGCAAGCACAACAAAAGCATTATCACCATCATCTTCAAGAAGCGCCAGGATTGCCAAAGCATCGGCAATTCCTGCCTTTTTCAAGACTTCCGGATCTATTGGGTCACCTTCGACCTGATCAATTTTCTCCCAATCACCATCAACTCTCCTCTTTGGAACAATAAAAGTGACAGGAAAGTTCCTACGGGCAAGTTCCTCGTAGGTATTCATCGCCAAAGCGCTGGTTCCAACCAGAATATAGTGACTTTTTCGAACCATCCCTTTTCTTTCTCCCATCAACAGATGTTGGACACGCTCATTCATCAGTGGAAGAATGACCGTGGATAATGACGCTGTAAAAACACTGATTCCCAAAATAATAATCGAAACAGTGAAAATTCGGGCATCATCTGTAACAGGAACAATATCACCGTACCCGACAGTGGACATCGTGACAACAGCATAATAAAAAGAAGTCAAAAGATTTTTGATTGGCGGATTGAACCCCATTCCCAGCAAAAAGGATCCAAATACCGCATACGAAAAGAGAAGAATGATACTGATAAGAGAAAACATCGTTCCGGTTGCAACATTTGACCGGTAGAATTGGCGACGAAAAAGAACCAGCCCAAAAAACAGAACAAGATCTCCGATGGACGGTAAAATAAGATGTCCGTGATTTTGACGGAACAGGATCAAAAATGATGCGGATGAGAGAACAAGCCCTGCAGCCCAAGCAAAACGGGATCGAAATACAAGTCCAACCCCCATCAATATCTGCAAGATACCAATAAAGCTTCTGACACTTCCCATCCAATGCTGAAAAAATGCAGGAAGATGGCTAAAGTCTTCTACCGGTCCATAACGGATAATGCCTTCACTCAAGAGCCTGATCTGCTCGAGAAGGGGCAAGACATTCCTGATCCCCAAAAAGATCAGGATCAGGGCAAGAACTCCATGGGGGAACCAAAATTGCGGATGAAGTTTCCCCAAATATCCATGGGACCACTTCGCAAACAACAGACGAAATGCCCCCACGAATTCTTTCCACTTCAGAATCCATTTCGAAAAAAGATCCTTCAGCATCTTAAAAAGACTCTCTTCCCTATGAAAAAAGGCAGACAAACAAATAAAATTCGTTAAGTTCCAATAATGAAATCGCGCTCAATATCCGTTTAGCAAACAGGAGGGGACTCGTGTGTCTGCAGGGATGGATTCTTCAGGATTCTTGAAGAAATATCAAGGTGTTCAAGGAGGTGCTCCAACATATTTCTGCTGACTTGCTCACGAACAACAACCCTGAGAACAGAAATAGTCTCTGCTTTTGGTGGAAGAGTATAAGCCGGAACAATCCAGCCAAACTTTTTGAGCTCAGCGGAAATCTCCATCTCTCTTCCTCCATGAGGTGATCGAAGAGAAAAAGCAACAATCGGCAAAGAAGGATTGGGGTCAATCGGGACAAAAAAGGAAGACTTTTCAAGCTTGCCAGCAAAGAATCGGGCATTATCAAGACAATTATTCAATATTTGGCGATATCCCTGCTTTCCCAACCTGAGTAAATTATAGTATTGCGCAATGACAAACGCTGCATTTGATGAAAAATTCAGCGTGTAGGTCTCTTCTTCCGCTCCAAGATAATTGACCCGAAAAACAAGATCATCCGGGAGATCCGACCGATCCCGGAACAATAGCCAGCCGACTCCAGGATAGACCAGACCAAATTTGTGTCCGGACACATTGATCGATCTCACATGACTCAACCTGAAGTCCCATACAAATTCCGGTTCGAGAAACGGTAACAAGAATCCACCACTTGCCCCATCGACATGAATGGGAACGAAATATCCTTTCTCTCGATAACGCTTTTCGAGAGATTCATTCAACGCCTCAATCGGGTCCATTTGACCAGTAAAGGTTGTACCCAGAACAGCCCCGACGGCAATAGTATTTTCATCCACCATGGAAAGGGCCTCATTCACATCGAGAATAAAACGATTCCGGGATAATGGAACGATGCGAAGCTCCACATCAAAATATCGGCAGAACTTTTCCCAGACAACATGAACATCCCCCCCCACAACCAAATTGGGAAACTCAGTAGAAAGCCCTTTCTTTTTCCGATTGAATTGCCATTTTTTTTTGTGGGCGAGAAGTCCCAGAAGAATCGCTTCCGATGACCCGATTGTGGAGGTTCCGGTTACATCCTGATCTTCTGGGGCATGAAATAGGGAAGCCAGCATATGAATGACCCGATGCTGAATTTGCCCGGTCTGGGGATACTCACTCTGATCCACAAGATTTTTCTGAAGATTTTCTGAAATCAGTTTTTGCGCTTCCGGCTCCATCCATGTCGTTACAAATGAAGCCAGATTCAGGGAAGGGTTTCCATCAAGATCCAGTTCATCATGAATAATCTGATAGGCGCTTTGAGGATTTGTCCCTTTTTCGGACATTCTAAAGGCCTCCAGATCATTCGTAAAAAACCGGGTTCCATATGTCGGAGTCAAAAACTCTTCGTTTTTTTTGGCATGATGTCTTCTTGTCAGCATGTTCTCTCCCTTCACAGATTGCTTGGAATGGTTCCCGCCGGATCCAAAACAAATGGACCACAAGACAATAAAAAGACTTGAAAATAAAGGACGTCATGTGAGTGCTCTTCAGATCATGAATGCCCTCCTTTCCTATTTTCAATGCGACTGATAAACATCAAGACAGATGGCGTAGCTTTTTCAAATTGGCTTTCGGCTGAAAATATCAGGAATTTCCGGTCACAAAATCGGACTCCATTCTTCATCCATTGGAATCACCCTCAAAAAAGAATATTCTTTTTCTGTGCAGTGATGCAGTGAGAGAGTGATTGACAGGAAAAGTTTTCATCCCCCTGACACCTGCCAGAAAGGATGGGAAATCATGAGAGTTCTCGTCACAAGCGCTCGTCCCTACGAAAAAACCTTTCTGGATTGTGCCAATCAAAATCGCCACCAGATTCAATATCTCGAAAGCGCTCTTGATCAGAATACGGCGCCATTGGCAGCCGGATTCCCGGCTGTTTCCTGCTTTGTTGATGATGTCCTCAATGCAACAGTTCTCAAAACTCTCGCAAAAGGTGGCACACGGCTGCTAGCCCTTCGAAGCACCGGATTCAACCATGTCGATCTTGATTCTGCCCAAAAACTCCATATAACCGTTATGAGAGTTCAGGACTATTCTCCTTATTCCGTAGCGGAGTTTTCCTTGGGCTTGATGCTGATGCTGAACAGGCACCTTCATAAAGCCTATAACAGGGTCCGGGAAGAAAATTTTCTCCTGGACGGACTGATGGGGTTCGATATGCATGGAAAAACTGTCGGAATCGTTGGAACAGGGAAAATTGGCTTTTCAGTCGCCAAGATCCTTAACGGGATGGGCTGTTCCCTTTTGGGTCATGATCTCTGGGAAAATCCCCAATGTCTAGCCCTTGGAATGAACTATGTCGACCTTGATACACTGCTTTCCCAATCACAGATCACAACCCTTCATCTCCCTCTTACCCCCCAGACATATCATCTGATTAATGCAACCACCCTTCAAAAAATGCCGGATTGTGCCATTCTCATCAATACCAGCAGAGGAGCATTAATCGATACGAGAGCTCTCATCGAAGCGCTTAAGGCCAAACGCCTTGGAGGAGCCGGACTTGACGTCTATGAGGAAGAAACGGGTTTATACTTCAAAAACTTCTCCGATGAAATCATTACGGATGACCTTTTCTCCCGCTTACTGACTTTTCCCAATGTTATTGTCACAGGTCATCAGGCTTTTTTTACAAGGGAAGCGATGGAAACGATCGCAGCAACAACCATTCAAAATCTTTCAGACTTTGAAATTGGCAAAACCAATATCAATATCGTGGGCCCAATTTCTCCTGAATGATTTTTTTCCCCTAGCGCCAGAAAGAAAAAATCTCCCGCGAGATCTCTACCCCGGGAAGGTCTGCAGGAATCCAAATATGTGCGGCTGTCCAGATCGAAGGGAAGCCGTAATCATTCCTGAGAAAAAACAAGGCCAATCCAATGAAAAAAAATCCTTCAGAAACAAAGAGAGATAAGCTGTTGAGACCAGATTCTCATACAACGGAAGAAGAAAAAATCCTGCCAATTTCCGATTAAGAAAAGAGTGGTTCTTTTAATGAATCAACCCCTTACGGGACTGGCTTCTGCTGAGAAGTGCCCGAAGAGCATACCAAGCGTGACTGCTCTCTCCAGAAAACCCAAAGATCGGCTAAGGTGCGACTGCCGGGGAACTCACTCCGAGTCTCCAGACCAAGTCTTAAAATGATAAAACGAAGATTTTTGACGGACCGTTCACACCACCACTGGCTGTCCGGATTTCAGGCAGAAAATAGGGACGCCAATCGGGAATTCCAAATCGGTATCCGCATGAGCACATATTAATGAAAACACTTGCCGTTCCCCTTCTCCAACCGGAAGCGCCACGATATTTTCAGCGACAGGGAGAAATCGGAGCGTTGACTCATTTGTCCCTTTTTTAGGTCAGTAAACCCTTTTTGAAAAAGAAATATCATGGGCAAACGGAAGATCACCCTCCTTTGGACATTCCATCCCTGATCGCTGAAAGAACCAAAGTTTGCTCGGAATCTTTTAATTCAGGGAAAACGGGCAATGACAGGACTTCAGATGACAACATGTCCGTTATTGGAAGATTTTGCGGTGGAAGGTGTGCGAATGCGGGTTGTCTATGCTGTGGAAGCGGGTAATAAATTTCTGAGCCGATCCCTCTTTGTGCCAGATATCCCTTTAGCGTATCGCGCATTCCTTTCCCGAGCACCCTGATCGTGTACTGATGCCAGACATGTTTGCCCCCTTCTGCCACAATCGGAGTCAGAATATCCGGAATATTGCACAACTCTTTGCTGTATGTCGTAGCCAATTCATTTCTTCTCTCGTTCCATGAATGAAGGTGAGCAAGTTTCACCCCAAGAATGGCCGCCTGGATTGCGTCAAGACGAGAGTTATAGCCAATCTCATCATGATAATAGCGGCGAAGACTTCCGTGAACACGAAGTGACCGCAAATGGCTCTCAATATTATCGTTAAGAGTTGCGATCATTCCCCCATCTCCCCCACCCCCCAGATTTTTGGTTGGAAAGAAGGAATAGGCCGCCGCAACAGAAGAACAACCTGGAGGCTTCCCATAGTGCTCGGCACCAATTGCCTGACAGGCATCCTCAACGATCCATAGACCCTCTTCTTTGGCAAACGCGGAAATAGAGGACATGTCGGCCATCTGGCCATAAAGATGAACCACAACGATCCCGCTGATCCTCGACCCGGTCATATGGTCATACCAGAATCCATCCCGACGTTCTCCGCGAATGGACAGGATCTCTGAAAGCTGTTTGCTTGTCATATTGAACGTTCTGGGATCAACCTCGGTAAAAAGTGGTATTCCACCTGAAAGGACGATTGATGAGGCCGATGCATAAAAAGTAAATGACGGAACCAGAACTGTTTCTCCAGGCTTCAAGCCGGCAGCCTTTAATGACAAGATCAGGGCATCCGTTCCTGAAGCAACGCCAACGGCATGAGGAAGTCCCCACCAGGAAGCCATCTGGTCTTCAAATCGTCGAACAGTCTCACCCAAAATAAATTGTTGGGTGGAAAGAACAGATGTCACGACAGGAAGGATCTCAGATTCAATCCGGGCGTATTGTCTGGTCAAATCAAAAAAGGGAACAGAGTTAGATGTTTGCTTTTCAGTCGACATGCCCATTTCCTTTCGATCCGTATGAAAGAATCCCTGCCCGAGTTCCGGATGCTGAGTGTTCTCGTCCATCCGAGGATGATGGAGAGGAAGGTATTCTGAGGATCAGTCCCCATGGGAGTTTATTGGGATTTTGAACCTCCGGGGAGTTCGCCCTGAAAAGAGTCCGCCAATATCGGGGATCTCCATAAATAATCCCTTTTGCTGCAACCGTTTCCAGTGTATCCCCTGTTCTGACCCGGTAGATGGATGGTCTCCCTTTAGCAGGGTGAAGAAGTTTCCACTGTCTTTTCGCCTCAAAGAAATCATGCTGGAAAGAGGGATCCTCCTTGGCAAACCATTTCTTGTAAAGAGCAACCCTTTTTGTTTTCATCGGGTGACGCATGATCGATGCCCTCAAATGAAAACGTGCGTCTTCCTTCAGCCTTTTTATGGAAAACTCTTTTGAAAAGTTTTTTTGTGAAAGAGAAGACATCGCGGCAGACTGAGAAATGATCGCTTGTCTTCGCGGGGTCGTGGAATTTCCGGAAAGATCCTTTGCCACCGCCATTTCAATACGCGCCAAGTGTGCGAGAACCGTTGCATCATGCGGCATCAGTCCGTAGGCTGTTGACTCTTCGCGAAGAGCCTTGTAAATCTGTCCCATCCGAAAATAACACCACCCGATACTATCCCTGAAAGAACCATTCTTTGGATCAACAGTCAGCGCCCTCAGGATAAGATACCTTGCGGCGATCAGATTCCCATTGTCCACGACCCAGGTGTAACCCAGATAGTTCAAGGCATCTGCCATTTTAGGATCCAGAGCAATGGATCTCTCCAGATCGCGCTGGGATTGTTTCAAATATTTTTTGTGGTTCCACTGGTCAAAGAGAACACCACGGTTGAAATACAGAACGGCGCTGTCCGGACGAAGCTCCATCGCCTTGGACAAATACTTCTGCGCAACCGGAAAACGCTTCAGATCCATCTCTGCAAGAGATATGGAAAAAGGGATTTCCCATTTGGAAGGAGCCAACTTTTCCGCTTTTAAAAAATTTTTGATTGCAGCTTTTGGGTTTTCAAGACGTCTGTAAAGATCACCCAAGAGAAAATACCCCATGTCACTACTGGGAAATCTCTGGATCATCAGTCGATAGGTATCAACAGCTTCGGGAAGGTGAAGAGATCTCTCATACACTGACCCTAAAAATGATAGGAGCTTTTCATCTCCGGGATTCTCCTGCACAATCGACTGGATTTCCCCGATTGCCCGATCAAGCTGGTTGTCTTCCAATAAAAGGGATGTCAGGATAAGTCCAAAACGTTCGTCATCGGGATGCTCCTTGATAACCTGTCCCAGAAAAGAAATCGCTTCCCTCGTTTTTCCTTCAGAAAGAAGATCTTTCAAAAGCTTGCCTTCCACCTGTGGGTCACCGGGGTGAATCCTGTCCAGGATGATGCGGTAATTTTTGTCGGCTTCAGGAAAGTTCCCAAGTGTCGCGGCCAAGTCTCCCAGAGACTCCCATCCCGGCTCAAATCCTGAATTTCTTTTCACAGAAAGGGAGAATGCGTCTTTCGCTCCTTTAAAATCTTTCTCTCTTGCAAGCTGGAAACCCAGATAAAAGGGCAAATAACTTGATGTTGGATTTTTATCGACTCCCTCCTTCAAGACTTCGATCCCTTTATCTGGTTGTCCAGTCCGGTTATACAAATCATCAATCGCAACATAAACTTCCGATTTCAAAGGATCCAGCGGAAGGACATGTTGCCGATAAAGAGTGATAATATCTTCAAAACGCATATTTCTGAGAGTCGGATCTGAAATGCGGAGAGCCTGAACACGCTCTATCCTGGCGAGGTATAGCCATGGAGATATCCTTTTGGGGTAATCAAGAGTCAGTTTTTTTAGGGTTTCAATAGCCCCTTTCTCATCTCCGGTCTTCTCTTGTAAATGAGCCTTCCTGAGTCGCATGGACAATGACTTTGGTCGATAGTGAAGGACCTTTTCTGTTTCTTCCAGAGCCATGAAAGGATTTCCAAAGTCCTGATTGATATAGGACTGAAGCTCATGGTAGTAGGATTGCCAAGGTCGTGGCGGATCAACAGGCAAAGGTTTCGATCTGGCAATCACTGTCTCGCCATATCCTGATGAGGCTGCTCCCGAACCCGACTCCATATGGCAACCACCCAGTATGGTTCCAAATATCAGAGGAACAAGACCTGCTGACACCCAGGTTTTGAAAGACATTGACTTGCACCTGGCATAAAACCTGTTTTTTGGCGCAATAACCGTGGGCTCAACACCAAAAGCTTCTGTCACATCCCCTCCAGAAATATCTGAATCAATTCAAGAAATCCCAAAGCCAACAAAATCCGCTCAACAGTAATGATCTTGGTAACACTCAAGAAGGTTTGTCTGAAGTTTCCGTAAGAATACCGGACTCAACAGAATAAACGGTGATCAGGGTCTGTTAGAGACATTCACCCTATTTTCCTAGCTGCACAGGAAAAGATTCGCCTTCTGGCAACACAGGAATAATAGAACCCCGACGCCGGCCCTCCGATGAGGGACACCCTGAAATCGTCTCCGAATCCAAGACAGGCATCAGGCTCTGCCCCACAACCCGATCGGTCTGAATGGATGAAGACCTGTAGCCCATGGCAGCAACTTTCCAGCCGGAGTCAAGGACTTTTTGTATGGGGGCTGACCAGCTGCCCTTCACTGACAGGAGAGAGAGTGTCGCTCCGGCATCCTGACGAAAATAAACAACCCCATGTCGAACATCCATAAAGTTAAAGGTCTTCCTCATTGGGAGAGTCGCTCTTACCCTCGCCTCAATAGAGCCACCGCGAGGGAAAAAGACCCCATCCCCTTCAAAGATCCAGCCTTCCGATGGAAGAATTTCCCGAACAGACAAAGCACCTTTGAGTTCAGGAACGGAGCCCAGAAAACCTTTCACACCCTCACATTCGTAATAGCCTGATAAAAAGGAAAGCTTTCCCCTACGAAATCCAGTCATTGTGATGTGAATGCCACCAAGTGTTCGATATGGGAAAAAAGAGACAGGCCTGAGCGCTCGACTCCCGTACGATACAAGACTCGAAGGAATGGGAAGTGCATACAGGAATAAAAACGAATCGAGCCCTTTGTATCCCTTCGGCCCCATTGTACTCTCCTTACGGATTACCCCATTGAAGCGTCACCAGCCAACCACTCAATAAATCAAGTGTATCTGAGGGGGGGATCAAATTCAAACCAAGACAGGATTGAAAAAGGAATATCCTGACCCAATCAGGCAATCATTCCTCAATCACCAGAGCCTACAATGGAGACTGTGGAAAACGGGAACATTTTTTTCATTTTGGAAATTTCAATTGACTCTGGTAGGATTCGCCGGCGGTGGCCAGTGCAAACAGCGTCCAGTTCTTGGGGAAAATGTCTCCTGCACAGACAAACGATACTGGCTCTCATTACTTTCATGGATTATTCCTATCCCGGAAAAACTGAAAAAGTCTCCTTTCTGCCTCTAAAAAGGAGAGAGTACCCCTTTTCTGGTTCGTCGTTTCAAGAAAGAGTGATGTTTTTGGGAGGTAGCTTTTCGGGTTAAAACGGTCAATCCTATAAAAAAGTGAGCATCAAAAAACCCGAGTTCCCGCCTTGACACTATCAACATGGACGGACAGGGACCGAATGAGAAAACCGATCACGGGGGAAAAAGATGAAAATACTTGTCACAGGAGGAGCTGGATACATTGGCTCCCACATGGTTTCATTGCTTGAAAAATCTGGCCATGAAGTGACTGTCATGGATAATCTCTCGAACGGGCACAGGGATTCCATTGGCGAAACACCGTTTATTTTGGGTGACATAGGAGACAGATCCCTGCTGGATCAAGTATTGGCTGAAAACAGCTTTGATGCTGTCATGCATTTTGCCTCCTTTATTCAGGTAGGGGAATCTGTCACATCTCCGTCAAAATACTACAACAACAATGTTTCAAAAACGCTGGTGCTGCTTGATGCCATGGTCAACGCTGGTATCAGGAAATTTATTTTCTCCTCCACCGCTGCAATCTTTGGAGAACCGATTTACTCTCCCATTGACGAGTCCCATCCAAAATCACCAGTCAGCCCCTATGGAAGAACCAAATTATTCGTCGAACAGGTTCTTGCGGATTATAGACAAGCATACGGATTGAAAAGTGTTTCTCTCCGTTATTTCAATGCAGCCGGGGCCGACCCTGATGGAAAAAATGGTGAGAGACATCACCCGGAAACACATCTTATTCCATTGATTCTCAAAGCGGCATCTGGAGAAAGGGACTCCATCACCGTCTATGGAAAAGACTACGAAACCCCCGACGGGACATGCATACGGGATTACATTCATGTCGTTGATCTTTGCGAGGCCCACTTGCTATCCCTTATGCATCTTTCATCCGGGGGAGACTCCGCCGCCTACAACCTCGGAAATGGTCAAGGATTTTCTGTTCTCGAAGTCATTGCAGCAGCAGAAAAAGTGACACAGAAAGAGATACGGGTTAAGAATGGAAACAGGCGTGAAGGCGACCCTCCCCGCTTGGTCGCCGATAGCCGGATGATCAAACAGGAGCTGGGATGGACACCCCATTATCCGGAGATTGAAACCATTATCAAACACGCATGGAAATTTGAAAATCAATAAATCCAGCTGACCAGGCGTTGCATCAGAAGGAAACCTTGTTACTTTTCACCTAAAAAAGAATTTGGACATACTCTCATTTTCGCTGGAGCAATCGGTCTCCAGCGTTCCGGCTGCTTCCAGTTCCTGATCAGTTTTTCTCAAAGACGCGATCGTCGAACGCACGGCAATAGTTACGATAATAGTCTTGAAACAGACGAGCCTTCTCAAAAGCACACTGGATCAATCCAGACGCCCAGTTCTCTTCGCTTGCAAAATGTGCAATTTCTTCTGAAGAAGCCGCACCCTTATAACCGGAAGAACGTATCTGAGACCAGGCAGAGAGAGCCCCCATAGATCCAAGGACCTCTTCCTTTTGCAATATTTTTCCTCTCCATCGGTCTAGATTGACTCGGTGCTCACTTGGTTGAAGTTCTTTGAGAATAAAGGGACGCCCGTTAATGGAAAGAGTGGACAAAAGCGCGGGTGATATCGCTTGGCAACGTTTCTGGATAGCAACCACCCTCTCCGCATCATTTTCCCAATGTGGTTGAATGCTTGAGAATGCCTTACCCAGAGAGGAGCTCCTTGCTTCCTTCAGATCCAATAAAAAATTTCCGGAAGGGGTGCCACGGCCTTCAACGAGCAGTACGTACCTGGAAACACCAAGACTACCCAAACCGGAAATTCGGTCCGCAATATCAAGAACCCTGTAAAATTCAGAATTTTTTTGCATTTCTGCAAAAGCCTCCAACGTTTTGACAACTCCATCCGACTCTCTCTTAGGAGTTGCAAATGCTTTCACCCCATCGATGATCAGCCGTCGTTGTTTGCCTTTCACGATACTCCGGCTCTCCAGAAAAGATCTCCGGTCTATAGATTTAACAGCCTTGAATAGGTTTTTGATCAAACCTTTTGAAAGTGATCGCTCAATCCATCGGGGTTTTTCACTCATGGCTTCAGAGATATAAGACCTGACAAACGATTTGCACAAATCCGTCCTTAGTCGAGCACCAAGTTCAAATCTGTCAGAGGCAACCAAAATACTGGTCAAAACTCGTAAAAGCTCCAACGTACAGGGAGCAAGGCAAGCTTCATCAAAATCATTCAGGTCAAAATAGGCCAGACGGTTATCGCCTTTATAGCTTCCAAAGTTTTCAAGATGAAGATCTCCCGATATCCATACCTTAGGAGCCTGGGTAAAGATTGGATTCTGAGGAAGAGTCCGGTAAAAAAGGTGACATGTTGCCCGAAAGAATGAAAAAGCATCCTCCCGCATACGATGATACTTGAGCCTCACCCTTCTGGGATCCAGATCTTGATTAAAAAGAAGAATCTCTGAGATGACATCTCTTATTTCCATCAGCAAACTCCTGGAAGCACAGCAGGTGGATCCAATTTCATACCGATCCCTTTTTCCTGAGAAGAAAAAGATGAAACCGATTGGAAAGCTTCACTCTCCCAGAATGCTCCTGATAGGGATAAAAATACTCGAGAGTCAATTTTTTCAAGGGCTCCAACCACTCTGGATGATCCTTCAAAAGAAGCGCAAATCGACCCGTATGAACCAGAGAAGAAGCCGCTTCAGACAAATTCTCAAAATCAAAAACCAGATCGCCAGACTCCACTTTCAAGACTTCTAGCCCAGCATCACTTGAAACATTGTTCAGCCAATCACTCATACCTGATGCAAATGGCGAGTCAAGCGATGGCACTGCTTCAGGTGTTGAATGTGGCCATTTTTTGGTCACCTCCTCCGAAACTCTTCTTAAGGCGCAATCCTTTTTTTCTCCCCATGCGGAAAATCCCAGGAACCCTCCACTCCTTAATATTTGAGAGATCATTTGAAGCTGTAAGCCATGATCTGCTGAGAAAATTGTCCCCATGGAAGAAACAACCGCACCGAAAGACCCATTTCTGAAAGGTAAACAGTCCTGATCCGCCACGACCGCTTGTGCACCTGGGTTGCGCTCCCGGGCAATCTTCCCCATCTCGATGGAAAAGTCGCACCCGATCCCACTTACCTCTTGCCGTTTTTGAGATAAATAAAACAAAACCGTACCAGGACCGCAAGCAAGATCAAGAACAGGACCAGGAAAACGATCTGGCAACAACTTTTCCAACCTCATGGCAATACTCTGCAGCTGTGATCCAAGGCCATCCCTGTATCCTCTTGAAGCATGATCCCAGCTTTCTCTTATCAGCGTTTTTTTCAATACCTATCTCCTTGACAAAAAGTGGACTTCCAAAATTCCGTTCAATGACTATGCACAATACTGCCGGGTAAAAGGCTGTCTCTTTCATTCAAAGGATTTGTATCACTGACAGGAGCAAATCATTCATAGTCAATTCCAATTGAAGAATGAGTCTGAAAATCAGATCCTCCGATGAGGAAAAAGATCAGAATCGTTCCTGGTTAAAAGTCTGGACTGAGTTTTTGGCTTTCTGATCCTCAGGCCCGTTTTTCAGGTCTTTCTGTCCAGGACTGAAAAAGGGAATCCCTGGCGATATTCATCTGTTCTGCCGCTTCATTATCCGTCTTTGACAAGGCGATCTTTTCCAGTTGGGACATGGTCACACCCGGTTTCAGGCAACTCTCCGAAGAGGGGAGGGACTTGAACTTTTCAAAAGGTGTTTTCATGTCCTCATATCGATAGCTTTTCTTCTCCTTTCCTTTTGTATCGGTCACGGTTCTGGGGAAGAAACAGGGCCGGTGGAAGTTCACGTAAGGGTTCAGGTGCTCCCGACAGAAGGTATTGACCTCCTTGGAAAAGACTTGGGGAATATGGGCATATCCCAGATGCTTTCTCACCACGGAAGCATTCTTGGATTCTGCCAGGGCATTGTCGTTTGAGTGTCGTGGCCGGCTCTTGGTAAGCTCGATCAGAAGCTTCTTCAGGAGCTTGGCGACCTGATAGTTGATATATTCCGATCCGTTGTCGGCATGAATGCCCAGAATCACGAAGGGAAAGGCCTCTATCATCTCTTTTAAAACCGGGATCAGGTAGGCTTCGCTGATCTTCTCGCAAGTGGCCACCACCTGGTACTGGGTCACGCAATCGACGGCATTGATGTGATAGACCCCTTTCTGACCGTCCTGGTCTCCCTGATGCACGCTGTCGATCCGGAGATACCCGGGAGAGCCTTCCGGACGGGGAGCGCGTCGTTCCCCAATGGGAGCTTTCGTGGACCGGGTTTTCGTCCAATGCCGGCGTTTTGAGATGTACTCTTTGCCGCCCCTCAGGTTGTACAGGTGGGAGACCGAAATCCCGGAGAGGACAGCATACTTTTCTTCTCCGTAGATCTTAACGGCCCGCTCCATCAGCTTCTTCGTGGCGGGTCCGGAAAGGGTTCCATGCCGTTCATCCATCTCTGCCAGAAGAGCCACATCGCGAGGAGTAAAAACTCTCTTGAATCCCTGCCTGGGCGACTGGTATCCCAGTGTCACCGTCCCCGTGGCCTGAAACTTCCGGACAAGCCGGGTCACCTGCTGGCGGGAGAGTCCGGTCATCCGTTCAAGATACCGAAGGACCACCCCCTTCTCCTTCCGTCCTAGTTTCTCATACCCAAACCGCGTCAGGGTGCGCTGAACAAAGGGGTATCGTTCCTCCTTGACCACACAGAACAGGCTCTCTATTCCTTTCAAAAACTCTTCTACTTGCATCAGCGTTTTGAGCTTCGCCTCGTCCATATTGATCACCATGCCCTATATTATGAACGATTCGATCTCTTTCAGACTCATTTCTTACTGGAATCACGAACCCCCTTTCAGACTCATACCATATTGGATGAGGCTTTCATTGGACCCGTCCAATATTCCTTGTTACAATGGAAGTATTTGATGCTCAGGAATACAGGATAGTTTACTCAACATAGAGGGAAATCGATGACTTCCGAAATAATGAAAAAGATACGAAACGCATCCCTGCTGTTACTGATTGCTTTCATCCCTTTGGCTGGCCTTTCTGGCTGCGCAAGTCAGGATGACACAGAGCAAATGACTGTATTTATCGCGCAAAAAACCCCCGATGATCTCCATAGCATTCTGGCAACCAAACCTCTCCCAGTTGGACGCATCACCGTTCTTGGCGGACAGATCATTCGACGAACGGACTCGCCAGTGGGAGCCATCTTCCTGATTCGTGCCCTTCCCCTCACAGAAGACTCTTTTCCGAAACAGCTTTCTGACAAGGAAAAACGAAAAGACATCACAAGCAGGGATACCTTCATTCTCTTCGTCCCTTCGCTAAAAATGATCGGCCAGGCAAAACCCAAAATCAACCCTGAAAGAAGTGGACTCATTGTTTTTGGAAACAATCAGAATCAGACACCTTCCATCGGAACAGGAAACCTCATCACGGCCGTTGGTGAAATCAAGGGAATGGAACGTTTTCCACAGGAACTGCCTGTTTCCATGGCCGGAAGGCACCTCCTGATGGTCAGCCATTATGTCATGCTCTGGTCCTCAGCAAACAAAAAGGTCTATCCACCTCTTTTGAAGCATTGACATGCTCAAAAAGATGGCTGTGACAAGTTCCGCCCGAGGACTCAAGGCCGAACCGGGCTTAAGACAAATGCCTTCGAAGAGACAGACAAGACGATAACGTCAACATCTTTCGAGCACAAGCCGGAGAAACAGGAACTTCCGCCCGTAAGAACGGAAACATCTCGTCATGCTGTAAAGTGCTTATGGGCGGGATTGTTTCATTTCACCATCGATAGGATGGTCAATGCGGCCTTCATCAAGATCTATCAGATCAAAGGGGGATAATCTGGCAACATCCCATTTTTTCGCCACTTCCGGATAAAAAGATTTTCTTGCTCGAGACCGGTCAGCATCAGGCCTGTCTTTCCTGATTGTATCAACCCATTCCCGGATCTCTCTTTCTGTTTTTGCCTGACTATTTTTCAAAATCCAGGAAAGAACCTCTTCATCCGTTTTGGATTTCAAAATGACATTTCGGAGAGCTTCTGGCGAAACACCCGTAAAAAGCAGAAAACGCCCATCAAACGTCTTCCCCTCTTTCAGAAGATTTTCATGATAGTCTTTCGGCAGATCGCCAGTGGCATAAAGCCGGACCTTATCGATCAACCTTGGGAGGAAACAAAACCCACCCAATGTTTCTCTGGGTGAACGGATTAATTCCCGAATACTCTTTTCCATGCTCTCCTCTTCCTTTTACAGAATTCCTAACACTGATCTGGATTCATCAGATCCCTCCAAGCATCGGAGACATCTGATCATACTTTTCCCATCTGGACAGGACTTTCTCCGGAGACGCAACCGCATAACAATAGCGGCAGCCACCAGGACAAGTATCATAGACACCGATATCAACAGATCGGTCACAACCGCAGCCGACCCGGAGGGGAGCAGAAACGGGCTTTCCTGAATCCAATTTTTGAGATCCCCATACCCGCTCAAAATCACTCTTCAATATGCATGCTCCGGGGAGAACCGCTCCAGACAAGCCCGGCTCCGTGCAAGAAAACACTCTTCCGGCAATCGGTGACTTTTCCTGCATCCAACGGAGCGTTTCCTGGACTTCGTCCTGTGATGTCTGTTCATCCAAGGAATTCTTTCCGGAAGGCCACCAAAGATCCCCTTCGGGAAAATTTCTCCGGGTTTTTTTCATCGGATCGATAAGACTGACCATGACACGGTCAACCAAAGGGGCCAGCTGCTCGGAAAGAGATAGGAATCTGTCCCGAAATTCTTGATGAAAATGACCCTCATGGGAAAGCATGGGATCAAATCGCCATATAATGGAACCGGGAGGAAGCATCTTTGAAAGCTCCCTGACCGACAGAATCACATCGTCTGAAGGAGGAATCCTCTGCTCGACCGTTTTGGGAAGCCCTGTTATCGTGACATGGAAGAGAACCCGAATGTTTTTTGAAAGGAGCCGTTCAAGTCTGGGAAGAAAAGGTTTCGGATTCTTGGACCAAAAAACATACCCAAAAACATCCGCTTCCAAAAGGGAAACCCTACGTACTTTGCGGTTAAACGGATTAGGGACGTCTACAAAACCCTCAGAAATCCTTTTCTCAAACCATTCTCCATAAAAAGCGGGTATATCCGTTCTTCTGGATACAGAAATGATATTGGTCGCCCGGTCATCCATACGGTTCAGTTTCTCGTTGATGATGCCCATAGCTGAAGCATTGGTGAAGGCCAAACCCTTCCGCCTGTTCGGTTCGAATAGTCCCACAAACCACTCAGAATAAGAGGCCACCCTCTCTGAGCCCCTTTGGAGAGAAGTCCCGTCGTCGTATTTTCTCCCAAAAATGCGATTCTGGTAATTCGGTCGACTGTATCAAAATCGCTAACACCTTCAGACACAATTTGAACGGCCTCATTTGTGACCGCCAAAAAAACTCCATCTGCCCAGTCAGACAATGCGATAGTGCTTCCCCCATGGGTCACCTCCCTGATAAATGTGTCGGAATCATCATGAAGGAAAGAAGAAGTCATCGCCGAACTCAGGGGAAGCTCCTCCGGAAGCGGAAACGACAACCCATAGTAACGTCTAAAAAAGGTGATCATACCGGAGACTTCATATTCCCCAAGCCTTCTTATCATTTCAAAGGGATGGATTGCGAGCCCAGACTGGGCCAAGGCACGATCAAGCGCATCATGCTCCCCCCTGACCTGTCTCGGAAGCAGAAGTGCCTCGGAAAACAGACGCGCCAAAAGCCGGTTGACAATCCCTCCGGGACCTTCTCTCACAATCGCTGGTTCAAGGTTCAGCATACGCGAGAAATCAGATACTCTTGTGACACACTCAGGAGCTGTCTCGACACCAGAAATAATTTCAAAACTTTGCAGGACTCTTGGAGGCAGGCCAACGGGACGAAGGCCAATAAGTCTTTCCGGATGGGTGATTCTGGATGCGATATGAGAAACAGTCAGGGATTCGAGAAAGACACCCAAAAGGACCCGGTCTCCCAAAAGTTGCTCAAGAGATCTGGCCAAGTCAATTTTTCCCTCAAGATGGTCCCGGGTCCCATCAATGACCAGATCGCACCCAACAAGATCCATAAGACTCGTCGAGCCGGAAAGAAGACTTGAAAGCTGGCTCGTTAAAACATGTGTCCTCTCACCAAGTCTCTCCTCTTCAGCCATTTGGGTTTGAAAAAGAGCCAGACTTTCCTCCAACGCACTGAAGTTCTGGTCAATCCAAACAACCGGATACCCTTTGCCAAGGATCCAGCGAACCACAGGGAGAGTGAATCGACTTGCACCAACAAAACCAATCTTGGAAACAGGGGACAATGGAGGGGTCATCTGCCATCAACGACTGGAGCGTATGCTCCTGAACAGAAAAAATAAGTCCACACAAAATAGTGTTGGAGCCACTACGAACGCAACGAGATCCATCACAAATCTCATTCTCTTGGCTTTGACCATCACAACATCCTCTGGTGCCTGGAGAACAACCATCCAAGGGTGGGGAGCGATTCCCTGGGTATCACTCATCAAGGCTGTTCCAAAAAGATACTTGCTCCCTCTGATATCTGCCTTGTACCCTCCTGAGAACCCTTGCTTAAAATGCTCCAAAACCGATGCCAAACCAATATTGCCCATATTTTGGCCAATGAGTAGCTCTTTTGAACTTGCCAAAATATCTCCATCAGTGGAGGCGATATAGGAAAGACCGGGAGCACCTTTTTTCCGGGGTTGAAAAAGGAACGGATGAAGTGTTGTTGACAAATTCTCAATCCCGACAAGATAGCCCAACGGTTGATCATCCGATGTCTGGCCCCTATGGAGAATAGGAACAGCCAACAGGAGAAGCGCAAGATGGTTGACAGGGTCAATGATCGGCTCGGAAAGTCTTGCCGCTCCTCCTTCGGATTTTAGATCGGCGATAAGACTCCCTGCCTGGCCGCGGTGAGGATTCAGACCTCTGTTTCCAATCCCTCCCAGAATATTTCCGGATGGATCGGTCACTTCCCAAGCCCCAAATCGCTGGAGATGGCCGGAAAGGACATACTTCCCCAAAAGATCTTGGATCCTCCCAGAGCTTTTGAGAATAGCTGGATTGGCAAGCTGATTTCCAAGGTTCAGGGTATCCCTGATATCAGAGATCATGATCTGATCGAGACCCGAGGCCATATCCCTTGCGGACTTTGGCAACGGATTCCTGGTGACATAATAGGTGGCCATGACCTCCCGGTAATACAAAATAACCATGACAGAGCTAGGAATGATCATCATCAAAAAAATAACGAGACCAACATTCCAGCGCCAGGAGGAGGGTTTACGGTTTGAATCTGGAGAAGTCTTTATCTGGGCAAAAATCTCTGTCATGAGCTTTACTCCATCTTTATCAAGAGACAGTCAGAATCGAAAGTATATCTGACTATCCCAAAGGGCTGCTCAGGAAAAGACTCCAAAGCATTCAAAACTACCATTGCTCTTTGTGAACAGATTCTTCCGGAAAAGGGATATCCTGAAAAAACCTGACAGTTTGCTCAACCATCGCTGGAGGGCCACAAATAAAGACCTCCTGCCCATTATAGGAAGGAATCAGTTCAGGAAGAATCGACGTAACCCTCCCATATGCTCCGCTAAAAACCTGCCCCGAAGAAACAGAGCCGGAAATGGCAAGATGGACACTCACTCCTTTTTTCATCCATTCTTTGATTTCCTCTTCATAAATACAATCCGAAACATATCGATAACCGTAAAAGAGCTCTATTGGAACTGGGCATCCTTCTTTCAGGAGAGTGCGGATCATGGCCCGAAGAGGAGCAATGCCACTTCCCGAACCAACAAAAAGGTATCTTTCAGGAAAGCGTTCAGGAGGATAGGCAAGATGAAAGGCTTTTCCGTATGGCCCTTCAATCAGGACAATGTCATCTACTTTCGATTCATGTATCCGGTTGGAAAAATATCCACCTTCTCCAACTCTTGTGATTGTCAGATCAAGGTAACCTTCCATCAAATCAAGCGGAGACGATGCAATGGAATACGCTCGTCTAACAGGACGCCCATCCTCACGAAGAAAGTCCGGGATAGAAGCCATAAGGAACTGTCCAGCCATAAATGAAAAAGCCCCTCCCCCCACTCCCAGACGATAAGTGTTCACTCTTGGTGTCTCTGGAATGATCGAAAGGATAGGGCATTCGACGACTTCACGCTTTGCCATGGTTGGATTATCTCCCGCGAAAAAGATGGTGTCAAACAAAAGTCCATTCGGACAGGCCTCAGAACCTGACTCGTGATGGAACTGGTTCAAAAAAGAAAACTTGGTGCATCATCATGCACCAAGTTTCAAGGAAAACCCTTCCCTTTTGGCTCTGGCCATTACCCAACCAAAAACAATCAGAGCTAAAAAAAGGTAGCAACCATCCAGAAAAAAGGCCACCATAAGCTGTCCTCCGGGGAATCGGCCCCCATTGACCACTTGGCGCATCCCCTCAAAAACATGGGAGGCGGGCACAAACATTGCAATATTTCTAAAAACCGGCGGAAGAACGGAAACAGGATTAAAAACAGCACTGACAGGCTGAAAGAGAAAAATCACTCCCCAGGCCAGGACCTCTGCTTCCTGACCGAATCGCAATATCAGGGCTGTTGTCAGGATACCAAGTGCCCACCCCATGCATAGAAGGGCCAAAATAAAAGGAATGAGAGAAAGACCAATACTAAAAAGAGAGAATGAAAAAAAATGGTAGGCCAAAAAAATCGCAAGCCCGGAAGAAAGAGAGACCTTTAGAATTCCGGTAAGGATTGCTCCAAAAATAACGTGATAAGGAGTTAATGGACTCACCAGAAGGTGATAAAGATTTCTTGACCAGATTTCCTCAAGAAATACCATTGAAATAGACTGCTGCGACCGGTAAAGCATGTCCCAAAGAAGAAGCGCTCCCAAAAGAGAGTAAACAGCATGAGAAGCAATAATGGATCCCTGCCTGAGATACAGCGTCAGGAATCCCCAGACCAGAAGATCCAGTAGTGGCCAGTAAAAGATTTCCATCCACCTTGGAAGGCTCCGCCGATAAAGATAAAATTGGCGCAGCATTACACCCAGCATTGGCCTTATTGTAAAAAGGGAAATGGAGGGGCGGGTGCGGTCCGTTACCATGAGGCCGTTTTCTTGACTGTATCAAGAAAGAGAGATTCCAGATCAGCAGCAGAATTACTTTTTAAAAGATCTCCAATCATTCCCTCTTTAATGATTTTTCCTCCTCCCAAAAGAATGATTCGATCAGAAAGTCTCTCCACTTCCCTCATGTTGTGTGAGGTGTACAAAAGAGACATGCCTGTATCAAGAACCCTTTTTCTAAGGAATTCTCTCAGATGTCCAGACACCTCAGGATCAAGCGTTGCGGTTGGTTCATCAAGAAAAAGAATCTCCGGTTCCGTAAGAAGGGCTTTTGCTATTCCGAGTTTCGCCACCTGTCCGGTTGAAAGGCTTCCCACCCGACGACTGGCAATCTCCGATAGGCCGAAATCCGAGAGAATAGAGTCAACCTTCGTTCTCCAATCTGCCAGATTATAAATGAATGAGTAGACCTTGAGATTTTCAAAAACAGTCAGAGAGTATGGAAGGGAAAGGTCTGTCGAGGCATAGTTAATCCTGTGGGCAATCAGTCTCCTATGTCTTATTGCATCAACACCAAGGATATTGAGGGAACCGGTATTCGGGTGCAGAAGTCCCAAAAGAATTTGAATAAGGGTCGACTTGCCAGCACCATTTGGTCCGACAATCGAGAGGATTTCACCTCTGTAGAGATCCAGGCTTACCCCACCCAAAGCGATTTTGGATCCATTCAGGAAAGTTTTGGAAAGATTCCTTGCTTCCAAAACCCTCTCAGTTTTATCAGGCATAAAAGACCGAAACCTCCGTCATGAAGGAACCTTTAAGCCGGAGAAGTGTATGGGGTAACGTTTTTTTGACATTCCCTGATTTCCCAGAAACCCAATATAAAGGTCAAACTTTCCAGTTCTTGGTTTTTTGACAAAATGAATGGGGAAAGTCACTGTTTCTCCCGGTTTCAAAAGCCTTGACTTATCCCAATCCAGAGTTCCCTCCATAGACCCCTGGCTGCCATCGACCCACCGGGGTGGAGTGGACAAGATAAGCGATATGCCATTTGCCCCTTCAAGCGTCGGCTCGATATGAAGAGTCAGAATCAGCGTAAGGCCATCACCTTCCGATCGAATCCCCCCAACTGATGAAATAAAATAACGATTCTCTTGAGTCAAAATACTTTTTTTAGAAGCCCCCACCCCAGGAAACATTGTTGAAGGGGGAACCGGCAAAGGAACCGAGTCAACCTGGGGCTGTCCGGGTCTTGAAAGAGTATGGTGGTTGGGAAGAGTCACATAAAAGAAAACGGTATAAAAAATCCCTGAAAGAAAAACAAGTGTTACGACCGATGCCAATGCGTAAAATATTTTTTTCTTTCCCGGATCCAATGACTCCTGAGTAATACCCATCTGGGCAAATCTTCGACGATCCTCGTCTATTGGCTCTTTTTCCATACCGAAAAACCCTCCTGGACAAATGGAAAAGCATCTCGCTAACCCAGATAATTCTTAAAAATGGAACGTAATCCCCGCTGTGAGGGGAGTCATGAACAGTGCTTCCCCAGAAATCAGAATCTCGGTAGGCGTTATTTCCATAAAAACACCCATTGGAGAAGAAGGAACCCTCAAAGAAACACCCGCTCCCCCGTCAACAGAAACACCGAAAGGGTGTCCAGACAAGCCACCCGCTCCTGTTGCAGCTAGGTCAACCCCGCCAACGTCAAAACGAAGATAAGGGATGACAACACCGTGCCCAAGCCATCCATCGGGAAGCATTTGGGGAAAGCCCCTTGCAAGGCCAGTTCTCAGAATCCACCCAGTAATACTTGCCGAGCCCGGAACAGGAGATAGGATCGGGGTCTGGGTAGGCTGTCCAAACAGGGAATTCTGGGAAGAAGTGACAAAAAGAGTCGGCCCCGGAGTCATCTGAAGGTAAGATCCATCTACATTCCATCGCCAATGAGACATTGAAGCAGCGAGAGGTTTTTCCAGTTCGCCCCCGATTCCCAATGCGCTGTTAAAATAACGGGAAGCACCGCCACCTGTTAGAGTATAGTACGAGACAAAGGGAGCAATAGTCCAACCTCCTCCATCCATAATTGACGGGGATTCAGTCGGGGGATGCTTCACCATTGGAGCCTCAGGAACAAAAGGAGAGGGGGGGTCAGCCTCAGCCTTGGGTGCACTCAAAAAAATACCAAAGAAAAAAGAAGAACAAAGCACGATGGCATACCATGTTCTCATGGTAAAGGCCCAGAGGGGATTCTGTGATTTCCAAAATCAAAATTTGTTCCCATATCTTTCTTGAGCTGAGCCATATCAATAGATTGCTGAGAACGATCCCTTACGAGGCCAGCCCTTGCTCTGGCCAAATCCCTCTCTGCTTGGGAAACAGCCACGGTTGTCCCGGTTCCAACACGAAACTCCTCCTCAGCCAGAGCAAGGTTCTTGACCGCCTGATCAGTCAGAACGGAAGAATCCCGAATTTTGGCCGCATCCGTTCTCAGGTTTAAAAGATCACTATCAACGGCCTGCACGATTGTTTGCCGTAATGCTTCCCTCTGATCAATTTGCTGTCGCTTCTGGGCTCTCGATTGCCTCACTTGCTCAACATTTAAAAAACCGTTGAAAATTGGAACATTGACTGTTGCAGCCGCCGACCAGTTGTATACAAGTGGAAAGAATTCGCTATCAAAAGAGTAGTTCCCCAGAAGCGTCACGGTGGGAAGAAACTGAGCCTGATTGAAACGGATAGCTTGCTCTTGGGCTCGAAGCTGACTATTGAGAACTCTCAAGTCAGGCCTCCGGGAAAGTGCCTGACTGATAGCGGATGACTCATCCGGTATCACAACAGAAGCATCGTTGACCGGGGCGACTCGATATGGTGATCGCCCAATAACTCCCATTGCATGGTTCAAGGCAAGCTCGTCCACTCTGAGATGGTTTTCATCCTGCACTTCTGTCAAATGAAAATTCGAAAGATTCACTCTTGCATTCAGAACATCGTATCCATTTGCGACTCCATCCGAAAAGCGCGCTTTCGCTACAGCCAGCTGGAGTTCCATATCCTTTATTGTCAGACGGTCAACTTGAACAAGGTTTTGATCTCTCAGTACCGAAAAGTACGCCTTCTCGACATTCAGGATAGTCTCTGACAAGGTTTCCTCTATCTGGCGACGGGAGGCACTTGCAAGTTCTTTATTCTGGGCAACCTGGGCCCGCCGTCGACCAAAGGCAAAGAGTGTCTCAGACAAGGAGAGTTGTGCCTGATAAAAATCGTAGGAAACAGGAGATTCCGGAATGGTAAAGGGAAAGCCGGGCTGGGGTCCGAAATTACCGGTTTCCCTCGTATAGGTGGTTGAGCCGTTAAGGGTAGGATAATACTGGCTTTTGGCAATTCCAACCCCAGCAATTGAAATATTTTCTCCTTCCTCAGCAGCCTTGATTAATGGCTGATCCCGAACAGCCATGCCAAGAGCATTTCTCAATGTCAGAAGATAATAACGCGACGGATCGGAGTCGTTGGAAGAGGATTCAGGGACAGGTGACGAGGCAAAGGAGATTGACTGGTAAGGGAAAAACACCATCAATGACAATAACAAAGAAAGGAAATAGTTCTTCCGGCCCAACATATTCATGCAATCTGTTTTCAAAGGTTATTCACCAAGTTAATCAAAAAACACCACTCCCACGAAAAAGTCTCTTTCCATTTCAGAAATTACATGATAAAATTTATTCATATATTGATCATACCATCGAACAAAAGCATGAAAAAGATCCTTTCAATGCTTATTAACTCAATATGTTAAAAGCATTTATTGTTACTGAAACCCAAAAGGGACACATTATGACACTCTCCCAAATCCACACTTTTTTAACTGTGACACAAACTTTGAACTTTTCTCAGGCAGCTAAAATATTGGGAGTGACCCAACCAGCCGTGTCGACCCAAATCCAGCTCCTTGAAGAAGAGTTTGGAGTCAGACTTTTTAATAGAGTCGGCCGCAGGGTTTTTTTATCTCCAAATGGAATTCTTTTTCTTGATCATGCAAAAAGCATATGGGACCAAGTCAAGAATACATCCAAAATCATGACAGAAAAAATGCCTGCCATAAAAGTTGAACAGCTTTCGGTCGGCATTGGGTTTGCCACCGGATTCACCCGGAATACTCCCTTCACATCTTTTGTTCGCGGGACGTATAAAAACGCTACCGTTTCCATTCATCAGGGACTCGATCAGGATATGATCTCTGAACTCCTTGCCGGAAAAACGGATATCATCCTCACGCATGTTCCAGATGCTCCCCATATCAAAAATGGACTGAGTCATCTATCCATTCATCCGGTTGGAGGCCCCTCAAACTTGCTTATTTTGGCATCTCCAACAATTTCAAAGGAAAAATGGCAAAGAGATGTTGGCACCCTCAAATCTTTCCCACTCATTCTTCCCAACAAAAAAAATCTGTTAAGGGACTTTATTGATTATGAAGCACAAAAAAATGCACTCTCGCTTAATGTCACGATGGAGACAACAGACACAGATCTCATCCTGAAAATTGTCATGACAGGAGTAGGAATAACAATCCTCCCCGCATCTGCAGCAAAAAATGAGCTTGATAGTGGGTCAATTATTGGACTTTCACTACCTGACTTCCTTGCGAATTCCACACTTTGCGCCATTACACGTCAAGAGGTCGATGCTGAACCCGCACCATTGGTTAAGTTGGGAACAAGGATCTTCACATCAGGATGGATGGAAAAAACTTGACCATCTGCTCGTAACACTTTACCTGGTTGAGTATTTAAAGTTTTGGGCTTGCCCACCGGACGCGCCGCAATTCACAAAAAAGTAGTAGTTACATGTCAAAGCGAAGGGATTACCGGCTTGTCCTCCTAGTGAAGGATTATAAGCAGCCGGAGGAACACCAACCTGTCCGTAGGGAACAAGCGGGGGCTGAGCAAATTGATTGAGCAAGGTCGCTGGCCCCATCGAAAAGGCCTGAACGGGAGCTGAAAGACCAGCTCCCTGCTGGATGGGTCCGCCCAATAGAGGTCCAAGAGAGAATAAAACAGGAGCCCCGGGAGAAAATGATCCAAGAGGCAACCCAAGGGAAGGTGGAATAATCGGGGCAGACAATGGCGCGACCGGAAGAGATGAGTTCGGCAGTTGAGGCACAAAAGCTCCGGGAGTTTGCCCCAAAGGGGACCCACCAGAAGGATTAAAGGGTGTCACCGGAGGAATAGCCACAAAATTGGGCGCGGCAGGCAGAGAACTGATATTGGCCCCTTCTGCCACAATTACCCCTCCACAGGAAATCAGCCCAAGGAAAATACTCTGCAGAGCAACCTTTCCTAACCTCACCTCTATAATATTCATCTCCCCAGCCTCGACTGTTCTTGATGGAAGTGTCTCATAAGATCTATACCCCAATTTTACCAGACGAAACCCGTTGAAGAAACTTAAAGAAAGATCACTCCCCTAAAAATTTCAGCTCATCCGATGAGCGCTGTTTCAAGGGAAAGCGTTTGTGTACAGAGAGATAAACTGTGGGTACCAAAACCAGGGTAAAGACTGTTGCAAGAGTCAAGCCACCAATAACAGCCCTTGCCAGGGGCAGGCTATTGGAACTCCCGATATCAAGCCCAAGAGCCATGGGAAGAAGACCAACAACCGTCGCAAGGCTTGTCATGACAACAGGTCGAAGTCGGGTTTTCCCTGCTCGAACAACTGCGTCCTCAAGTGAAAGGCCATGTTCCCGCTGCAATCGATTAGTGTAATCAACCAAAAGAACACCATTGCTCACGGCTATTCCTACTGTCATGATCACTCCCATAAAGGCAATTGTTGAAAAAGGAGTTCCCGTTAAAAAAAAGATCCAGATCACTCCAGTAAAACTCATTGGTACCGAAAACATGATGACAAAGGGATCCAGAAGCGATCTAAACTGTGTTGCAAGAACCATATAGACGAGCAGAATAGACATCAACACGGCGAGACCCAAAGATAGAAATGCCCCTTTTTGCTGAGCAATCTGTCCGGAGAGTTTAACGGAAAAACCGATCGGGTGGGGTGTATTTTTAAGCAGGACTTTCAGGTCCTTCGTGATATCCCCTAGAGAGCGGTTTACTGGATTGGCTGATATCGTAATCAGACGAGTCATTTTTTTTCGATCTATTTCATTGGGACCATTTGATTGACGGATTGTGGCAACGTCTCTCAAAAGAATCGGGGAACCATTCGCATTTGTCAAAAATACATTCTTAAGATCTTCCATCGAATGCCTGTGAATACGATCTAACTGTACAACAATATTATATTCATTCCCGGTAGCCGGATCCGTATAAATTGATGGATTGTTTTCGTTTCCAACAAAACTCCATAAAACAGTTGATGCGATAGACTGCTCGGAAAGCCCTACCATGGCCGCTTTCACCCGATCAACCTGAACATCAATTTCTGGATAATGAAAGTCATTGGGGAGAACTTGAACGTCTTTAACGCCCGAAATTGAGCGCATCCCTTGAGAGAGAACATCTGCCAAACGCTGTGCTGTGGTCAGGTCATACCCATAAATCTCGACATCGATAATCCCTTGGTATCCAAAATTTAAAATTCTTTCAATCAATCCCCCTGGCATAAAGTAAATCCCCACACCGGGAAACTTTCCTCGCATTGCAGTGCGAACTTTATCCATTAACTGATCGGCTGTCTCACTTCTCTTATCGGGTTCAACAAGATTAACCTGGACAAATCCTGTATCAGGCCCTGTATTGGCAGTAAAAACGGATGCAGCCCCATTAGTTCCCCGCCCAGCCGTATTGCGAAGACCAATATTAGAAGCCACGAGCCTGACATCGGATGGGGGGAGTGTTTGCCGGATGAGATCTTCAATTTTTTTCGCAATCTGGGTCGTAATTTCAATTCTTGTGCCAGGGGGAGCCTGAATATTAATTGTAAACTGACTTTCATCAGGAGCAGGAAAAAACTCTGTCCCGATAAAATAAATCAGAGGCAAAGAACCAAAAAAAACACTCAACACACCAAGGAAAATTTTTCGCCTGTGATGAATCGAATACAAAAGAGCTTTTTCATAACGTTCCTCTATGGAGGAAAAGACCCTTTTAAACCATGAAAAAGCTTTGGTCAAAACACCTTCGGAAACAGATTTATGGACTTTCAGAAATCGGTAACATAAAAGAGGCGTTACTGTTCTGGATACAAAAAATGAGGCAAAAAGAGCAAATGTGATCGTAAGTGCCATCGGAGTCAATAAAAGTCTACCAATCCCCTCCATGAAGAGAATGGGGAGGAAAACAATGACCGTTGTAATCGTTGAGGCAAGTATGGGCATAGCCACTTCTGATGCCGCCCCCAAAAGAGCCATCGAACGGGATTCTGTTTCGATGGAAAAATGCCTGTAAATATTCTCAAGCTCTACGATTGAATCATCCACGAGTCGCCCTATCCCCAAAGCAAGCCCACCAAAAGTAAAAACATTCAATGTTTGATGGGATGAGGAAAGAAAAGTTAATGCGACAAGAGCAGAGAGAGGAATGGCCAGACTGATAATGACGGTCGCTGAAATATCCCCAAGGAATAAAAGGATAACCAGAATTGCGAGAATTGCGCCCTGAAAAATTTCCCGATATAAGCTTTTGATCGACTGACGAATATATTGCGACTGATCAAAAAAAGTATCCAGTCGGACTCCTGATGGTAACCCAACAAGCTTCGGGATGGCCTTTTTAACCTCATCAACAACACCCACGGTATTAGACCCTGGCTGTTTGTTCACTGCTAAATAAACAGCATTTTGTCCATTGACCCGAACAATATTCGTCTGTGTCTCAGCTGAGTCAGAAACCTTAGCAAAGTCCTTGATGAAAATGGGAACGATTCTTCCATCCGGAGTCGTTTGGGTTGAGACAGGAATATTTGAGAGAGTATCGACTAAATGGTGGGTGATTTGATTATTGGTAAAAAGATTGTAATCCTTCGAGCCAATCTTGACATCCCCTGACGGGAGAATGAGATTGGCAGCATTGATCGCATTCACTACCTGAATAATAGAGAGATTTCTCGCAAAAAGTTGATGCGGATCCATATCGATATTGATCTGCCTAACTTTCCCCCCATTTACGGTCGCCTGTGAAACATTTGGCAGCTGTTCAAGCTGTGGCTCGATAGTGTTATAAGCAAGATCATACAATTTGACTTGATCAAGGGCAGGATCGGATACAGTCACGGACACAACCGGAATATTGGCAATATCAAACTTCAGGATAAAAGGCTGCTGGATGCCTGGAGGTAGCTGATTCAGAATCTGACTGATTTTCTGAACGGCCTGGACCATCCCCCCATTTAAGTCTTCCCCCCAGTTAAACCAGACTTGAATCGCAGACACTCCTTCTCTTGACTGCGACTGTATATGGGAAACATTATCGATTGTTGAAAGGGTCTTTTCGAGAGGGTAAGTAACACTTTGCTCCACATCAAGTGGAGAAGCTCCCGGATAAATAGTCCCAATTATCAGCACTGGAACCGCAAGATTTGGAAAAAGATCGATTGGTAGTCTGGCGACCGACTGTGCTCCGATCAAGACGATCGCCAAGGAAGCCATCAGAACACCGATCGCGTTCCGAAGAGCAAGTCTGGTCAGCCACATTTCTTAGGACTTTCTGTGAGTATCAGACAAAGAGTCTACTATATAGGTCTTGGCATCTACTTTCTCACCCTCTGCCAGATGTTGTTGTCCCAAAACAACAACATCATCTTCTGGTGAAATACCGGAAAGGACCTGAACATGTCTCTTTCCCCGAATACCAAGCTTGACTTTGACTCGATGGGCAATACCTCCCACGACACTGTAAACGTAATACTTCCCGTTCCGGTTGAGCAGCGCCTCATTTGGAACAACCAATGCATGTGGTATTGTCCGTAAAAGGAGAACCGCCCTCGCAAACATTCCTGGCTTCAGAAGACTGGAAAAATTGTCCATATCAATTTCAACAGCAAGCGTTCGGGTCTGGATATCCAGAGCCGGATTCATTCTTGTGATTTTCCCCGGAAAAACTTTTCCCGGATAAGCATCCACCATCACCTGCAGAGGGAGTCCTACATGAAGGAATCGGACCTGACTTTCTGGAACACTGATCACAATTTTGACAATGTGGACGTCAACGATCGTAAAGAGTGGTGATTGGCCTGATGCAATTGCCCCAGTGGTTGCAGGGATAGTGGCACCCTTGTCAACCATTCGGTTGAAGATATACCCACTAAAAGGAGCCGTTATTTCAGTGTAAGCCAGATTTTTTTTTGCATAAGTAACAGCAGCCTTGGATTGTTCACACTGCTCCTTGGCCAAGTCGTAAGAATCAAGCGACACAAGATTTTTGGCAACAAGTTTCTTGTAACGCTCTGCGTTTGTGCAAGTATAGTCCATGGTTGCCTGAGCTTGCTGCAGCTGTGCCCTATAGGTTGTATCGTTAATTTTTGCCAGAACTTGGCCTTTTTTAACGTGATATCCCCTTCTTACTGAAATCGAATCCAGGTAACCACTAACCTGTGAATAGATTGCGGCTTGATTAATGGGCTGAATATCAGCGGTCAGGGTAATGGATTGGGAAATCGGTGCAAAAACTGGATGGGATACATATACACGAGCTGATGAGGGGCCCATTTTCGTGACGACATTCTGATGGCCAGTATGGTGCAGGAATCGGTAGCCGATCACGAGGAGAAGTCCCGCCAGAACCGCAATCATTATCCTTTTTCCAGTCTTATTCATGAAGTACAACCTCTTTTTTAGTGTTGACATGTTTCCCATTCTCAACGCGGGCAAGTGGATCCATCCCGATGTCCCTTATCAAATTTGCTCGGGCGATTTTATACCCATAAACAGACTGGACAAACTGGGCTCGAGCTGAAGCAAGATCAGCCTCTGCCTGGGTAACAGCAACAGCCGAACCAACACCAACCCGATACTGCCCCTCCGCCAGGCGAAGACTTTCTTTTGCCTGCTCCAAAAGAGTTTTGACTGTATCGATTCTTTCAACGGAAGTCTTAAGGTTAAAAAAGTCCTGCTTGACCTGCATGATGACATTTTGGCGAAGCGATTCAAGTGCATCCTGTGATGCAGCCATCGTCTTCTGTGCCTGTGCAACTTGGTGAACGGTCAGAAAGCCAGAAAAAATGGGAACTGAGATCGTCGCCCCCATAAACCAGTTATAGGTCATCGGCAAAAACATGCTTGCATAAGAATACCCGCCGGTTGCCCCGATCGAAGGGAGGTAGGTACTTTTATAATAAAGTTCATTTTGCCAACTAGCGTTTACGGAATCCTTTGCCGAAATAAAATCTGGCCTATGCTTGATAGCCTTCATAAGAAGCTTATCCAAATCATCATTCATCAGATCAAATTCGAGGGATGGAATGACATGAAACTCTCCACCATAAGAGACTCCCATTGCGTTTAAAAGTCCCACTCTGGCGATTTTGACATTATTTTTTGCTGTGATCAGATTCAGCTGGGCATTCGAACGATTCACTTGAGCATTTAGAACATCAAATTTGGAAGCGGTTCCAACCTGATTTTCCCCTTCGGCAACCTGCTCCTGCTCTTCATAATCCTTCAGTGTCTTTTGAGCGGCATCAACGAGAAGAACATCTTCTGCAAGGGTATCATAAGCTATTTCAACATTTGACAAGAGAGTATAGAGAGTCCATCTCGCCTGATCAGCTGAAGATTTTGCATTAAAACGCGCTTGACGAACCTGAGTGACTCGTTGTCCGAATGTGAAAAGAGTCTCCGAGACATTAATCTGGGCTTGATAATAATTGTAACCGGTATTATTTGGAGGCTGAATGATCGAATACAATGATGGAGGAAAGCCCGGAGAAATGACAAAGTTTCCCGTTTCGTACGTATAACCGGCTCCAGCAGATACATGCGGCAGATAATTGGAAAGAGCCTGGCCGATAATCTCCTTGTTTGCCTGATAAGTGTGAATCGCCTGCCGATATTGAGGATGGGAGCGAAGAGTAATTTCCATAGCATCCTGGAGAGTCAGCTGGCTTGGAATCGTTACCGCCCCCCCTTCACCGGGGGAAGGAAGTTCAGCCGCATGAAGCTCTTTAGGCAAGCATATGATCTTAAAACAAACACAAAAAGAGAACAGCAACATCAAAAGGACTTTAAGGGGAAATGGGGATAAACGTATCATATCATCCGACCTTTAAAAAAATTCTGATTCGTCCCTACGCCTTTCAGAAACATAAAAATAATCTCTTCAATTCTCAATATCAGCCGACCGTCTTTTTCTACAGCTCCCAAAGGAAAAATGGCCTCAACCCAAAGGGAGCCCATCAGACTTTGGGAAAACAGTGTGATATCTATATCCTGCCGAAAATAATTCAGCAAACGTCCTTCCTGCACAACATCCGAGATCATTTGGATCCGCTCTTTTCGATATTGTTGAACCTTTTCTGTTGAACATTGACGCTCTTTAGGCTCTTCAATTGCCATTACCTTATAAATGTCAAGATGCAACCGTATGAAGTGAGCCATGGAAAAAGACATCTCGTAGAGCTTTTCAAGCGGATTCATATCTTCCCTATCTTTGACTCCATTCAGAATCTCCATTAATTTCTGATGTCCGATGTCAAGGATCTCGGCATACAGCTGTTCCTTATTTGTAAAATAACGATAAAGAGTCCCCTTCCCGATTCCCAGAATTTGCGTTAGTTCATCCAGCGTTACCTGATCATATCGCCTTTGGGCAAACAAATTTGCCGCCTGGTCAATAATGCGGTCTTTCTCCATTTGAAAAGCAATCTCTCTGGTGGCAATTTCATTTAACTTCTTGTCCTGAACAACCATCTGTCCCCCCTAAAAATAAAAGGTTGATCCCACAAGAATAGGGATGACAGTCTCTGTCTGAGGACCCAGGAAAAACCATTGGGAACGAACTTCCACAAAAAACCCGATGGGGTATTCAGGTGCCCGACCTTCTATTCCGAGACCAAGATCAGCCATGACCCCATCTTGGTGACCGGAGAGAGCTCCAGCATCGGATACTCCAGCACTCACCCCACCAACATCACTTCTGATATAGGGAATCCATGGCTGATGAATGAAAAAGGAGGGAAAAAAGGGGTTCATTGCCAGACGACTACCAACATAACCTTGTTCATAGGATGCGTCCGCATTATTCCCAACTCCCTTCAGAGGAGGTGAAAAGTGGGGAGAATTCAGGACATAACCGCCTCCCGCAATGACCCTGAGTCCAGTCAAGATGCCATAGGAAATCTCCCCTATTCCACCAAAACCGTTCTCATAAAAAAGATGCGAGGATGGAGTCTGGGCAATATTAAACAGGAAGGCCAGAGAGAGACCAAAATGACCATAGTTTTCATCAAAACTGGCTTCATCTAGAGCATTCCAGTTCTCAGCGGCACTAGGGGCTTTTGTCGAAGATCCTGACGTTGGAGCAGATGGTGTCTCTGTGACGGGAGCAGAGGTTGGGGCAGCATTCACCGGAATATTGGAGACACCTAAAAGGAGTATGATCGACAAGATTGTCATAATGGATCTGGACAAGAACCTTGTCCTCAGGAGTAAAAAAACTGCCATTTTCAATCCGATCCCCTTAAATAAAAGACAAACAAGAACTGACTAGTCAGTTCTTAAGAAACTAAAACACTTTTTCCACCATGTCAAACCGATTCGTCGGAGGAAGATCCCCTTTCGAAACCATCCAATTGGCGGTATCGCTACCTTTCCCGTGAAACAGGATAAATCAGACGGACAATATCTTTTTCCGATAACCCCATCTCCCTCGGATGAAGGGTACGCTTCACCTCTTTCGGTCCAAGGCTCGATTTTACACGGCGAACTGGCCGCAAGAGCCATTCACCGTTCAAGTCTTTCAAAACATAAAGAACAACCTCTTCCGAGATTGTTCTTGTCGGATCCGTGTATCCTCCTACCAAGACGATTTCCCCCCGAATGGTCTCAATGAGGGATCCTGTCGGATAAACCCCTACCATTTTAATCAGATCCGATACTGCTGATGGATCAATCTTGTCCTCAGCGGATTTCAGGAGAATTTCCAGCGTTTTTGCAGGAGAGTACCCTATTCTATAAATACGATTGGCAGTCAATGCCTCATACATGTCCAATGCAATTAGCGATCTAGTTACAGGATTAAGCTTATCAAGAGACATCCCTCGCGGATACCCCGAACCATTTTTTCTTTCATGATGCTCATAAGCAACAGTCGCACAAAGACCTGAAACATCTTTATCGGGATGGTTCTTCAAAATTCGATACCCAATTTCAGGATGTTCCCGAATGATTTTCCAATCCGACTGATTTAGTGGACCGGTCTTTTTTAGGATCGGAAGAGGAATTCCTGTTTTACCAATATCATGAAATAATGCTGCGAGTCCCCATGCTTTAAGGTCACAGGTCTGGATTCCTTTCCGGATAGCGAGACCCAAAGCAAGAATCATCGTGTTGATAGAATGTCGATAAGTTTCATCATCAGACTCTTCCATTTCCATCAGAAAAGTAATCAGGGAAGGGTTATTTGATATCAGGTCAATCATGTTCTCAATCTTCTCTCTAAAAGGGGCAACGGGTATTTCTTTTCCAAAACGGGCATTTTTGAACCCATCCTGAAGCAGGTTTTCCGTTCGCTCCTTCAGATCCTTAAAACTCTTAAGATCCTGAATAGAAGGAAGAGAATGAGATTCCGGTAAAAAAAAGGAAGACTTTGGATCTTCATCCATTTTTTTCAGAACATTTTCTTTTTCATGAATCTCTGCATGTAAATCCGGAACAGAAACCTCTGAACGAGCCAAGTCCACCACCACCACCTGAACACCTGCTCCTTTTAGCTTTTCTATATCACCTTGGGACTTGATCAGAAACTGATGCACAAGGAAATCTGTCTGCCACCATTTTCGATCCAGATCACAGACAAACATTCCGACCTTCAAGCTATCAATAGGGATGGATTTCTTCATAAAATCTCCTCTGGAAATCTATCAAAGAAATTCAGGATAAAAAGGCATGGCAATAAAGCATGTCAGATTCAATCTTCGAAGTATCCATCCTCTAACAACAGTCACTTATGGAATATCTCCATTTTAGAAAAATGCTCCAACTTTGCCCATGGCAACTCTGAGAGCTTCCAAAATATCAGATCATTCTAAAGATCAAGAGCTCGAGAAGGTTTGATGAAAATCTCTCTACTACCTTTAATGTTGATATTATAAAACGAGTTTTCATCCAAACATTTCCATTCTATCATTGATCAAACAAAGTATCCTCATCGCCGATTAACCTCAAAAGAATTCCTGCAAATGCTCATGACTCTTTTCATCATGATAATTGTCACCATTGACAGTCCCTCAGAATCGATCAAAATCAATCAAGTCATTTTTGCTGTTTGACGGAAGTCCACTTTGACGACTAGAATAGAATGCGTGAATACACACTCCCAAAAAATACTATCATCCGACACTTGCACAGCATCTTTCAAAGTTGCAATTCTCCGTTTTCCGGGAACCAACTGTGAGATGGATACATTTGAAGCGGTGTCGAGGGTCTCAGGTCTACTCCCCGAGATTGTTGGGCATATGGCCCAATCGTTGGAACCTTACGATGCAGTTATTGTACCGGGTGGTTTCTCCTATGGGGATTACCTGAGAACTGGTGCGATCGCGGCAAGGACTCCAGTCATGAAGGCTCTTAGGGACTTTGCCCTAGGGGGAGGGGCTGTCTTGGGAATCTGTAATGGTTTCCAGATTCTTGCCGAAGCCGGTCTCTTGCCAGGAATCCTCCTCGAAAACAGCAGCAGAAAATTTATCTGCGCTGATACTCCGTTGATTGTTGAACAAACAAAAACACCATTTACCTCTCTTTTCTCCCCAGGAAGCAGGTTGAATCTGCCTATAGCCCATCAAGAAGGCAGATACTACCTTAACGAAAAAGATTTGGCATTACTGGAAGAGAATGCTCAGGTTGTCATGAGGTATCAAAAAAATCCCAATGGTGCACTACATGATATTGCAGCCATTTCAAATCTCGAAGGAAATATTCTTGGAATGATGCCTCACCCCGAAAGAAGGTCCTCTGACGAAACGGGAAGTACCGAAGGATTGACAATCTTTACCTCACTTCTAAGCAGCCTTCTGAAATCATCTGTACCGGATGGACCAATCAAACTCCGGTGAGCACCATAACCCGCCTTACTCAAGGCATATTCCCGGAAAAATCATGACATTGACAGCAGACAATAGAGAATCCCGATTTCGAATTCCATCACACGAAATGGCAGCCATTTTTTCCCTTCTGGGAAGAGACCCAAACCTGACAGAAGAAGCGATATTTTCTGCCATGTGGAGTGAGCACTGCAGTTATAAGTCTTCAAGAAAGCATCTCAGAAGATTTCAGTCTGCCCATAGCTCACGAGTAGTCTCAGGCCCAGGCGAAAATGCTGGAATCATCCATATTGGTGAGGGGATCGGGATTGCCTTTAAAATGGAAAGTCATAACCACCCAAGCTTTCTGGAGCCATTTCAGGGGGCTGCCACAGGTGTTGGAGGAATTCTCCGGGATATTTTTGCAATGGGAGCCCGCCCAATCGCTTTGGCAAACAGCTTGGTCTTTGGATCATTACGCCATCCCCGCCACAGAACATTGTTCAGACGTGTCGTAGCAGGGATTGCAGGCTACGGAAATCCAGTAGGAATTCCTACTGTTGCAGGTGAAGTGTGGTTCGATGATCGATATTTGAATAATATTCTCGTCAATGTTTTTGCCCTTGGCGTTGTTAACGTCAATAGTGTTATGTCAGCTAAAGCGCCAAAGGCAGGCCTTATTGCCATTTATATGGGAAACAGAACCGGACGGGACGGAGTATCTGGAGCAGCAATGGCTTCACGAGGCTTTAACTCGTCAGATGGAGACCTTAGACCACAGGTTCAGGTTGCAGATCCCTATGTAGGAAAAAATTTGATCGAAGCGACTCTTAAAATCATTCAGGAAGGACTTCCTGTTGCCGTTCAGGATATGGGCGCAGCCGGCCTGACAAGCTCCTCGACCGAGATGGCAGGACGTGGAGGACTTGGAATGGAATTGGACCTTTCCTCGGTTCCTCTTCGGGAAACCAAGATGGAAGGATGGGAGATTCTCCTTTCTGAAAGTCAGGAAAGGATGTTATTTCTTGCCCAACCAGAACAGGTAGAACCAATACTCCAGATCGCCAGGAACTACCAATTGGCAGCCAGTGTCGTCGGAGAAACGATCACCGAGCCACTATTCCGCGTTAAAATGAAAGGCCAGCTCCTGGCAGAAATTCCCATTGAGCTTTTAACAGACAAAGCCCCTGTCTATGATCGCCCAACGAGCACGAATCCCGCTATTGTGATGCCAAATCATATCAAAGCTCAAAGTGGATCCCACGCCATCTTGGAAACATTCAAGGAAATGATCTCGCATCCAAACGGTGGTGACACGACATGGATTCATCAGCAGTTTGACAAGGCTGTTGGTGGAGCAACGCTCATGGGTCCAGGACATGACGGGGCCGTTATGAACCTTAAGTCTCCCCAAAAATCATCTGTTGCAATAGCTTTATCCAGCCTTCCACATACACTTTCGAAAGATGCCTATAGGGGAGCGGGAATAACTGTCCTCAAAGCGGTTACCGATTTGGCTGCCATGGGAGCTATCCCGCTTGGAATGACGGATTGCCTCAATTTTGGAAATCCTGAAAACCCGGAAATCATGGGGCAGTTAACGGAAGCAATCTCCGGAATAGCCGATATAGGAGCAGCCCTAGAGATCCCGGTTGTTTCCGGCAATGTCAGCCTCTACAACGAAACAAACAAACAAAGCATTCCTCCGACACCCATGATTGTTATTACAGGCCGTGTATCTGATTACAGAAACAGAATAGCAGGAATCACAAAAACCCCTGGTCTTACAATCTCTCTGCTGGGATCTTCAAATGATCTTTCCCTCGGAGGCTCCTTTTTCGAATGGATCTCAGGAGATACCTCTCTTGGACCCGTCCCTGAACCGAATCCATCTCAAGTCAAGAGAATAGTCAACCTGATGTCTGGGCTTTCATCAAGACGTCTGGTCACCTGCTCCCGGGCAATTGGGAAAGGCGGCATTTTAAGAAGTCTTTTTATGATGACTCTTGGGGCAACTGATCTTGGAGTCATCATAAAAATCCCGAACCCAATAGAACCTCTTTCCTACTTTTTCTCCGAGGCTCCGGGACGAATTCTCATTGGTCACTCAACGACTGATCAGGAAGAGATCATTCAATGGGCTAAAGAAATGGGGGTTCCATTCCAAACGATAGGTATCACTGCCAAAAAAACATTTTCCGTAAGTTACCGTGAACTTGCCGGTCATGAAAAACATCTTGCTGATTCTCCCCAGACTCTTCAGAATCTTTTTATGAATGCAATAACACAATACATGGAGGATGCACCTTGAGCTCCAATACATCATCCCCAACAGATCTTCCCGATGACCATTTTCATGAGGAATGTGCCGTATTCGGAATTTATGGTCATCCAGAAGCAGCCAACCTGACTTACCTCGGCCTGTATGCACTGCAGCACAGGGGACAGGAAGGAACGGGTATTGCCAGCTTGGAAAACGGAAAACTTTTACTTAGAAAATCACCAAAACTAGTTTCGGAGTTTTACACAGAAGACCTGTTGAATGACTTAAAAGGGAATATCGCAATTGGACATAACCGTTATGCAACAGCTGGTGGAGATCCTGAAAAAGATCTCCAGCCACTGACAGCGTTTTACTCAAAAGGACCAATTGCTCTTGTTCATAATGGAAATTTGACCAATGCAATTGAGCTCAAACGCGAAATGGAAAACGAGGGTGCACTCTTTACAACGGAGGTTGATTCGGAGGTTCTTGTCCACCTTATTGCCAGGTCAACAGGTATGACCATGGTTGAACAAATGGGTGCAGCTCTCTCATCTGTCAAAGGATCCTATTCCTTCATTGTCCTTCTTGAAAACTCAATGCTTGGAGTAAGGGATCCACTGGGACTTCGTCCCCTTTCGATCGGAAAAATTGGCGATGCTTATGTTCTTGCATCTGAAACATGTGCGTTTGATCTTATTGGTGCTGAATTCATCAGGGATGTAGATCCAGGTGAAATGGTTGTTATCAATGAGAAAGGCATGGAAAGCCATAAACTCTTTGTTCGGAAGGATGCACCCTGCATATTTGAAATTGTTTACTTCGCCAGACCGGATAGCCAAGTTTTTGGTTATCCGGTCTATCTCTCCAGAAAAAGACTGGGAGGAAGACTGGCAAAAGATTCAGCTGTTGAAGCGGACTTAGTTATTCCCGTTCCCGACTCCGGTCTTGCTGCAGCACTTGGATACTCAGAAGCATCAGGAATTCCTGTTGATATGGGTTTAATCAGAAACCATTATGTTGGGCGAACCTTCATTGAGCCTCAACAATCCATCCGTCACTTTGGGGTCAAAATAAAGCTTAATGCTGTCCCATCAATTTTAAAGAACAAGCGCATTGTTGTCGTTGATGACTCTATCGTCAGGGGAACAACAAGCCGGAAAATTGTTTCCATGCTGCGTGCTGCAGGTGCATCTGAAGTTCATATGCGAATTGCATCAGCACCCATCATTTCACCATGCTTCTATGGTATTGACACTCCAACAAGAACTGAACTAATAGGAGCAACTCATAGTCTTGAAGAAATCAGGCGATATGTAAAGGCAGACTCATTGGCATATCTGTCTGTGGATGCCATGCAGGAAGAAATAGAAAGAGCCAAAGATCAAAACAACTCCAGAAAAGGCTTCTGCACAGCCTGCTTTACTGGCTGCTACCCAATCCCTTTTTCAAAAGAAGAAAGAATCCAGCATGGCCTGTTTGAAGGCTAATGGCTACCATCTCCATGACCACTCTTTATGCTCCTCTTCCCCGTCTCATTATTTGTTGATGGGGAAGATTGAGGCCCAACAATAAGCGGTTCTCCCTTCGAATTCATTCGATCCTGCTCCACTGTTTCGTTTTGAGGAAGTGCACTAAGGAGAACCCTCGAGATAGTCCCATCTTTTGTATCGATCGTGACATACCCATAGTTTTTCTTGAAGACCAAAACAGGCGTTCTCCCCAATGGAATAACCCAAGATGGCTTCAATGACAAAGGATCTTCTGGATCATATCTTTCCCCTACTGATAATGCTCCCAAAAAACGATCCGCACTGGCTTTCTCAAAAATTGAGTAATAAAGAATATTTTTATGGAAAATCAAACGGATACCACGATGACTGTAATTCCAGATCGTTCTTCCGGCAACAATAATAGGAGGAGTTTTGGGTATCCCCAGCTTTTTTGTGATTTCTTCCATTGTAATTCCTGGCTTGGTAAATAATGATGCGACCGCTTCTTTCTTAAGATGAGGAACTTTGACAGGCTCCAGACCGGATGAAATAGACGCAACTTCTCTCCAACCGGCAATTTTTCCAATCTCCGCAAAAGAATCCATACTCTGAGTTTTATCTCCGTTAAGGTTGCTCCACAGCCCCTCATCGTACATGAGCCTTGGATCATAGGAAGCTTTCTTTACGGATTTTTCGAGTAACCTGGCCCCACTAACAGTATGATGCTCCATTAAAAGCGAAAGGCCATAATCTGCAGCATACCAAGGAGAGTCGGGAATCAGATTGTAGGCTCTTCGAAAATAGGCTCTGGCCTGCTTCCTTTCCCCTTTCAACAATAACAGCCTGCCTTCAGCGTTAAGTGCCGGAACAAAAGCCGGGTTAAGCTGGAGAGACATCTCCCATTCCGACTCAGCAGCATCAAGCGCTCCGATATCAAGCGGAATTGCATGTATTCTGATAGTGGGTATAGGATCATCTACAAAAAGAAAACGATCCGGATGAAAGAATCGACTCTCAGAAAAGGACTGATAATAAGCAAGCCCTAGCAGAAAATGGCCGCCGGCAGATAGAGGAAATCTTGCAAGGAATCGGGAAAGATCATAAATGGCAGTCATGTTATGATGAACAAATGTGGCTATTTGCCCTTCAAAGTATAGGGCAGAACCTTTCAACACCCGAATCTTTTCATCTAACAGGAACTTTCCTTCACCCCCCAGGACAGGGTCCGAGCGAAGTTTTCCCAAAAGTTCTACAGCACTGATAATCCCTTGATAATGATAACCAGCCTGAACCATTGCAAGTGCAGCATATAAAACAGGATCTAAAATTTGTTTGCCATCGACAGGGGATGGCAAGGAATGATCTGATGCAGCCACACCCACAAAATGGTTCCCAAGTTTTGAAAACATTCTTTCAGATAAAAGATATGCAAGAGCGCCGGCAACCTCATCTGTATTTTCAAGAAGTCCTGAGTAGATCATGCCCCTTGATAAAACAAGAGTCTGACCTTTCAAGAGGTATGCAATAGGCTTTTGGCGATCAAGAATAACTATACGAATTTTGAATTCAGGATGATCAAAATACGGACCCAAACGAAGACTAATGGCTTTAAGTGAGGCGTTGGCCGATCGATTTCGAACTAGCCCATACTTGAGTATTAGCTTGTTAAGATCGTCCATATTTTGGATTTTCTGATCACGGACATCGCCCGTAACACCCTTGGTAGAGTCTATCACCTGGGCTTGGGCAATCAGTTGAGCAGGAGAAAAAAAGACCCCGCCTAGCGTCAGAAAAAAAAATATCGCATAAGACCATCTACTCACAAAAATCGCCATAAGCCTCCTTCAACACACAGCAACGCGCTCTGAAAGAACGAAGACGGAACATCTCCTCGCGGATTGCGAATCGCATGAATCAAGAATGCTCAAGATAATTCACATAATCCTGTATCCCCTCTTCCACAGTAAATCGTGGAGTATATCCCAACAAAGTCTTTGTTCCCTGGATGGATGCCTTTGTATGATTCTGAAAAAAGGAATACGGATTATCGAAATATTCTGGAGTCAGATTGGTCTTTAATGCCTTATTCAACCCATCAATAATTTCATTGAAGGATGTTTCAACTCCTGTCCCTGCGTTGACAACTCCGGAAGTCTCTGCCGAAAGGGCAAGAATATTTGCCTCAACAATATCCTTGACATAAACATGATCCCTACCTTGTTCTCCCCATTTAAAAACCCGGGGATTTTTACCAGCCCGCATTTGAAGATATAGCTGGTAGATCATGCTCGCAAACTTGCCCTTATGCCCTTCTCCCGGACCAAAAACATTGAAATACCTCAGGCCAATAACCGGTTTCGATATTTCCAAAGCTAGTTTTCGGCCAATATTGTCAAGCAGCATTTTTGAAAATCCATAAACATTTAAGGGATTGGGATATTGATCTTCGGATTGTGGACTGGGGTTATTTCCATAAACAGCTGCTGAAGAAGCATACACAACCCTTGTCTGGTAAACCCTCGCATATTCAGCTATACGATGAAATCCTTCGACATTCTTTTGAACCATCTCTTCCTGATTCATAACGGTAGTATCAGTTATAGATGCCTGATGAATGATGCCATCAAACGGAGGATAGCTCTTAAATAAATCGATTAGATTCATCTTCGAGATATCACCACAACGAAAATCTCCACGAAAACCTTTTAGGTTTTGAAAAACGCCGGAAGAAAAATCATCGATAACCGTTACATCATGTCGATCCTTTTCCAAACGAAGAACAATGTTTGAACCGATAAAACCAGCACCACCCGTTACCAAATAACGCATCAATCCCCCTCCTCATTCAATTTCCATAAAAACCGAATTTTGCTTAATTTTACACAATACCCAGACACTTGGCCAATAAAAAATATGGAAGAGCCGGTCGATAAAACTGAACTCCGTGATAGAATGCATCGGGGTTGAGCAGCGAATGCTTTTTAAAACCAAGACAACTGAACAAAGATTGGAGTTCACCCTGAGATCGACCCGGAAATCAGCACTTTTGGGCCCCTTTTCATTTCTCAAGCAGTCAATAGACAAAAATCGTTTGAGAGGTGTGATTTTTGCCTATTCATTGTCCCAGTTGAGTGAGGGTCTGACTCAGACAGCTATTACATGGATCGCCTATAAAATGGCGGTAGAAAAACTGACACTGATTTCCAAAATCAGTTTTTTGCAAACACTCATCCCCTTCCTAATCATCCTGCCCATAGGATTTGTCATAGACAAGCTGCCAAAACCTCCATTGCTTTCAGGAATTAATATTTTCAAGGGAGCTACCTATGCCATCTTACCGCTTATCGCGCTTTTTAATCAGACATCCTCCATACAACTGTTAACGATTGTAACTGCTACCGCTTTCCTCTCGTCATTTTTTGGACCTGCATTTAATGCTTTACTCCCTTCATTTGTACCCATCGACCGTCTACAAAGAGCGAATGGTTATATCCAATTATTTGGACAGGGAGGCTATTTTCTTGGCCCATTACTATTTGCATTTTTGCTCTTGCATATGAATGCACCCCAAACACTTCTTGTTTCAGGAGTCGGATATGTACTTTCGGCATCCCTCTTTATATTGATACCCCAAACAATTACACCCTCGACCGTTTTTGAAGATCAATTAACAAAAAACACTTCGCCTCAAACAAAAAGGAAGGGTGAGAGCTCGCTCTTTCATATTCTGAGATCTCACCCAAGCCTACTTTTGCCGATGCTTCTAGGGGCAGTATTTGGACTGATCAATGCCCCCATGTCACTTCTGTTTCCTGCTTTGACAACAGAGGTCTTTCATCAGGGGAAAAGTCTTTTTTCTTTGCTATCAGGAAGCTATTTTGCCGGAAGTCTCACTGCAGGCTGGATTTTGGTAAGATTTCAAAAGTGGAATCCTAAAAAAACAATTGCAGGAGGGATATTCATAAGTTCCATATCCCTATTCCTTTTATCAGCATCCAGAACATCAATGGAAGCAATCGTTCTACTTTGGGCCGCTGGAACTGGACTTGGTTTAATCCTTCCTTTGTCAACATCATTAATACAAAAAGAATCTCCGCAATCAACCTTAGGCAGAGCCCTATCCCTCTCAGGCTTTTTCTTTTTAATCGCTGCAATGGGTGGAATTTACTTAGGCACACGAATTCTTTCTAACAAAGGGACTGTATTTTATCTCTCCGGAGCTGCCGCCATCTTACTCATTATAGCCATCATCATTGTGTTACCCAATGGGACAAAGAAAGACAAATCACTGTAACCAAAAGAACCATATCAGCACACCATTCAAATAAGAAAACCATATTTCATACAGCTAACACAATATAAAACGAACAAATTAATCGGCTTAAAAGTTATAGGCATAGGACTTGCTTATTTAGTGAGTAGTGGCCTCAATTCCATGGAGGGATCGTTGAACATTCAGATAGCCATCGATATCTTAAAAAATCGAAATTTCAGCTTGTTGACAATGGGGCAGGTTATTTCTCAGCTTGGGGAGAACCTCAACAAGGTCGCTATGTTGTGGTTTGTCTACCAGTTTTCCCACAAAGCGGCAGACCTTGCATGGGTTGGAATCCTTCAAACACTTCCTCCCCTTCTTTTTGGTTGGTTCACAGGTCCCATTCTCGATCGGGTGTCACGAAAAAACGTTATGATCTTTATTGATATCACCAGGGGTCTTCTACTTCTTCTGATTCCGGTCCTTTACCATAACGAGCTTCTTACCCTTCCAATCCTATTCATACTTGTGTTTCTGATCTCTGTGGTCTCCGGAATTTTTGGTCCAGCTCTCTATGCCTCGATACCTGAACTTGTCCGTCGGGATCAAATTGTATCCGCAAATGCACTCATGCAAACGACAGGTCAAGTTGGAATGCTTCTCGGCCCAATTACTGGAGGTGTTCTCATCGGTCTCTGGAACGCTCCGTTCGTAATGATTGTGAATGCTGTTACTTTTTTTCTCTCCGCACTCTTTCTATTAATGATGAAACTACCTTCCCCACATAGGTCAACAGCTTTTTCTTTCTTAACATTACTCCAGGAAACACGTGAAGGGTTCCAGTTTGTATTTAATGGAAAAAGTAATCTCCTGCCATTGTTTGTCATCATGACTCTGTACGGATTTATTACCGGTCCTTTTTCACTCATTTTGCCCGTATACACAAAACTTGTTCTCCATCAAGGCCCCCAAACGCTTGGTTTTCTTCTATCAATCATGGGGCTTGGTATGTTGGGTGCTTCAATGTTGCTCACATCAGCACCACCTATACAATACGAAAAATGGATTGCAGGAGCTTTAATTTTTGGCGGACTTATGCTAACGGCAACAGGTTGGTTACAACCGATTCTGTTCGCTTCTATTACAATTGCACTTATAGGAGCATCTTTTTCCGCATTCAATCCATTAGCTCATACTATTATTCAAACACAGGCACCTGAAATTCTTTTAGCAAGAACACTTTCAACAATGTCTATTGGATTCCTTCTTGGAGCTATTGGAGGAATGGGGCTATTCCCAGCACTTCTCCATCTCATAGGAGTTGGCCCTGTCTTTTCAATAATGGGTCTTATTTTTCTTATAGGAGGATTAATCTTTCTCAGGCGCTCCATCAAAAAAGAGTCTCCCCAGGAGACATTATCAATCGCTCAACATTTACCGATATCCATTGGAACGAATAGGAATGAATCATGAAAATAGCCATTGTATCGACCCCTTTCGTATCTGTTCCACCACTAAAATACGGTGGGACGGAGCTTTTTATCTCTCATTTGACCGAAAAACTAATAGACCGGGGTCATAATATCACTTTGTTCGCAACAGGAGATTCAAAATCCAGAGCAGAGCTTGAGTTTCTCTTCCCAAAAGGTCAATGGCCCATAAATCAGATGGATGAGTTGTCCCATATCGCATTTTCAGCAAAAAGGATCCAGGGAATGGATGATATCGATATCGTTCATATCAACTCCCCCTATGCGCTTCCTTTTGCAAACATGCTGGGAGTTCCTACCGTAGTGACATTGCACCATCCCCGAACTCAGGATTTTTCATCTCTTTACCTGCAGTATCCTGATGCAAACTTTGTCGCGATTAGTCAATCACAGCGCCAAGGAGAAGTAGCATTGCCAAATATGAGCGTTATTCATCATGGTCTAGATCCAAATGCTTATCCTCCTTCGGAGCATCCACAGAACTATGTGGCCTTTCTTGGTCGCCTTGCACCAGAAAAGGGACCAGACTCAGCCATCAGGGCAGCTCAGCTTGCAATGACTCCGATAAAATTAGCGGGCTCGGTTCATTGGGTTGATAACGATTTTTACAACGATCATCTCAGGTCTCTCTTGCTAAAACCAAATGTCCAATGGGTTGGAGAAGTTGACCATGTCCAGAAAGTCGCTCTCCTTCAAGGAGCTCAGGCACTCTTGGTTCCCATTCGCTGGGAAGAACCTTTCGGCCTTGTCATTATCGAGGCAATGCTCTGCGGAACACCAGTTATTGCATTTAGGCGTGGATCTGTTCCGGAACTCGTTGAGGAAGGCGTCACAGGATTTCTAGTAGACTCCGAAAAAGAAATGGCTGAAGTCATAAAAAATAAACTCGATAAATTTAACAGGGCCATTTGTAGAAAAAGAGCCGTTGAAAGATTTTCAACAAATACAATGGTTGCACAATACGAAAACCTTTTCCAAAGTCTCGTTCAGAAGAATCGTAAAGAGACTTTTTCCCGTAGAGCACCTTCTCATCAGGCAGCTTCAATATCCTGATGATCAACAAAGGGGAATTCAATCTTTTTTCTACACCAATCGAGTACAAAGGATAGGGTGGATAATAAAATGGACATTGATGAAAGATCGATTTTAAGCGACCAAAATAGCCGTTTTCTTGTTGTAACAAACAGAGAGCCTATCGTCATTAAAGGGGATCAAATCAAACACCCTGCTGGTGGAGTCAGTCAATCTCTCCACCGGCTTTTATTAAAAGAAGGGGGCATTTGGATTGCCTCAAGAGATTCTGGAGGGCCAGACCAACTTCATGTCGAATCTTCTGAAGGGCCTGGTTATGACCTTGAGAGGATGAATATTCCAGCTAATCTCAAATCAGAATTTTATGAAGGATTTTCGAATGACGTCCTTTGGCCAGCATTTCATGGATGTCCAGAGTTTATGGCACCAGCACCCTCTTTTTATTCAAGCTACGACCAAGTTAATCAAATGTTTGCTAGAAAAATCGGAAAAGTTCTTTGTACAGCAAACCCTTCTGTAGTCTGGATTCATGACTACCAACTAACAAGAGTCGCTTTATGGCTCAGGAAAGAACACATTCCCAATCTTCCTCCTTTGGCATTTTTTTGTCATATTCCATGGCCAAAAAAAGAGCATTTGACATATATATCAGAACATAAGGAAATTATTGAGGGCCTTTTATCTCATGACCTCATTGGATTCCAAACAGAACAGGATCGAGAGAACTTTCTCCAGGCGACCACTTCTTTTATTAGAAATACTGAAATTCGTCCAGACGGAATGATCAGATGGAATGATCGACTGATTAAAGCCATTTCCATGCCGATAGGTGTTGACTCAGCAATGTTCGACCGCATGGCAAATAATCCCAGAAATTTGGCCAAAGCCCATGCAATACTCACAGCTAATCAGCTAGGAAATAATGCAAGATTTTTAATCTCGGTCGACAGAATGGATTATACAAAAGGCTTCATTCAACGATTTGAAATCTTAAGGAAACTATTCAGCATTAACCCTGAACTCCGGGGGAAAATCTCTCTGCTACAAATAGCAGTTCCAACCCGCACAGGGCAGAAGGTCTATAGAAATCACCAAGAAAAAATTCGTCAGGGAGTATTGGCTATTAATCAGGAATTTGGTGATAAAAACTGGCTACCCATTATATCGATTGAGGAAACATTAGACCAAGAGACATTATCAGGGCTATACAGACTCGCAGAAGGTGCTCTCATCACTTCTACCATAGATGGAATGAATCTCGTTTCCCAAGAATTTTTGGCCAGTCAGCATGGAGGACACGGGGTACTTTTTCTGAGTCGATACACTGGAACAGCCACTATTCTGAAAAATGCTACAGCAATTGATCCATTGGACCCGCTTCAATCCGCTGAAACAATTATTTCAGAACTAGCACTTCCTATTGAACTGAGACGCAATAGAAACTTATCTTTATTAGAACAAATTCGCCAAAATGACATCAGCCATTGGATATCTTCATTAATGTCAAATATCTCGTCTTACGCTAATATAAAAAAATCACTGGTTGCTTAAGCAATAATGAAACCAATACTAGAAGAAACAATACTGTTTCTTGATTTCGACGGGACCCTTGCTGAGATAAGGGATACCCCTGATGAAGTCTATCTTGATCAAGAACAATGGATGATTCTGGAGAACCTGTCAAAAAAACATTCTTTATTCGTTCTATCAGGCCGTTCCTTCCATGACATTCAGAAGAGAGTTCCAAGATCGCTTGCAGGCCTATCAGGGGACCATGGAGCCATCAGAGAATTTGGCAAAGAAGTATTTATTATTCCAGCAGGTCAGACAATTAAAGAATTGCTTAAAACACTATCTAAAGAAATCTTCTCGTTAGAATCAGAATACCCCAAAATGCTAGTGGAAACGAAAGATTTCTCGCTCTCTATTCACTATAGGAATTTGCCAGAGGAAGAAGTTCCTGATCTTTACAAAAAGATCTCTGCTATCAAACGGCGAGTAGACACAACCAATATTCTTGTAGAAGCAAAAGGAAAGTCCGTTTGGGAATATCGTCACCCAGATGCAAGGAAAGAAAAAGCAGTATCGTGGTTTGTAGAAAAGATAAAAGAAAAAGAAGCATCTCTTAAAAAAACAAGAAACGTCTTTATAGGAGATGATCTAACAGATTGGAACTCAATTATATGGGCAGGAAACTCTGGCGGTAAAGGGATATGGGTTGGAGAGAATTTTCCATACCCTATAGAAACCTATAAACCAGAAAAACGAATCAGTCCAAAAGAAATATGGAAAGACTTAGAAATGTGGTCAAAAGACGATACATTTATTCCATTTTCCGATTAGTTAAATAGGCAGCAAGACCGACTTCCCAAGGTGGCAGTTGAATCCCATATCGACGTGCTTTTTCGTTTGATAAGACGGTATAAGGGGATCTTCTCGCCTTTGAATTAAACGCTGACATTGTTGTTGATTTAAGGATTACAGATAACCCCGCCAAATCAAAAATCTTTTTTGCAAAATCATACCAAGAACAGAAACCGTCAGCGGTCAAATGATAAACCCCAAAAGGGGGTAGTTGCTCGATTAGCTTATTGATGGCAAGAGCTAAGTCATACGTTGGAGTGGGCGATACAATTTGATCAGAAACCACACTGATTGGGTTACCTTTTTGGGCCAACCTCAGCATTGTTTCAACAAAACTGCTTCTCGGTCTAGCAATACTTGCATAGCCATAAAGCCCACATGTTCTAATAACATATGATTGCTTACAACGATTTAAAGTTAAAATCTCACCAGCGCGCTTAGAAACTCCATAAACAGATAAAGGGTTAGTTTCGGATTCTTCAGAAAAGGGTAAGGGTGGGACAGTGGGAGGGAAACCAAATACATAGTCTGTTGAAATTGTAATAAAAATAATTTTATTTATATCACAAAAATTAGCTAATCTAGCAGGGGAAAATGTGTTTAAATTAAAACATGAGTCCATGTCGATTTCCGCCTGATCGACTTCATTGTAAGCACTTGTATTAATGAGAACATCAATTCCCCGGGCCGTGATTTCAGGCCAGGAAGAGGGAATCAATACATCGAATTCCGGCTTGTCTAAAGGAATTGAATCCGCAAGAATCTTTAGAAGATCAGACCCAAGTTGGCCCCTGCTTCCGATAACTCCAACTTTCATCAGTAATCAATGCTTGGCTAACAGAGTTGATAGAGTCTTTTTTTGTTCCGAAGTCAGGACTTTGTAACAAGCAAGATGGGCTTCTAGGTGGTCCGCAGTAGCAATAGCTTCCAATTTTCCAATAGATTGCAGGAGTTTTCTGGAAGCATGGTAATTTGGATTAGAAGATTTCATCAGATCTAGATATTTCCCTTTAAGTCGTTCAATTTGCTTGAGTTGTTTTTGAGTTTTGGGAATAATTTTATGGGTGATTTTTTTTATTTTGTTTAATTGCTGTTCGGAAAGTTTTAATTCTTTTGAATTTTTAAAATAAAACATTGGTCCTGGATGTGTTACAAGAACAGATGGCAAAATGAAATCAGAATGCATTTGTGATTGGAATGTGTTCATATCAAAAGAGCTGCTATCTGCATAACCGGATCGAGGATGAAAAATAGCGGAAAACATTATCATAGAAAGACTTATGCAAGAAACAAGAAATATCCTATGTAGTTTCATATTAGCTCCCTATAGAAAAAAGGTTAGTTGACCGGAACCAATTTAAAAACAAATGTACCGCCATTAGTTACAACAGTTATTGGAGAGACTAATGGTAGAGAAAAGGAGTAACGGACGTAATGAGGAAGGACCTCGACTTTATCCATCTTTCCTTGGTTTTGGTGATTTGCGTTTTTGATTAAAATAAGGCGGATGGTTGGAGGTGCATGGTATTCAAAATGACCATGCCCTAAATACCAAAGCTCGGTAGATCTTGACCTGTATTGTTCTTGAATAGAATTTTCTTTAAGTTTAGAAGGCGAGAGACCTCGGGCATCCAAGATCTGAGCCTCTCTAGCATAAAGAAGTCGATGAGAATGAAGAGAGTGTCGAACTACTAAGAGGGCGACTAGAACCAACGAAACAGTTAAACCTAAAATGGCCCAGATCAGTCTGATCTGTCGATCCATAGTCGCTTCCCCTTATAGACTTCTAAACTGCGGAAGACTCTTTCGCCTCAGTAGTGGGAGTAGAGGGAGATTTTGGTTTTGGTGGAGAAGTTTTAGATTTTGAGCGTTTATCGGAGAGACTTTGTCCCAATTCGACCAACTCAATGATAGCCATTTCGGCGCCATCCCCGATGCGACGTCTAGTTTTAACAATTCGGGTATAGCCTCCAGGACGTGAAATAAAGCGCGGAGCCACTTCATCTAAAAGATGAAAAGCGACATCTTTGTCTCTAATGACTTTTAAAAGACTTCTTAGAGTTGTAACTGACTTAACCCTTGCCTTTGAGATCATTTTTTCAATCATTGGACGAAGTTCTTTAGCTTTCATATGAGTTGTTTCAATTCTCTCGTGCTCAAAAAAAGCTGTAATTAAAGAGCGAAACATAGCTTGGCGGTGATTAGAATCTCTGCCAAACTGCCTTCCCTGTAGTCGGTGCCTCATTAGTAGTCCTTTCCCTCACATTTCCATACATTTAAATTGATCAGGGTGAAATTTCAGGCCTGAGTACTTTCCAGATCCAAACCGAGAGAGAGCCCTATCGCGCCAAGAGCGTCTCGAACTTCTGAAATAGATTTTCTTCCAAAGATTTTTGTATCAAGAAGCTCATGTTCAGACTTTTGAATAAGCTCCCCAACAGTTGAGATATGAGCATTCTTCAAACAACTTAACGCACGAAGCGATAAATCGAGTTCGGACACAGGTTTTGCAAGAAGATCAGAGGAAACTTGATCTATTTTAAGAGCATGAGCTGCGCTGTTAGAAGCGGAGGCGTTAGTCTCTTCGAAGGAGAACAAACTCAAGTGTTCTTTTAATAGAGAAGAAGCCTGAGCAATTGCTTCTTCGGGAGTTAAACTGCCATCTGTTTCTACTTCCATAGTAAGACGATCATAATCTGTCATTCTTCCGACTCTTGTACTATCTACATAAAAATTAACTTTTTTTATTGGAGTATAGATTGCGTCTATGGGTATAACTCCGACTTCTAAAGAGTCCTCTTTAGATCTGTCCGCTGGAACATAACCACGTCCAATTGAAACCTGTAGATCTAAATCGAGAGTTGCACCCTTATCAAGTGTAGCAATTAGATGGTCTGGATCAAGAATTTCAATAACTCCTTGTGTCTCGATTTGGCCAGCGGTTACCCTACCTGGACCAGACGCTTTCAAATGGACCCATATAGGGTCAGTATGGTGAGATTTGACTCGAACCTCCTTAAGGTTCAAAACAATATCTGAAACATCTTCAAGAACACCCGGAATGTTTGAGAACTCATGAAAGATACCTCGATGCCTAATTGCAGTAATAGCTGCTCCAGGGATCGAAGATAATAAAACTCTCCTTAGAGAATTTCCCAAGGTCGTTCCATAACCTCTTTCAAATGGTTCAACAACTACTTTCAGAAATCGGTCTGTCTGTGTTTCATTATCAATCACGACAGATTTAGGCATCTGAAAATCAGAAAACATATTCATGCCTGATGCTCCTTAATAAGAGATAACGAAGTGAAAAAAACTTATATCACCTAGAATACAACTCAACGATGAGATTTTCCGATATAAGGATATTAATTTCTTCTCTTTTGGGTAACTCGCGAACAACTGCTTTAAAGTTGGTTTTATCGAGATCCAGCCAAGAAGGTACTGTTCCGCGAGCTTCTACATCTCTAAGATTGATCTGAATTCGCTCATTAGATCTCGTTTTAGTTTTTAAAGATATGGCATCATGCAATTTACATTGGTAGGATGGAATATTTACTTTTTTTCCATTAACCTCAATATGACCGTGAGTAACAAGCATTCTTGCTTCATTCCTAGATGTGCCAATGCCCATTCTGTATACAACGCTATCCAGTCTCAACTCTAAGCTAGCAAGGAGAGATTCTCCGGTGATTCCTTTTTTTCTGGAAGCTTGCTCAAAAGCTATTCGGAATTGTCGTTCTAAAACACCAAAAATTCTTTTCACTTTTTGCTTTTCTCTTAATTGCGTTCCATATTCAGAGATTTTTGCTCTCGCCTGTCCATGTTGACCAGGGGGATATGTTCTCCGATCAATTGCACATTTAGAGGATAAGCATCGGACACCTTTTAGAAAAAGTTTAACGCCTTCCCGGCGACAAAACCTACATACTGCTCCGCGATAACGAGCCAAAATTTTCTCCTTTGGGTAAAGTGGAAACTAAGCTGTTAGACCCGACGTCGTTTTGGAGGTCGGCATCCATTATGGGGAATTGGAGTGACATCTTTTATAAGATTGATTTTTACACCAAATGTCTGAAGCGCTCGAATAGCGGACTCGCGACCAGAACCGGGTCCCTTAACAAATACGTCACAAGACTTCATTCCTGAATCGACAGCTTTTTTTACAGCTACTTCAGCTGCTTTTTGGGCTGCAAACGGTGTACTTTTTCTAGACCCCTTAAATCCTTGGGCTCCAGAACTGGACCAAGAAACAACATCGCCATTTGGGTCTGCGATTGAGACAATAGTATTATTGAAAGAAGCATGGATATGTATAACACCCATCGGAATCGACTTTTTGTCTTTTTTCTTTGTAGTTTTTTTGACGCCCATTAATCCCCCATAATCTTATTTTTAAGAGAAAACGCTACCCTGTTTTTTTCTTTGCGCCGATCCCCTTTTTGGGCCCTTTGCGAGTTCTTGCATTAGTTTTGGTTCTTTGCCCTCTAACAGGTAAACCTCTTCGGTGACGGAGGCCAGCGTAACATCCGATATCCATTTTTCTTTTGATATTTTGTGTAACTTGCCGCCTCAAATCACCTTCTACGGTGAGAGCTTCTATCATTTCCCTTAGTTTTGCTGTTTCTTCATCCGTTAAATCTTTCACCCTTTTATTGGGGTCTATCTGGGATTTTTCTAAAAGCTCTTGAGAAGTGGAGCGGCCGATTCCATATATATACGTCAACCCTATTTCAACTCTTTTATTTTTAGGTAAATCGATTCCGACAATACGTGCCAATGGATCTCCTCCTTAACCTTGTCTCTGTTTGTGTCTAGGGTTTTCGCACTTGACTCTTAAAATGCCTTTGCGTCTGATAACTTTACATTTAGAACAAATCGGTTTAACTGATGCTCTCACTTTCATTTTAATCCCTCATTTAAAACGGTAAGTTATTCTTCCCCGGGTTAAGTCATAGGGAGATAGTTCGATTGTTACTTTATCTCCCGGGAGAATTTTTATATAATGCATCCGCATTTTCCCGGAGATATGGGCAAGGACCTTGTGCCCGTTTTCGAGTTCGACGCGAAACATAGCGTTTGGAAGGGTCTCAAGGACAGAACCTTGAACTTCAATAATATCTTCCTTTGGCACAAATACTCCTTAAAAAGTCTCTGGCAATAGAGAAAGTATTACCGGACCTTCTTTTGTTATCGCTATAGTGTGCTCATAATGAGCGGATAAGGAATGATCCCGTGTAACAGCCGTCCAACCATCGTCGAGAACAGTAGTTTCGTAATGACCAGCATTTACCATAGGTTCGATGGCTAGCACCATTCCAACTTCAATCTTGATGCCTTTACCTCGAGTTCCATAATTAGGAATTTGGGGATCTTCATGGAGCTTTTTACCAATTCCATGTCCCACAAAATTGCGGACAACAGAGAAGCCGAATGATTCAGCATGTGCTTGAACTGCAAATCCGATATCTCCTAGCCGGTTTCCTGGCTTTGCCTCTGAAATACCAAGGAGAAGAGATTCTTTTGTTACAGCTATAAGCTTTTTGGCTGAATCAGATACCTCTCCAACTGCTACTGTCATCGCCGCGTCGCCATAAAAACCATCAAAAAAAACGCCATAATCGATCCCGATGATATCCCCCTCTTTTAATGCATAGTTGGATGGAATTCCATGGACAACTACATCATTAACTGAGGTACACAATGAAGCAGGATAGGCATGATAACCTTTAAATGCAGGCTTCGCTCCACAGGAATTAGCATGTTCTTCTGCTATTTTGTCTAATTCTAGTAGCGTTGTGCCTGGTTTAATTTGGCGTTTGATTTTTTCTAAACCTAGAGCCACGATTTGGGATGATTTTTTAATCTTACTAATTTCAAGGTCAGTCTTAAGATAAATCATTTAGTGACTAAACTCTCAAATATATTTTTAACTTTTTCTGTAACAGAGGAAATCGATTCACTCGCATTGACTACCTTCAAAATGTGTTTTTTATTATAGTAATCAATTAAAGGATTGGTCGCTTCCCAGTAGACGGCTGATCTTTGTCTAATAATATCCTCATGATCGTCAGTTCTTTGTTTTAAGGGAACTTTGCAAACATCACAAATTGAGTCAACTTTTGGCTTAGCATAGAGTATATGATAAGTCCGTTGACACTGAGGACATAATCGTCTACCAGATAAACGAGCAATTCGGTCTTCCTCATCCATAATAAATTCGATGGCCAAATCGAGATTATAACCTTTTTTTTCTAGAAATTCATCTAGTGATTTAGCTTGTGATAAAGTTCTAGGAAAACCATCCAGTATGAAACCTGTCATTGAAGGTAATTCTAGAATATTTTCATAAATTAATTCTAAGACTAAAGAGTCTGGGACCAATTGCCCGCTGTCCATATAGGATTTAGCGTTAAGGCCAATGGTCGTAGAGTTTTTAAGCGCATCGCGTAGTAGATCTCCAGTTGCAAGCTTAGAGATGTGATAGAGCTCTCCTAAAATATTAGCTTGGGTACCTTTTCCAACCCCTGGAGGCCCAATAAAAACAATTCTCGCATTTATCAAGTTAGGAGGCCCTCCCTTTAATTCGAGTTTTCTTTAAGAATCCATCATAATTTTTTGACATCATATAGGACTCGATTTGTTGGGCTGTGTCAAGGGATACGCCTATTACGATCAACAGAGATGTTCCCCCAAAGTAAAAAGGGACGTGAAGTTTATATATCAAGAGTTCTGGGACTACACACACCAATGATAAATAAAGTGCTCCAACTAAGGTGATTCTATTCATGATTCCGTAAAAAAAGGTAGACGTGTTTTGGCCTGGTCTTATTCCTGGAATATAACCACCATATTTTTGCATATTCTCCGCTATATCAGCTGGATTAAGCACTACAGCTGTATAAAAAAAACTGAAGAATATGATCAACAGGACGTAAAGTAATGTATACGAAAAACTTCCAGGAGCTAAGGATTTGCCAATATTTTGAATCCAAGGAAGAGTAATAAAACTTGCAATTGTTGCTGGAAAAGCTATTAATGATGAGGCAAATATGGGAGGAATCACCCCTGCCGTGTTTATTTTTAAAGGGATATAAGTAGACTGGCCACCCATCATTTTGTTTCCTACCAATCTCTTTGCATATTGTACAGGAACCTTCCTTCTTGCCGTTTCTATAAAGACTATAGAACCGACAATTACAGCCACCATAACCACTAAACCAATAATTAAAAAACCTGATATTTCCCCTTGGTTATATAGTTTATAGGTGTTTAAAATAGCTGAAGGCAGTCTTGCAATAATCCCTGAAAAAATAATCAGACTAATGCCATTCCCAACGCCTCGCTCAGTAATCTGCTCACCGAGCCACATGATGAATGTTGTTGCTGTGGTTAGAGTAATGACGACAAGTATTCTAAAAGGCCATCCGGGATGAGGAACAAATTGTCCCCGGTTCATACTCTCGAGTCCAATCGCTATTCCAAACGATTGAATAAGGGCGATTAGAACAGTTAAGTACCGAGTATATTTTGTAATCACTTTCCTTCCGCGCTCTCCTTCTTTTGCCAGAGCCTGAAGGGAAGGATGTACAACTGTAAGTAATTGAAGAATAATAGATGCAGATATATATGGCATTATACCTAAGGCGAAAATTGTGAGCCTTGATAGAGCACCGCCGGAAAACATATCAAAAAAACCTATTAGTGCTCCACCGTTTTGGTGTAAATAAGCAGATAAGGCATTGCCATTTACACCAGGCGTTGGAATATATGCACCAATTCGATAAACAGCCAACATCCCCAAAGTGAATAGGATACGTTGACGCAACTCAGGTATCTTTCCAATGTTCCCGATTACTTTTGATATTCTTTCAAACAAAGTTTTAGTCCTAACCTATTAAGATTTATTGAGAAATTAAGGTTGAGACCACTTGGCCACCGGCTGACTCAATTTTCTCTTTAGCTGAAACACTAACTTCTAAATCTTCAATTATGTAGGCTTTTGAAACTTCACCATTTCCTAGTATTTTAACTCTGTCGAACTTACCTTTAAGAATTCCCAGATCTGCTAGGGTTTCATAAGATACTTTATTATCAGGAAATGAATACTCTTCTAACCGGGATAAATTGTAGATAACTACATTATCCCTATTTAGAGGAGTGAATCCTCGTTTAGGAATCCTTAAGACTAAAGGCATTTGGCCACCTTCGAACCCTGGTGGCTTAACGCCTCCCGATCTCGCATGTTGTCCTTTGTGCCCTTTAGTGGAAGTTTTTCCATGACCTGAGCCTGGACCACGTCCAACTCTTTTTTTTCGATGGGTTGATCCTGGCGCTGGAGATAAATCGTGTATTTTCATATTGCCCTCATAACATGATTAAACTGTTTTAACTTCGATCAAATGTTGAATTTTAAAAATCATACCTTGAATTGTAGGATGATCAACTCTTGTAACTGTTTGATTGGGCTTGGACAAGCCAATAGCCAAAGCCACTTTCTTTACTTTTAATGGAACCCCAATAAGGCTCCTCTTCAATGTAATTTCAAGGTTCTGTGGAGGATTATTCATGTCACCTTCAATCGTTAGAGTTTTAATTTATAGACTTTCTCTCTGACATCACCTCATGGTAACTATGAAGCTGACTTAGGCCATCAATAGTAGCCCTAACTACATTATAGGGATTGCCAGAGCCAAGAGATTTACAAAGAATATTAGAAACCCCCAATACCTCCATGACGGCTCGAACCGCTCCACCTGCGATCATACCGGTACCTTCTGAGGCGGGTTTGATCATTACATCTTCCGCTCCAAAATGACCCAATACTTCATGAGGAACCGTGGTCTGCCGAAGAGGAACTGAGATCATACTTTTTTTTGCATTTTCTACAGCTTTCTTAATAGCATCAGGAACTTCTCCAGCTTTTCCCTTTCCGAAGCCAACTTTACCATTACCATCGCCTACGACGACTAAGGCTGAAAAGGAAAATCTTTTACCGCCTTTAACAACTTTTGATACTCTGTTGATAAACACTACTTTATCTTTCATCGTTCCTGGTTCTGTTTGGGGAATCACTGATGGTCCTCCTGGTAATTAAATACCTTAAAATTCAAGCCCAGCTTCTCGAGCTCCTTCAGCCAAGGCTTTTATCCGCCCGTGATAAATATATCCACCTCGGTCAAAAACAACTTTTTGTATATTCTTCTCTTTAGCTAACGAGCCAAGAGTTAAACCAACTTCTTTTGCTGCTAAGACTGAATCTTTAGACTTAGCGGTAGAGTTAACCAAAGAAGAGGCTGATACTAAAGTATGACCTGATTTATCATCAATAACCTGTGCATATATATATTTTAGGCTACGGAACACTGTCAAACGAGGACGTTCAGGAGTTCCCTGTATTTTTTTTCTGACCCGGGTATGTTTCATTTTTCGGGTTGAGGCTCTTGTATCTTTAGACAATTGTTACTCCTTTATTTTTTTCCGGTTTTACCTTCTTTTCTCAGGATTTTTTCACCTGAGTATTTAATGCCTTTACCTTTGTATGGTTCTGGAGGTTTGATTCCTCTGATGTCCGCGGCAAATTGACCTAATAGTTGCTTATCAGAACAAGTTAAGGTTATCACTGTTTGTTTTTCGATAGAGGCCTTTACTCCTGCAGGTAGTGGCATTTCTACTGGATGTGTAAATCCAACGTTTAAAGAAATTACAGATCCGTTTAATTGAGCTCGGTAACCGATTCCGACCAATTCAAGAACTTTTTTGAAAGGCTCATTTACACCTTGAATTTTATTTGCTATTAACGAACGATGAAGTCCGTGAAAAGACTTATCTTTCCGTTCATCGCTTGGCCGAATTAATGTGAGTTCATTATCTTTTTTATCTAATGTAAAACCGTCAGGAAGCTCATGAGTTAATGTTCCATGGGGGCCCTTAAACTCAAGAGTTTTTTCTTTTTCAATAACGACAACCCCAAGTGGAATTGCGATGGGTTTTTTTCCAATTCTAGACATTGAATTTCCTTTTGGTTAACGTTTTACCAAACTTGACAGATAACTTCTCCACCGAGGTTTTCGGATTTTGCTTTAGTATCTGTCATTACACCTTTTGAAGTGGTAAGAATTGTTACGCCAAGCCCACCCATGAGAGATTTATGTTCATCACTTTTTCGATATACCCGTAAACCAGGAGAAGAGATTCTTTTAATTCCGGTTAATATTTTTTTTCTATCTTTTACGTATCTCAGGGAGATCAGTAAATCTTTTTTGGAATTTTGTTCTTCGACAGAATAAGAAGAAATAAACCCTTCTTCTTTTAAGATTCTGCAGATTTCTTCTTTAATTTTAGAATGTTGGCAATTAACTTGAGCATGAAGTCTCATATTAGCATTGCGAATTCTGGTTAAGAGATCTGCAATAGGATCAGTCATTGACATATTAAAACCTTTCTACTGGGTTATTACCAAGAAGACTTAGTTACGCCTGGGATATCTCCCTGTAAAGCTAAGTTCCGAAAACAGATACGACACATTTTAAAATCTCTCATGTACCCCCTAGGTCTCCCACATAAGGGACACCGGTTATACTTCCTTACAGAGAACTTAGGGGCTTTTAACGCTTTCAGTTCTAATGATTTCTTTGCCACATTTGCCTCCTAAATTACTTTTTGAATGGAATGCCTAAGAGTTTTAATAAAGTTCTTCCTTCGACATCATTTTTTGCTGTCGTTGTAAAACAAATATCCATTCCATGGAACATAGAGACTTCGTCATATTTAATTTCCGGAAATATGATCTGTTCTTTAAGTCCCGTAGTAAAATTTCCACGACCATCGAAAGATTTGTCATTTAGACCTTTGAAATCTCTAATCCTTGGGAGGGCTATCGAAACGAAACGATCCAAAAACTCCCACATAATATTTCCGCGAAGAGTTACCATGGTCCCGATAGGCATACCTTCTCTAAGTTTGAAACCGGCTATAGATTTTTTTGCTTTGGTTTTAACTGCTTTCTGGCCAGTAATTGCTTCTAACTCTTTAACTGCTGTGTCTAATATTTTAGGATTTGCGACAGCTTCACCTAAGGCTACGTTGATAGTTATTTTTCTTAGTTTTGGAGCTTCCATAACATTCTTCAACTTGAGAGAAGCCACTAGTTCTTTGGATATTTCAGAATCGTATTTTTGACGAAGTCTTGGTACTTTATTTTCTAAAGAGGAGGAAGTTCTGATGATTTTCTTTTTTTCAACATTTGTTTCTGCTGATTTTGCAGAGGGCTTCTTTTTATTTGCCCCTGAAGAAACTGCAGATTTTGTTGTTGATTTCTTTTTATCTTCCATGGTTTTCCTTATTTAATACTTGTAAAATTATCGTTAATTATTTATCAATATGTTCGGAGCAATGTTTACATGATCTTACTTTTTTTCCGGTAGGCAAGGTTATATGACTAATTCTAGTAGTTTTTTTGCAAGAAGGACAAATAACCATTACCTTAGATGCATTTAGAAAATTTTCTTTTACAACGAACCCACCTTGAGGATTTTTTTGGTCAGGTTTAACTGCTTTAGTAATTTTATTTATATCTTCAACAATAATCTTGTTATTTGTTCTGTCGACTTTAAGTACTTGGCCTTCTTTGCCTTTGTCTTTGCCTGATAGAACTTTAACTTTGTCATTTTTTTTTATTGGCGGAAAATTTGGATTATCCAAATTGGAAGATGTGGAATATTTCATTTTTTTTCCTCAGATGACCTCAGGGGCCAATGATAAAATCTTCATGAATTTTCGTTTTCTAAGCTCTCTTGCAACTGGACCAAAGATACGAGTCCCAATAGGCTCACCTTGTGCGTTTATAAGAACAGCTGCATTTTGATCAAAACGAATATAAGAGCCGTCGTCTCGTCTAGCCTCTTTGACTGTTCTAACAACAACAGCTTTGGCAACATCCCCTTTTTTAACAGTCGCATTCGGTGTTGCTTCTTTAACAGAAACAACAATAGTATCTCCTAAATGAGCATAAGCACGCCGTGACCCACCCATTACATGGAAACACATAACCTTTTTAGCGCCGGAGTTATCGGCTACTTCAAGTATTGTTCTCAGTTGGATCATTGTTTTACCTTCCCAGATTCGATTCTGCCAGTTTCGGTTTTGAAACAATTTTGATCACTTTAAAACTTTTATCTTTACTAATAGGTCGAGTAGACATAAGTTGAACTTCTGTCCCTATATCAATCTGTTCTTCAGTATGAGCTTTAATGCGAGACCTCTTGGATACAACTTTATGGTATAAAGGGTGAAGGACTCTTCTTCTCACCTCGACAACGACTGTTTTCATCATTTTGTTGCTAACTACAATGCCTTGCAACGTTGCAATTTTTTTTGAAGAAGTAACTTCACTCGGGTTGTTAGACATTGACCTCTCCTCGTTTCTCCTGTAATACGGTGAGAATTCGAGCAATAGTTCTTTTATGTGAAGACAAAAGATGAGATTGTTCGAGCCGTCCGTTAACTCTTTGAATTCTTAGCATAAGAAGTTCTTTTTTTAGATCTGCGATTTTCAGGTTGAGATCAGAATGGGACAGTTCTCTAAGGGCATTGATTTTCATTCTTCCTCTCCCCGTTTTACTATTTTTGTTGCCATTGGCATTTTATAGGAGGCTAACCTGAGAGCTGCTTCTGCAACTTCGGGTGTTACACCTTCCATTTCAAAAATGATTCTTCCTGGTTTAACTACGGCTACCCAATACTCGGGGTTACCTTTACCAGAACCCATTCGAGTTTCAGCAGCTTTTTTAGTGATTGGTTTATCAGGAAAAACGCGAATCCAGACTTTACCGCCTCTTTTAACATATCTATTGATTGCTATACGACCAGCTTCTATTTGCCTGGCTGTTAACCAGATTGGTTCGAGAGCCTTCAATCCATACTCACCAAAAGAGAGTTCGGAACCTCGGTAAGCTTTTCCTTTGAGGTTACCCTTCATCATTTTTCGGTGTTTTACTTTTTTTGGACTTAGCATTAGTTTCTTCCTCGCTTTTCCTTAACTTTAGGAGATAGTTCCTCTTGACCAGGAAGAACGTCTCCTTTGTATACCCATACCTTAACGCCGATTTTTCCAAAAGTGGTCGCTGCTTCAGCAAAACCGAAGTCAATATCTGCTCGAAGGGTGTGAAGGGGTACCCGACCTTCTCGATACCATTCTGTACGGGCAATTTCAGCTCCGCCTAAACGCCCTGCACAGCGGATTTTGACTCCGAGCGCGCCAAAACGAAGAGCTGAGGATACACTTTTTTTCATTGCGCGTCTATACGAAATTCTTTTTTCTAACTGAGCAGCTATCGATTCAGCTATTAATTGAGCCTCTAGCTCCGGTTTTTTTATTTCTTTAATTGAGATACTGACTTTGGATTTTAATTGCGTTTCTAATTCTGATTTCAGTTTTTCGATTTCAAGACCTTTTTTTCCAATAATTAATCCAGGCTTAGCTGTGTGGATTGTAATTCTAGCCTGAGCGTCCTTTCCGGTTCTTTCAATATCGATCTTGGCAATTCCAGCATGGAAGAGTTTTGCTTTGACGACTTTGCGTATTTTTAAATCTTCATGTAAAAGATCGGCAAATCCTTTTTGTGCATACCACCGTGAATTCCAGGTTTTTATATAACCGAGCCTGAAGCCTATCGGATGAACTTTTTGTCCCAATGGATTCTCCCAATTGTTTCTTTAGTTAGAAACAATAATAGTAAGGTGCGATGTGCGTTTTTTAATCGAGTAGGCCCGCCCCATGGCTCTAGGCTGAATTCTTTTAGCCACTGGGCCAACATCTACAAAAATTTCTTGTATGTGTAACGTCTCTGGTGTTGCTATCTTTAAATCTATAGCATTAGAAACTGCTGATTTTAATGTTTTTTGAACAACTTTAGTAGCACCTCTTGTCGTTACCTCGAGAATTGACATAGCTTCTAATACGGATTTACCTCTTATCGCATTAGCGACATACCGGACTTTTCGAGGAGAAATTCTAATGTACCGATTTTTTGCAATAGCGCTAGCCAAGTTAGCCCCCTTTTATCTTACCTTTTCGCTGACTTCTCAACTTTAGACCCACCATGGGCTTTAAAAAGTCTTGTAGGAGAAAATTCTCCCATTTTATGCCCAACCATATTTTCTGTGATGTAAACTGGTATAAACTTTTTCCCATTGTGAACTGAAAAAGTAAGTCCAATCATTTCTGGCAATATCATAGACCGGCGCGACCAAGTTTTTATGATTTTTCTGTCTTGTGATGGAGAGGTTTTAAGCACTTTGTCAAGTAAATGTTGATCGACGAAGGGTCCTTTTTTAATAGATCGCGGCATATACTCCTACTTTCTTCTACGGACAATAAATTTATCTGTCCTTTGGTTCGTTCTAGTCTTAAAGCCTTTAGACGGTTGTCCCCAAGGAGAAACGGGGTGTCTTCCGCCAGAAGATTTTCCCTCTCCACCACCGAGGGGATGGTCAACGGGGTTCATTGCAACACCTCGAACACTGGGGCGTTTTCCTAACCATCGAGTTCTACCAGCTTTTCCAATCGAAATATTTTCATGTTCCAGATTACCGATTTGTCCAATAGATGCTCGACATCGTCCATGGATTTTTCTCATTTCCCCTGAAGGCATTTTTATAATGACATAATCTTCTTCTCTTCCAAGAATCTGGCAATAAGTACCAGCAGTCCTAGCTATTTTGCCGCCGGCAGCAATTTTGAATTCGATATTATGAATAATTGTTCCAACTGGAATCTGAGATAATTCGAGGCAATTACCAGGTTTAATATCGGCACCTGGACCAGATAGAACCGTATCTCCTACCTTCAGCCCAACAGGTGCAAGAATATATGACCTTGCTCCGTCAAGATAACATATCAAGGCAATACGAGCTGTTCTATTAGGATCATATTCTATTGACTCTACTTTGGCTGGAATTCCATCTTTTACTCTTTTTAAGTCGATTTCGCGGAAGGCTCTTTTATGACCGCCCCCTCTATGACGAACTGTGGTTTTGCCTTTATTATTTCGCCCCCCGCAGGAGATTTTTCCTTTAGTAAGCGGCTTGAAGGGTTTGTCTGACGTAATCTCATCAAACGAATATCCCGTCTTATACCGCATGGCCGGGGATGTGGGATTAAAAGTTTTTATAGCCATTATTATGCCCCTTCAAAAATATTTAACTTATGCCCAGAAGCTAAAGTTACATAAGCTCTTTTACGATCTGGAGTATGCCCTTCAAATCTTCCTAACCTTTTAGATTTGCCTTTGCGAATAACTGTTGTTACATTTTTCACTTTTACCTGAAAAATGTTTTCAATAGCTTTCTTTATTTCGATTTTATTAGCATCTTTTCTAACATGAAATTCATAAGTTGAATTTTTTTCTCTTACAATATCGGCCTTTTCGGATTGAATTGGACGAATTAATACGTCAATTAACTCCATTGATATTCCTTTCTAACAAACCTGCAACCATTGGATAAGCTTCTTTTGTAATTAAAATAGAATCTGCTAAGAGAATATCATACGGGTTTAATTGATGAGGCAAGAGAATTTCTAACCCTGGAATGTTTCTCCCAGAAAAATAAACTTCTTCAGTTAACGTTACCGCTACAATAAGGATTCTTGAAGAACCTGTATTTAAACCACATTTTCCCAAGAATGTTATTAGCTCTTTCGTTTTCCTTGTAGGGAGTTCGATACCATCAATCACTTGAAGAGTTTGTTCTTTGAGGTGAGATAATAAGGCTTCTCTGACAGCTAGTAACATCTTTTTACCAGGCTGTCGGTAATAATAGTCTCTGGGTCGTGGACCAAAGATAATAGCTCCGCCTCTCCATTGGGGAGCTCTACTGGATCCTTGTCTTGCTCGCCCTGTTCCTTTTTGACGATAAGGCTTTTTCCCACCGCCGGATACTTCGCCTCTGGTCTTAGTAGATGCATTACCGGAACGTAAGCCAGCTTGTTGCATCTTGACTATTTCATGCAACAATGGGACGTTGATCGTGTCGAGATCCTCATTAGGAACAGATAACGTTAGTGAGGACCCTGCTGTTCCATCAGATTTAACGGTTTTGATTTCCATGGCAACCTTTCACTTTTTACTTTTTATTAACGAAGACTAAAGAGCCAGTTGCTCCAGGGAGCGCACCTTTAAGAAACAATAAATTTGCTTCAGGTTTTACCGCTATTACCTTTAGATTTTTTACAGTGACTCTTTTGGCTCCCATATGTCCAGGAAGTTTCTTATTTTTTAAAACTCTAGAAGGATAGGCTGATGACCCTATCGATCCAGGCTCTCGATGAAACATGGATCCATGAGTCGCGTCTCCACCACGAAAATGGTGACGCTTCATAACTCCTGCAAATCCTTTTCCTTTTGTAGTAGCTGTTACGTCAAGAAACTCACCTTCTTTGAACATCTCAACAGTGAAAATTGTCCCAGATTCGAAGGACTCATCTTGAACTCTAACTTCTTTCAAAATTCGGTATAAGTCCTTTGCATATTTTTGTTGATGCCCTCGTTCTGGTTTATTAATATTTTTCATTGTGACAACATCAAATCCTAGCTGTACAGCATTATACCCATCAACTGCATGTTTCTTGACTTGGACAATTTCGCATGGTCCTGCTTCTACAACGGTAACGGGAACAGATAGACCATTTTCTAAGTAGATCTGGGTCATTCCTAATTTTCTTCCAAGCAAAGTATTCACTGATTACTCCTTAAAGCTTAATTTCAACATCGACGCCAGATGGAAGTTCAAGCTTCATCAATGCATCAACCGTTTCAGGTGTTGGATCCAAAATATCTAATAAACGTTTATGAGTTCTACGCTCAAACTGTTCCCGAGATTTTTTATCTACATGGGGAGATCTCAGGACAGTAAATTTTTCAATTTTAGTAGGCAATGGAATTGGGCCTTTAACGATAGCTCCTGTCCTTTTTGCTGTAGAAACAATATCTACCAATGACTGATCTAATAACCTATAATCGTAGCCTTTAAGGCGAATTCTAATTTTCTGATCCAAAATATCTCCTTATGAATTATGGGATGGATTTACTGAACTACCTTGGTGATAACACCAGCACCAACCGTTCGGCCACCTTCCCGAATCGCGAATCGCAATCCGTCTTCCATAGCAATCGGCGTGATCAACGTTACTTTGACGCGCACATTATCTCCAGGCATCACCATCTCAACACCTTCAGACAACGTGACAACTCCTGTCACGTCTGTCGTTCGGAAATAAAACTGAGGACGATATCCATTGAAAAACGGAGTATGTCGCCCACCCTCTTCTTTGGTCAGAATATAAGCCTCTGCTTCAAACACTGTATGCGGTGTGATTGATCCTGGTTTGGCCAATACCATCCCACGCTCAACATCTTCCTTTTTTGTTCCTCTCAACAACAAACCAACATTGTCTCCTGCCTGCCCTGAGTCCAATATCTTTCGGAACATCTCAACGCCTGTAACAACTGACTTGGCTGTATCCCTGATTCCAACAATCTCGACTTCCTCTCCAACCTTAATAACACCTCGCTCGACTCGACCCGTCACAACGGTTCCTCGTCCGCTAATGGAGAAGACATCTTCTACTGGCATCAAAAATGGTTTATCCACGTCTCTTGTAGGAGTTGGAATGTACTCATCAACTGTCTGCATCAATTTCAGGATTGGACTGCAGGCTGGGCACTCAGGTTTTCCACAACCACATTCCAATGCTTTTAGCGCAGATCCCTTTGTCACTGGTATATCATCACCAGGGAAATCATACTTGGAAAGAAGCTCCCGAACTTCGAGCTCTACCAGCTCCAGCAGTTCAGGATCATCCACCATATCTGCCTTATTCAAAAACACAACGATATAGGGAACTCCAACCTGACGCGCTAACAAAATGTGCTCTCTGGTCTGCGGCATCGGGCCATCTGCTGCCGACACCACCAGAATCGCTCCGTCCATTTGTGCGGCTCCTGTGATCATGTTTTTGACATAATCAGCATGTCCAGGACAGTCGACATGGGCATAATGTCTTGCTGCTGTCTGATACTCCACATGAGCAATCGCAATCGTAATTCCTCGTTCCCGTTCTTCTGGGGCTTTGTCGATCTGGTCGTAAGCCAAGAACTCTGCCATCTTATTCGCTGCCAAGACCCTGGTTATAGCCGCTGTCAATGTCGTCTTACCATGATCAACATGACCAATCGTGCCAATGTTCAGATGGGGCTTGCTTCGATCAAACTTCACTTTTGCCATTTATTTCTCCTCAAAACATTATAAGTTAGTCTTAATAGTTATTCTAAATTTGCTTTAGCCATAATTTCATCAGCAACAACCTTTGGCGTTGGTTCATATGAAGAGAAAATCATTGTGAATAAACCTCTACCTTGGGTCATTGACCTGAGATCTGTTGCATAACCGAACATTCCAGCAAGCGGTACGTGTGCATCTATAACTTGAGCTCCTGAACGCTCATGCATCCCCAAAATTTTTCCTCTGCGGCTATTGAGATCCCCCATCACATCTCCCATATATTCATCTGGGACAATAACCTCAACCTTCATTACAGGCTCTAATATAATTGGCTTGGATTTTTTAACGCCTTCTTTTATCGCCATTGAACCAGCGATTTTGAACGCCATTTCCGAAGAGTCAACGTCATGATAGGATCCAAAAACAACAGCCACCTTAAGATCTACCACTGGATAACCAGCTATAATTCCTCCAGAAAGAGCTTCAACGACCCCTTTTTCAATCGCAGGAACATATTCTTTTGGAATTGTGCCCCCAACAATTTTATTCTCAAATAAGAATCCGGCTCCCCTCTCCTGAGGCTCTATTTCCAGAACTACGTGACCATATTGACCTCTGCCACCTGTTTGTCTGATATATTTGCCTTCTTGGGTAGTGTTGGAAGTTATTGTCTCCCGATATGCGACCTGTGGTTTCCCGACATTAGCATCTACTTTGAACTCTCTTTTCAATCGGTCCACAATAATTTCTAAATGTAACTCCCCCATACCGGAAAGAATCGTTTGACCTGTTTCCTCATTGGTGTGGACTCGGAGAGAAGGATCCTCGTGACCTAGTTTACCAAGAGACATACCAAGCTTTTCTTGGTCACTCTTTGTTTTGGGTTCAATCGCTACCGAAATAACTGGCTCAGGAAAATCAATTAACTCTAAGATGATCGGGTTAGCCTCATCGCATAAGGTATCACCAGTTGTGGTATTTTTGAGACCGACAGCTGCTGCAATATCCCCTGCGAGAACCTCCTTAATATCCTCTCTCTTATCTGCATGCATACGAAGAAGGCGCCCAATTCTCTCTTTTGCACCTTTTGTCGAATTATAGACATAAGAGCCTGCTTCAAGTTTTCCTGAATATACTCTGAAGAAGGTTAGTTGTCCGACAAACGGGTCTGTCATGATTTTAAAAGCCAAACCTGAAAAAGGAGCATCATCGCTTGCTTTTCTAGAAATTGTTTCCTGAGTTTTCGGGTCGATTCCTTCCGTATCAGGAACATCCAGTGGAGATGGGAGGTAATCTACAACTGCATCTAAAAGAAGTTGGATTCCTTTATTTTTAAAAGCAGCGCCACAGAGAATAGGTGTCCCTTTCATTGATACGGTTATCTTTCTTAACCCTTCAATCAATTCATCATTTGTTATTTCTTCGCCACTTAAATATTTTTCAGTAAGACTTTCATCGTGCTCAACTACAGATTCTACTAGCTTCTCTCTATAAGATTGAGCTATTTCGGCTAAATCCTGAGGAATATCCCTGACAACATATTTGGCCCCTAAGGTTTCATCGTCGTAGTAGATTCCTTGCATTTTAATCAAATCAACTACCCCGACAAAATCTCCTTCTTTCCCGATAGGTATCTGAATCGGAATTGGGTTAGCTTTTAAACGGTCAACCATGGTCTTGACTGACTCATAAAAATCTGCTCCAATCCTGTCCATTTTATTCATAAAGGCTATTCGAGGAACACGGTATTTATCCGCTTGGCGCCAAACTGTTTCAGATTGGGGCTCTACACCTTGAACAGAATCAAAAACTGCTACAGCACCATCCAGAACCCTTAAGGAACGCTCTACCTCAATAGTAAAATCCACATGGCCGGGAGTATCGATAATATTGATTCGATGATCTTTCCATGCAGCAGAAGTAGCGGCGGAGGTAATAGTTATTCCTCTTTCACGCTCCTGATCCATCCAATCCATAACAGTCGTACCATCGTGAACTTCTCCCATTCTGTGCAACATACCAGTATAAAAGAGAATTCTTTCGGTCGTTGTCGTTTTTCCGGCATCAATGTGAGCCATGATTCCAATATTTCGGGTTTTATCTAGAGGGTACTGACGCACCTGTGAAGCCTCCCTTACCAGCGATAATGGGCAAAAGCTTTATTTGCTTCAGCCATTCTGTGAGTATCTTCTTTTTTCTTGACAGCTCCACCTGCATTGTTGGACGCGTCAAGAAATTCTGCTGCCAATTTTTCTTCCATGGAATGCCCTGATCTTTTTGAAGCATTCTCAACAAGCCATCTCAAAGCCAAAGACACTTTTCGATTTGGCCTGATCTCTACTGGGACCTGGTATGAGGCTCCGCCAACTCTCCGGGATTTCACTTCCAGGATGGGTTTAACGTTATCAACAGCTTGCTTAAAGAGTTTTACGGAATCTCCATTAGTCCGAGATGCCATAATATCCAAAGAATCATAAAAAATCTGTTCTGCAACAGTTTTTTTTCCTTTTTTCATGAGGATATTAATCATCTTAGATACTAATCTGCTGTTAAACTTAGGATCCGGAACAACATCTCTGCGAACAACCCTACCCGCTCGTCTTGGCATTTATTTTTCTCCTGAGGAACTCTCATAAAATTCTTTAAAATTGGAACCATTTAGTGAACAAACCTTACTTCTTTGCTCGTTTCGCTCCATACTTAGATCGACCTTGCTTCCGGTTAGCAACGCCAGCAGCATCTAGTGCACCTCTGACAATATGATATCTAACACCGGGAAGATCTTTAACCCTACCTCCACGAACTAATACAATAGAATGTTCTTGAAGATTATGCCCAACACCTGGGATATAGGCTGTTACCTCAAAACCGTTCGTCATTCTAACTCTAGCAACTTTTCTCAAAGCTGAGTTTGGTTTTTTTGGTGTTGTTGTATAGACCCTGACACATACGCCCCTTCTTTGAGGACATGACGTTAGAGCTGGGCTTTTTCCTTTAGCGGAAATCTTTTTCCGACCTTGTTTAACTAACTGATTAATTGTTGGCACGAGTCCTCCTTAATTTTGAAAAACCGGATCATTCTACAGACACAATCTAATTGAGTCAAGGAGATACTTTTTCATAAATATCTCCATTTCCTACTTCCGCATCAGAATTAGCAATAGCTGTCATTCTAAATTTGGGGAACCCAGTACCAGCTGGGATCAATCGACCAACAATAACATTTTCCTTTAATCCCGCTAGGTCATCTGTTTTCCCGTTAATTGCTGCTTCGGTTAAGACCCTTGTAGTCTCCTGAAAAGATGCTGCAGAAACAAAGCTTTCTGTTGATAAGGCAGCCTTTGTTATACCCAATAACATTGCTGACCCATTTGCTGGTTTTTTGCCTATTGATATCATCTCGGAGTTAACCGCATCAAACTGACCTCTATCAACATGGCTTCCGACCAAAAACTCGGTATCACCTGGATCATCAATCCTGGTTTTTCTTAACATTTGGCGGACAATGACTTCGATATGTTTATCGTTTATCGAAACACCTTGCAGACGATACACCTCTTGAACTTCGTTCACTAAATAAGTCATGAGATCTTGAGGGCCTAAGACATTTAAAATGTCATGGGGATTTACAGAGCCATCCATTAATGGTTCACCTGCTTCAACCCAATCATTTTCATGAACACTAATATGTTTACCCTTCGGAATAATATATTCTCTTTCCTCACCTTGATCGTTTTTAACGATAATGATTCTATTACCTCTCCCCTGACGGCCTTCCTTAAATTCAACAACTCCTTCGATTTCAGTGATAATAGCCTGTTCTTTTGGTTTTCTAGCTTCAAACAGTTCCGCGACTCTTGGCAGACCACCTGTAATATCTTTTGTTTTCGTGGATTCTCTCGGAATTTTTGCAACAACATCTCCTGGAGAGACAATATCTTTTTCTTCCACAAGAATATGAGCCCCAATTGGCAGCGGATATTCTTTGCGAATCTTGCTTCCAGTTTCTCTTATTTCAATTCTTGGACGCATATTTTGCTTAGAGTTATCAATAATGACTCGGCTCTTAAGACCCGACGTCTCATCAATTTCTTCTCTCATTGTCAATCTGTCTTGAATATCCCTAAAAAGAACTTGCCCCGTGACCTCTGTCAAAATAGGAGTTGTAAAAGGATCCCATTCAACTAATTTAGAACCTAACGTAACAGTAGCCCCATCTTCTACTTGTACTCTAGCTCCATACACAATCGAATAGCGTTCTTTCTCTCTTCCATCTTTCCCAATAATAACTAGCTTTCCATTTTTACTCATTGCAATCTGAGAACCTTCTTTGTTCTTGACCGTTACAAGGTTCTCATATCTAACCACACCATCCCTCTTAGATTCATGAACGGACTGTTTTGCTACTTGAGCAGTTCCTCCGATATGGAATGTTCTCATTGTTAACTGAGTACCTGGTTCGCCAATTGATTGGGCTGCAATAATTCCGATAGCCTCCCCTAGCTCAACACGTTTGCCTCGAGAAAGATCACGACCATAGCAGGCAGCACATACACCTCTTTTTGCCTGACAAGTTAAAACCGAACGAATTCTCACAATATCAATGCCGGCTTCTTTAATTTTTTCTATTTTCTCTTCATTAATTTCTTCACCAGCAGCGACTAAAACCTCTTGACCTTTTTTCTTAGAGCCTACCATTCCATAAGTTGAAGAAATATCTTCAGATGCAACTCTTCCAAGAATGCGCTCTTCCAACGGTTCAATCGTTTCTCCACCCTCGACAAGGGCAGAAACTTCAATTCCATGCACCGTTCCACAGTCTTCCTCGGTTATAATAACGTCTTGGGCAACGTCAACCAGACGTCTGGTCAAGTAACCCGAGTTAGCAGTTTTCAAAGCAGTATCAGCTAAGCCTTTTCTTGCACCGTGGGTTGAAATAAAATATTGAAGAACATTCAATCCTTCCCGGAAATTTGCAGTAATTGGAGTTTCGATGATTTCGCCGGATGGTTTAGCCATAAGGCCTCTCATACCACCTAATTGCCGGATCTGTTGGGCAGAGCCCCTTGCACCAGAATCTGCCATCATATAAATAGAGTTAAAGCGAACTGGATCTGTTCCCCGTCCAAGCGAAATCCCATTTTGAACAGATAACTCTTCCGCTTTTAATTCCTCCATCATCTCATCTGCAACTTGTTCCGTGACCTGCGCCCACTTATCAATGACTTTATTGTATCTCTCTCCTGCCGTAATAAGTCCTTCGTTGTATTGATTTTCTATCTCTAGAACCTCGCTGTTGGCAACTTCAATCGCCTTGCTTTTATTACCAGGAATTTTCATATCATCTATCGCGATTGAGATGCCTGACTTTGTAGCAAATTCAAATCCAATTTGTTTAATTCGGTCGAGAAAAACAACCGTCTCTTGTCGACCAACCCGTCTATAACATTGGTCAATCAGATTTGTTAGAACTTTTTTTGTCAATTCCCGATTAATTTCTTCAAAGGCGATATCTTTGGGGAGTATCTCAGAAAAGAGCACTCTTCCCACTGTAGTTTCTATTCTCTTCTTTCCATATTTTTCGGAAGAAATTCTAACGGTAATTCTGGCATGAGGTTCTACTACATTAGCATCATAAGCTATGCGAACTTCATGTGCGGAACTAAAATTAGCACCCTCGCCCTTAGCTCCTTTTCTCTCTTTGCTTAAGTAATAACACCCTAACACCATATCCTGAGTTGGAACCATAATTGGTTTCCCATTGGCTGGAGACAATATGTTATTGACAGACATCATCAAAACACGAGCTTCCAATTGTGCTTCTACCGATAAGGGAACATGGACAGCCATCTGATCACCGTCAAAATCAGCATTGAAAGCTGCGCAAACTAATGGGTGGAGTCGAATTGCCTTACCCTCAACTAATACCGGGTCAAATGCCTGAATTCCTAATCTATGAAGAGTTGGTGCCCTGTTTAACAAAACTGGATGCTCTTGAATAACCTCATCTAGAATATCCCATACAATAGGATCTTCCTTTTCAACGCGTCGCTTTGCTGTTTTGATGTTACTAACAAGACCTCTTTCTTCAAGCTTTTGGAAGATGAATGGTTTAAATAACTCCAAGGCCATTTTTTTTGGCAAACCACATTGAGACAATTTAAGCTCAGGTCCAATTACAATGACGCTTCGACCCGAGTAGTCAACTCTTTTTCCAAGAAGATTTTGTCTAAATCTTCCTTGCTTACCCTTCAGCATGTCTGAGAGGGATTTCAATGGTCTCCGGTTTGCACCACGGATTACCCTGCCTCGGCGACCATTATCAAAGAGGGCATCTACCGCTTCTTGCAACATTCTAATTTCGTTATGAATGATCAATTGTGGTGTTGGAGATGATACATCCAACAATCTTTTTAGCCTATTGTTCCGGTTAATGACCCTTCGGTAGAGATCATTAAGATCTGAGGTAGCAAATCTTCCCCCATCTAACGGGACCAATGGCCTTAAATCTGGAGGCAAGACAGGAATAACATCAAGAATCATCCATTCCGGTTTATTCCCAGACTTTCTAAAAGCCTCTACAATTTTTTGTCTTTTAGCAATTTTCTTTTTAGCAGCGGAGCTAACCATTGGATCTGCCATTTGAATATGCATTTCTACGGAAAGCTCTTCTAATTTTAAACCTCGCAAAAGAGTCCTGATCGCTTCGGCCCCAATTTCACCTTTAAAATTTGCTCGAGGAAACTCTCTTTTTATTTTTTCAAAGTCTTCTTTCGGAATAGGTCTGTGTTTTTTGAAGTCTTGCTCTAACTCTTCTCTTCGCTTTTCATTAGAAGAAATGGCCTTGTTAACAACTTGCAAAGTCTCTTCATCTAAAATGACTAGGTATACTTCCCCTTTTAGGGAGGTCTCAGGAAGTTTCAAACCAGCCCTTGTTATAACTTCAGATGTCTCTTCTGAGTAGAGGTCTAAAGTAAGAGGGTTTCGAAACTTAGGTTTTAATGGTGCGGGCAAACCCTCTGAATTTAGTTTAGGCTTGGACTTTCTTGTTTTGGGCTTTTCATTTGAATCAGATGCTACGTTACCCCACTCTTCAAATAAAGAAAGGTCCCTGTCTTGGATAGCTATAAAAGGGGATGTCTCATGATTTGTTAAAAACTCATCTGTAAGAGATTCGTCAATCTTTTCAAACACCCCTTGTTCTGAGGAAACCCGATAAATAGACTTATGATTCTTTACCAAAAGATTGCGGACCAGATTATTCCGATTAGAGTCCATTTGAGTAAGGATATCACCGAGCTCCGTGACAACATAAGCCTCAAAGTAAAGGATTTGATCAAGATCTTTAATGGTCATATCTAATAAATTTCCGATTCGGGATGGGAGACCTTTTAGAAACCAGATATGAGCCACAGGGGAAGCCAGTTCAATATGCCCCATTCTTTCTCGACGCACTTTACTTTGAATGACCTCTACACCACACTTATCGCAGATAACCCCTCTATGTTTCATCCTCTTATATTTCCCGCAATTACATTCCCAGTCTTTAACGGGACCAAAGATTTTGGCACAAAACAGGCCATCTCTTTCAGGCTTAAAAGAGCGATAGTTAATCGTTTCTGGTTTTTTCACTTCTCCAAAAGACCAAGACTTTATTCTCTCGGGAGAAGCCAGCATAATTTTAATAGCTCCAAAAGAAAGGACATCTTGATCTCGATAGAGTGAAGTTGGATGCTGATGACCGGAGTTATCATCAAATGATTGTTCTTCTTGATCAAATTGAAAACCAGCATTGCCTTTATCAAATTGAACCATTTGGTTTTTCTCATTTTCATTGAAAGAACTATTATTCATTCTTATTTCTCCCTTGTTTTAAGGAGCTCAATATCCAGTGCCAAACTCTGCATTTCTTTAATCAGAACGTTAAAAGATTCAGGTAGACCAGGTTCTAAATAATTTTCTCCTCGAACAATAGCTTCATACATTCGGCTTCTACCTGAAACGTCATCGGATTTTACTGTTAAAAACTCCTGAAGAGTCGATGCAGCCCCGTATGCCTGCAATGCCCACACTTCCATTTCTCCAAGCCTTTGACCTCCAAATTGAGCTTTTCCGCCTAAAGGTTGCTGTGTTACTAAGGAGTAAGGTCCAATAGAGCGGGCATGGATTTTATCATCTACAAGGTGGTGGAGTTTAAGCATATACATAACACCTACAGTAACCGGCCTTTCAAATGGAACACCTGTTTTCCCATCCAACAAAACAGATTGTCCCGTTTCGGGGAGACCGCCTTTTCTAAGTTGTTCTTTTATGTCAGTTTCACTGGCTCCATCAAAAACGGGGGTAGCGAAATGTATATTTAATGCTCTAGCAGCCCATCCAAGATGGGTTTCAAGTATTTGCCCAACATTCATACGAGAAGGAACACCCAATGGATTTAAAACGATATCTACAGGGGTTCCATCTGGGAGAAAAGGCATATCTTCTAATGGTAATATTCTAGAGACCACACCTTTATTTCCATGTCTTCCAGCCATTTTGTCGCCAACCGACAATTTACGTTTCATTGCTACATATACCTTGACGAGCTTCAATACGCCAGGAGGTAATTCATCCCCGCGCTTCAGCCTTCCAATTCTTTCGTCGTGTCTTAACTGAATTGACTCAATTTTCTCTTTGGTTTCTGTTTCGATTGCTGTTAACTCTTCTTGTTCCTTGGGATCTGATAGAGTTATAATTGCCAAATCTGTAAGCTTTTCTACTAACTCCGGTGTTAAGCGTCTTTTCTTTTTGAGTAAGACATCACCGCTTTCCGAATCCAATATATCCTCTTTGATGACTTTCCCTATAAGGAACTTTCGAATGCGTTCATTTTTCTCCCGATCTAACTCCCTTAGCTCTTCCTGATAATTCTTCGTCAAAGCGTTGATATCTTGCTGGGAGGTAACAACAGGGAGATCTTCTCGATCGACTCCCTTACGCGACAAAATCTTGACGTCAACAACAATACCTTCGATTCCTGCGGGAACAGTAAGTGAAGCGTCTTTCCAATTTGCAGATTTATCACCGAAAATAGCACGAAGCAAACGTTCTTCCGGGGTTAACTGTGTTTCAGCTTTAGGCGTAACCTTACCAACTAAGATATCTCCAGGCTTAACTTCAGCTCCGATTCTTATAATTCCGCTTTCATCAAGATTTCGTAAAGCTTCTTCTGATAAATTAGGAATGTCTCGAGTAACCTCTTCCTTGCCTTGCTTAGTCTCACGTGCCTCTAACTCAAATTCTTCTATATGAATGGAAGTGAAAAGATCTTCTTGTACTAGTCGTTCACTAACCAGAATAGCATCTTCAAAGTTATAACCAGCCCATGGCATAAACGCGACAAGCACATTCTGTCCCATGGCAAGGTCACCGCGTTCAGTTGAGGGACCATCTGCTAGCACGTCCCCTTCTTTGACTTTTGTACCGGCGGGAAGAAGCACCTTCTGGTTTAAACATGTATTCTGATTAGAGCGCTGAAACTTGATCATGGGAATTGTCACAGGATTGGATCGTTTTTTATATTTCAAAGTTATAAATCTGCCATCTGAAGACACAATTTGACCATCTTCTTCAGCATAAACGACATAACCTGAATCTCTTGCTATAATTTTTTCCATACCGGTTCCCACTAATGGCGCAGAAGCCCTTAACAGTGGGACAGCTTGCCGCTGCATATTGGATCCCATGAGTGCTCGATTGGCATCATTATGCTCAAGAAAAGGTATAAGAGCCGTAGCGACAGATACAATTTGTTGAGGTGAAACATCAATAAATTGAACTCTATCTGAAGTAACTAAAGTAGAGTCTCCCTTGGTTCGGGCAGTAATATAGGCTTCAGTGAAAGCCCCAGTCTTATCCACTGGGGTATTTGCTTGGGCTATGATGTATTTATCTCCATCCATCGCAGAAAGATACACGATTTCGGGAAGCACCCGACCGTTTTCGACTTTTCGGACAGGCGACTCTATAAATCCATATTCATTAACTCTAGCAAATGTTGCCAATGAAGTGATCAAACCAATATTTGGACCTTCTGGAGTTTCAATCGGACATATTCTTCCATAATGAGAGCCGTGAACATCGCGTACCTCAAAACCAGCGCGCTCTCTGGTCAATCCGCCTGGGCCCAATGCAGATAAACGCCGTTTGTGAGTAACTTCAGCTAACGGATTGGTTTGGTCCATAAACTGAGATAATTGACTGGACCCGAAAAATTCCTTGATAATGGCAGAAACCGGTTTTGCATTGATAAGGTCAGAAGTCAGAACTGTCTCAGGGTCGCCTAAATTTAGCCTTTCCTTAATAGCTCTTTCCATCCGAACCAGCCCAACTCTGAATTGATTCTCAAGTAATTCTCCAACAGAACGAACTCTTCTGTTGCCTAAATGGTCAATATCGTCAACTTCCCCTTTATTTTCTAAAAGGCCGACCATATAACGAATTACTTCAACAATGTCATTTTTGGTTAATAAGCGATTAGCAAGGTTTTCTTTTAGTCCAAGTTTTGAGTTAAGTTTTAATCTCCCCACTGAGGACAAATCATATCGCTTTGTATTAAAAAATGACTGATCGAAAAAGGCTCTTGCTGTTTCGACATGCGGAACCTCGCCAGGCCGGATTTTTTTGTAAATTTCGATAACTGCAGGATCTGATTCAACTCTAAATGGATTCCGTCCAAGATCAAGTACTTCCATAAACAAATCAATGGATTTATTATTAGGTAAATACACGATTGGAAGAATATTCATTTTAGATTTTTTGGCAAGGTCAATATCTTCTATTTCAACCTGTTCCCCAGATTCCCGAAGGAACCCTCCTTTTTTAGTCTCTCCTAAAGGAAAGAGAAGAACCCGGCCAGAAAGGGATTCTGGGGTAACTTGCGATTTAGTTGAAAAGACAATTTTTTCACCTAAGAAGTCTTTTTCTAAAGAAATAGAAACAAGAGATTCGTCATTTTTAGATTTAATGACAGTACCTTCTCTTACCTTGGATAACTCTGAATACAATTCAGGACTTACAAGTGTACCTTCACTGAGAAGGAGTTCTCCGTCATTAGTCACAAACTTAAAAGAGGATTTAGAATTTACCCGAACACTGAACAGCCTTTTTTTTGACTGCACGTCAATCTCTTCATAGGATAAATAACGGGAAACAAGAGACATTGTGAGTTCTTCGGGGGTCAGATTAAGTGAGCTAAGGCTTCGAAGAAAAAATGATCGCTCATTATCAATCATCCCGACCTTGTCAGTAGATAAGGTTTGGTGGATAACAGATCTTGCTCTTTGATTGTGAGGAACCAAGTAAGCCGAGATATGTTGAATTCCATGCTCATATAAATTCACAAGCGTGGGTTTTTGACCTTTTTCTCCATCTGACCCAGTAAGCTGCTGGGTGGGGTGGAGCAAAATCTGTGAAAAATTTTCGGGAGATAATACTTCTAAAGCTGAATAATATTCCGCAATTTCTTTTTCTGAAATTGCCTCTAGAATCGCATACGTATTAGCCGAGTTATTAATAGGACGAATAGATACCGGGTAAAAAATCTTAGATCGGTGGTGAATAGTTCCAAGATTGTTAATTTTTGATAATTTCGCGACTAGTTGTTGGGTAAGGGGTTCCTTTTCATTTACAACGGTTTCATCCTGATTTTTTATCTTATCGCCATCATCTTTATATGTACGCGAAACCATACGAAACGGAATCGGATCATTCTCTTTAACTTCTGAGTATCGATAAACCATCATAGTTTGATTGATCATAAACTCTTTAGACTTATTGACAAATGGAAGAATTCCTTGAAGAAGAGCTTCATTTGCTTTTCCTGTAGCAGACAGAATAGACAGAAGCGCTTTAGGCGTTAACGTTTCATTTGATGATAAGGTTGCCCTAGTTTTGAGCTCTGCAGAAATCTGGGAAACAAGAGCTGCTAACTCAGGACTTGCTAAGGAGGTCTTTTCAATAGCAGAAATCCAAGATGAAAGCGGTATCAGAATACCTGGATTTTTTGTTTCAGAAATAATGCGAATATCTGGAACATTTACTTCAAGAGATATAGTAGGGTCTAAGTAACGAAGAGTTATATCACTTCTATCTCTAATTGTTCGTAGCAATTCTACTGGATCTGAAGGAAGATGTTCTTCCCGAAAAATCATTCCGTCGTGATCTCTTAATTGAAAGGGTAATACTTCTCCTGGAACAAGAGAGTAAAAAACACCCAACTCCGGTTGACCTGGTTCAATATACAGTTTTTCCACATGATAATATTCACGAATAATATCTGTGGAAGTCATCCCAAGAGCTTTTAGCATAGCAGTTGCGGGAAATTTTTTCTTTCTATCAATTCTTATATGGAGATTATCTTTTGGATCATATTCAAAATCTACCCAAGAACCGCGATAGGGAATAATCCGAGCAGTATAAAGAGGAGTGCCAGCAACTCTAGTTTTTGTTTTGTCATGAGAGAAAAAGACTCCAGGAGATCGATGCAACTGGCTGACAACAACTCTCTCTGTTCCGTTCACAATAAAAGTCCCTTTAGAAGTCATCAAGGGCAAATCACCTAGATAAATTTCCTGTTCTTTAAGGTTTTTTAATGTATATTCATTATTTTTGTTTGAATTAATGACTTTTATTTTTTCGTTTTCTTTCAGTTTCTCCAGTAATGCTACTCGCACTTTGATTTTCAAAGGGGCAGCATGTGTCATTCCTCTTTCAATCGCTTCTCGTTCGTCATATTTGGGCGTTCCAATAGAATACTCAAGGAAATCAATTTTGATGTTCCCATTGTAGTCTTCTATAGGAAAAACGCTAAGGAAAGCAGACTGTAAGCCCCAGTCTTCTCTTTTTCCTGGGGGCAATTCAAGTTGAAGGAATCTTTCATATGAGTTTTTTTGGATTTCGATTAGATCTTGAACATCTAAATAATGTTGCCCAATCCCAAAAAAATGACGCTCTATCGATGTATTCTTATTCATTCGGAGATCCTCTGTTCAAGCATTGAGTCATTAAAGCCCGGTTATCCCGAAGACGGAATAACCAGTTATTGGTTTGCCTCAAACATAATGTTTGAAAACGTGAATACATCCCAATACAAGGAATATCGGAAAAAGGGCGTAAATATCCTTAAAATAGATTCACCCAGCAATATAGTTTTTCCGATTTCCCTGTCCGCAACAGGGTTTGTACCATTGAAAGAGGAATGACAGATGTATAAACTCACCCTTAGAACGAAGGAGACATTAGTATTTGTAGGGTTGACTAAGAAAGGCAGGCTTACACAGGTAAGCCTGCCTAAAAAAGAGATCCTAGAGAATATATTCTTGTATTACTTTACTTCTACTTCAGCGCCTGCAGCAACAAGCTTTTCTTTAGCTGCATTAGCTTCTTCTTTAGTGACGCCACTTTTCACTGGTTTAGGAGCTCCCTCAACGAGATCTTTAGCTTCCTTCAAACCAAGACTTGTGATTTCACGAACGACTTTGATGATATTGATTTTCTTGTCGGCAGGGGCTGATTTGAGAATCAGATCGAATTCTGTTTTCTCTTCTACAGCAGCTGCGGCTGATGCTACAGGAGCTGCTGCTACAGCAACGGGAGCTGCTGCTGATACGCCAAACTTATCTTCCATACCTTTAATAAGACCAACCAACTCGAGTACGGTCAGATTCTCAATTCCGCCAAGAATCTCTTCTACTGACATTTTAGACATTTTTCAAACCCTTTCATATTGTTATGAGCATTCAGATGGGGCTTCTTAGCCTACCATCCGCCATTGTCCGAACAGATAGTCCGGCAAGACTTCTATTGTTTTGTTTTAGAGTATTCGTTTAAGCCGTATGCTAGCTTTTGAATAACTTGATGCAAACCTCTGGTGACATTAACCAACGGAGAAGACAATAATCCTGCAATCTGAGAAAGGAGAACAGGTCTGTCTGGGATCGTTGATAGAGCGACTAACGCATTTGTATCAAGGCGCTGGCCCTCAAACACTCCTGATTTTATCAACAATAAATTGTTTTCTTTTGAATAATTCACTAAGGTTTTAAGAGCTCCAATTGGGTTGGATTCAACAAAAAGAACTCCAACTGCACCCTTGAAGTCTTTTGCCAAGAGATTGGATTCTGTTCCCTCACTGGCAATTCTAGCCATAGTGTTTTTGTAAATAGAAAATTCTGCACCGCTATTTTTTAATTCCCGGCGTAGAGCTGTAAGTTTTTTAACTGATAAACCCTTATATTCAGCAATAACAGTAAGCTTACTTTTAGAAGCTTTACTCTTAAATTGGGCAATTGAAAAAACTTTGGCTGATTTTGTAGCCATTAGATAACCTCTTTCAACAAACTATTGATGTCGATTAAGACACCAGGGCCCATGGTCGTAGAAAGTACAGCTTTTTGAATGTACTTTCCTTTTGATGTTTGGGGTTTTGCCTTCGATATTGCAGACATTGCCACGAGAAGGTTTTCTTTCAGTTTATTTTCATCAAAAGATGCTCTTCCGATTGGAAAATGGAGGAGACCTCCTTTTTCTGTTTTAAACTCAACCTTGCCCTGCTTTGCTTCCCTGACAGCTTTTCCAATATCGAAAGTTACGGTCCCAGTTTTCGGGTTAGGCATTAGCCCACGGGGGCCTAAGACTTTTCCCAATTTTCCTACCATAACCATCAAATCAGGAGTCGCAACGACAGTATCAAAGTCAAGCCAACCCTCTTGTATCTTTGCGACAAGATCATCCGCCCCAACATAGTCAGCACCTGCCAAAAGAGCTTCTTTTTCTTTATCACCCTTTGCAAAAGCAAGAACTTTTACTGTTTTACCAATTCCATTTGGGAGAAGAACTGCCCCACGAACCATCTGGTCAGAATGCCTTGGATCAACTCCAAGGTTTACGGCCAAATCAACAGACTCATCGAAATTTGCAAATTTAACTTCTTTAATAAGCCGCAAAGCCTCATCTACAAGATAAGGTCTTTTTTCTACTTTCGATTTTGCTAATTTTACTTTTTTACCTTCAGGCATTTTATAATCCTTAAAGAAGTTTCGTTGGAACTAGTTTTCTACAGTAATACCCATGCTTCTTGCGGTACCCTCAATAATTCTGCTCGCCTGTTCAACATCATAAGCATTTAGATCAACTAATTTAATTTTCGCGATTTCGAGGATTTTTGCTTTAGACAGGGATGCTACCTTTTCTTTATTTGGCGTTTTTGAACCTTTCGGAATTCCTGCCGCTTTCTTTAGAAGATCCGAAGCTGGTGATGTTTTCATAATAAAAGTAAAGGAACGATCTTTGTAGACAGTTATCAATACAGGAACAATAGCGTCTCCTTGTCCCTGAGTTTTTGCATTGAACTGTTTACAAAACTCCATAATATTAACACCATGTTGGCCTAATGCAGGCCCAACTGGTGGAGATGGATTTGCTTTTCCAGCAGGAAGTTGAAGTTTTACATACCCAGTAATTTCTTTTGCCATCTCACTCCCTCAATTCAGCCTATTCGTTCTTTTGTCTTTATAACCGTTCAACTTGCAAAAAATCTAACTCAACAGGAGTTTGTCGGCCAAATATGCTAACAAGAACTTTGAGTTTCCCATGATCCCCATCAACATCCGAGATGACCCCCGAAAATCCTTGAAATGGCCCATCTGTAATTCGAATATTTTCTCCTGCAGAGTAATGGAGCGCAGGTGATGGCATTGCAGTACCAGATTCAATCCTGTCAAATAACTCGTTAACCTCCTCATTGGTCATAGGAATTGGGTTAACTCCATTTCCAAGGAAACCGGTAACCTTAGGAGTAGAGACAATAAATTGAATAACTTCTTCCGTAGGATCCATCTGAACTAAAACATATCCAGGGAATACTTTTCTAGAAGTTGTTTTCTTTTTACCTTCCTTTAGTTCCGTTACATTCTGGATCGGAACAAGAACCTGACCAACACTTTCTTTAAGCCCTTTAATTTCGGCGCGCTCTTCTATGCTTGTCTTTACTCTATTTTCAAATCCAGCATAAGTATGAATCACGTACCAATTCATTTCACTCAACGAGTATCCTCCCATTACGGCTTCAAGAAAGAATAGCAGACATAATTCGGGAAAACACACCGTCAACCAAGGCAAGATAAATGGACAGCATAATCACTAGTATAAATACTATACCGGTCGACCCGACTGTATCTTCACGCGATGGAAAGGTTGTCTTCCTAATCTCTCCAACTACACTTTGATAAAATTCTTTCCCTTTTTCAGTAGACTTAGCGAGAGAGAAGTTAGCCATCAATACCCTTTCAACATCTGGCAGGCCAGGAGGGAATCGAACCCCCAACACCCGGTTTTGGAGACCGGTGCTCTGCCGGATTGAGCTACTGGCCTATTCAATTACTTTGTCTCTTTATGTTGCGTGTGAGAATGACAGGAATTGCAAAACTTTTTCATCTCAAGCTTATCTGGTGTATTCCTCTTGTTTTTCATAGTGGAATAGTTTCGTTCCTTACAGACAGTACATGCTAACGTTATAATTTCACGCATAAATTTAACCTTTCACCCAGAAATATCCGGACTATTGAAGTACCTTGGTGATAACACCAGCACCAACCGTTCGGCCACCTTCCCGAATCGCGAATCGCAATCCGTCTTCCATAGCAATCGGCGTGATCAACGTTACTTTGACGCGCACATTATCTCCAGGCATCACCATCTCAACACCTTCAGACAACGTGACAACTCCTGTCACGTCTGTCGTTCGGAAATAAAACTGAGGACGATATCCATTGAAAAACGGAGTATGTCGCCCACCCTCTTCTTTGGTCAGAATATAAGCCTCTGCTTCAAACACTGTATGCGGTGTGATTGATCCTGGTTTGGCCAATACCATCCCACGCTCAACATCTTCCTTTTTTGTTCCTCTCAACAACAAACCAACATTGTCTCCTGCCTGCCCTGAGTCCAATATCTTTCGGAACATCTCAACGCCTGTAACAACTGACTTGGCTGTATCCCTGATTCCAACAATCTCGACTTCCTCTCCAACCTTAATAACACCTCGCTCGACTCGACCCGTCACAACGGTTCCTCGTCCGCTAATGGAGAAGACATCTTCTACTGGCATCAAAAATGGTTTATCCACGTCTCTTGTAGGAGTTGGAATGTACTCATCAACTGTCTGCATCAATTTCAGGATTGGACTGCAGGCTGGGCACTCAGGTTTTCCACAACCACATTCCAATGCTTTTAGCGCAGATCCCTTTGTCACTGGTATATCATCACCAGGGAAATCATACTTGGAAAGAAGCTCCCGAACTTCGAGCTCTACCAGCTCCAGCAGTTCAGGATCATCCACCATATCTGCCTTATTCAAAAACACAACGATATAGGGAACTCCAACCTGACGCGCTAACAAAATGTGCTCTCTGGTCTGCGGCATCGGGCCATCTGCTGCCGACACCACCAGAATCGCTCCGTCCATTTGTGCGGCTCCTGTGATCATGTTTTTGACATAATCAGCATGTCCAGGACAGTCGACATGGGCATAATGTCTTGCTGCTGTCTGATACTCCACATGAGCAATCGCAATCGTAATTCCTCGTTCCCGTTCTTCTGGGGCTTTGTCGATCTGGTCGTAAGCCAAGAACTCTGCCATCTTATTCGCTGCCAAGACCCTAGTTATAGCCGCTGTCAATGTCGTCTTACCATGATCAACATGACCAATCGTGCCAATGTTCAGATGGGGCTTGCTTCGATCAAACTTCGCTTTTGCCATAAAAAGTGCCTCCAGTTTAGATTGGTTAGCGGAACAACGAATTATTGAGAGCTCTTTCAAGAAATTAAATGGAGCCCTTGACCGGGATTGAACCGGTGACCTCATCCTTACCAAGGATGTGCTCTGCCAACTGAGCTACAAGGGCATCAAATAGCCCTGAACGTGCTCGATTGTAATTGGAGCGGGAAACGGGGATCGAACCCGCGACATCCAGCTTGGAAGGCTGGCGCTCTACCGCTGAGCTATTCCCGCATTAAATATTTGGTGGGGAGGGGAGGATTCGAACCTCCGAAGCCGGCTGGCGACAGATTTACAGTCTGTTCCCTTTGTCCACTCGGGAACCTCCCCAATGTCCCTTTCGCGAAGGATCCCAGAAAATGCCATTCAAAAGAGAACCGCAATTTTTTAGAAACCAAGAAAACGGGAAAAAACAAAAGGGGATTATATTGACACATCCCACCTTTGTCAAGCGTAGTAAAATATCTGCTAGTTTTTTAATCCACAATCAAAAATCAGGTTCAGACTCTTTACTTATTCTACTATTAAACGATTCCCTCACCCGGCAGGCTACATACTAAACGATTTCAAACGAATAGTCATCCGTTTAAAAAAATACAGAGAATCTTGTTCAGACGCCCAATTTATATTTACAAATTTCCATATCGGATTTTAGGTACAGGCACCCATTTACCTCTAAGAGATTCTGATGTCTATTATCATTTACACCCGAATAGGCCTATGCGAAATCTCTTCAATTCATAAAAATAGTCTTAAAAAACACTTATACAATAAAAATTTTTCAAAGAATCACTTTCCTTTTAATATTGCATTCAGGGAAGTGAAAACCACATACAATGATTTTTGGACTTCAGGATCTTTAATCAAACTCCATAAACCAATTAATCCGGGAGATCTATCTGGCTTCTGGGGAATCATTCTAATCGCAGTAGAAATACTGTTTTGATAGGCGATCCCCTGGTCCAACAATGTCATGACTCTTTCCAATAGAGTATCCGTCATCAGCCTTCTCAAAGTCACAACCGATCCAACAACTTCTGGCATGATCTCAAGAGCCCCTGAATCCTTCAAACTATTTAGTGCGTTGACTAACTCCTCTACTGGAACAGCTTTCAATTTCTCCAATGTAGCCGCAATGGTTTCCATTTGAATTGCCATTCGTTCAACGAGTGAATCATTGAGGATATCATTTATAGCCTTGGCACCCTGCATGAACTCCATTAGGCTTGACAGTCGACCAGACCTCTCTAAGTCTGAAATGACATTAAGCAAAGCTAAAATTACAGAAGAGTGCCTATCGACTTCGCGAACAAGGCTTACTATGTTTGCTGTAGAGAGTTGATCCAACAATTGGATCGCACTTTCCATTCTCTCTGACAATCGTTCTACCATACCTTCGGTTTGAAGAGTTAAAACGGCATTTTTTGAAGTCAGTAGATCTTCAATAAGATCTAAACGATCAAGCATTCGGAGTAATTGCGCCCTTACTAAAGGGTCAGCAAGGCGAACTGATAGGGCATCTTGTCCATTATCTTCACTCAGCATATCGTCACCCATTTATAATATTCCCCGTGCAGTCAACCAATATAGTCTGTTATAGGATAACTTCATCCAATGCACAGTGGTGGTGGGTGGGGGTGGAACTGGAGGGTTAGAGTAATTGAAGGAAATATATGTTGCTTGGCTTTTTCCTGTTTCGATAAAGCAGAAAACTTTTCCATCGTATAAATGAGTCGCTTCTCCACCTCTTACCACAGAGATAATGTTTTCAACAGCTATATCAGCAGAAAAGTGTGCAGTCGATCCCGCCTTTGATATAGGAAGGTTTGTTGTATCGCCAACAACAAAAACATTTTTATAGCCTTCCATCTGAAGAGTCTGCTTATTCGTAGGAATCCAACCACCTTCACCTAAACCCGATTCAGTAATAACTGAAGCACCCCTATGAGGAGGGATAGAGATTAATAGATCGAACTCAACAGAAGAACCCTCTAAACTAGAGAGCATCTTCTTTGAGACATCAACTTCTTTCATATTAAAAAATGTCTCATATCGGATTCCCCTTTCCTCAAACACGGGAACTGCCCACTTCGCAACAGCAGGTATAGTATGCACTGCCCCAACAGGGTATGTATAAAAGATATCCGTTTTTTCCCTTATCCCTTTTTTACGGAGGTAGTCATCCAACATCAGGGTCACTTCGATAGGAGCTACAGGGCATTTATGAGGAACACCCATAGCAATGACTATTTTCCCACCAGTAAACTCTCTTAAAGCTGCTTGCAGCTTTAAGGCTCCCTCTTCAGTATGAAACCAATGTCCTGCCTCCGATAAGCCTGGGATGAGATCTGGACGAGGAACAGACCCAGTTGCAATAACAAGAACATCGTACTCATATATTTTTCCGGAAACGCCAGTCACCTTATTGGCTTTTACATCTATTAACTTTGCCGAATCAATAATAAAATTAATCAACGGGTCCAAAATAGTACGTTCAGACCGTTTTAGCTCCTCATTACGGACAAGATCGAATGGTAAATAAAGCCACCCTGGTTGGTAACAATGGGTATCGGTTGTTCCCAAAACAGTTATAGAAACATCTCCAGTCTGTAACTCTTTAAAAATTTTACGCACTATTTGATTAGAAACAATTGACCCAGCTACACCACTGCCCAATACCAGAATTCTCTTTCCCATCAGATCCTCCCACAACTTTTAGCTTTTTGAAGATTCATTCAATACTCTTCCCAAAGATTAAAACACAAAAGCATTGTATCGGGAACTCCCCCTAGAACTCAGAAAACTTTAAAACAAGCTTCAATTTAAGGTTACGGATTATTGCGGCTAAAGTCCTTCCTATTGGAATGAAAGTAGTAAGGCTTAAGACATCTTAAATACGTTATAAGATAGCAGAGGATAAAAACTGAGGGCTGATAAGTACACAACTTTATTTTTTGGCATATTAACATTTTATTTACTCATTCAATACCCTCCTTACGCCTTGAAAGGAAAGAGTAAGGATGACTACTACCTGGGCAAGTATTTCTTCTGACCATCTTATCAATACTCATAAAAGCTAATCTAACTTTCATCTCATTTACTAAAAAACGTTTAAAAAATAATAAAGCTAGTTAGATGCTAAATTGAGTTTATAATGTGATGATTAGGCGATACCATTCGGTTGTGAATCGTTGCTTTAAAGATCAATCTTGGTGCGAGAGGCGGGATTTGAACCCGCACGGGGGTTACCCGCCAGATCCTAAGTCTGGTGCGTCTGCCATTTCGCCACTCTCGCAATAGAAGCAGTGACTAGTCTACTAAAATTTTAACACTATGCAAAGGATAAATTAGAATTTTACTTTAAGTATAGGGAAATGAACGGTTCTACTTATAGATAATTTTTTTGATATCTAATAGGTTTGCAGCTAGATCAGTCCTTCAATAGAATTTAAATTTCTTCCAATCTTGACACGACTAAAGAAATGGAGCTTCCAGATCAGGAATGAGAGGTCAAAACGTTATGGTTGAAATGATTTCATTAATTTATTGGCTCTCAAGTATCATTGGTAGCTTAATGTTGAAACCCAAGCTTGAACTCCCCATTATGCATTACCCTCTCTTGATGTTATTACATGAATTGCTCTTGGGCGTTGTTCTTCTTTTACTCTTAAAATACTTTTCTCCTCAAGGAGCATTCAAAAAAATTACTTGGACATTTATTCTTTTAGGAATATTGGTAGTATTGCTTGGTTTTATCCTAGCGCCAAGAACAGATATGATTTCAGATGGGGGTGGATTTATTACAATTGGAGTTATTCTGGCATTGCGCGAATACTTAAGAGATCCATTCTCAATTTTCTTCTGGCCATCAGTCGCTTTAATTGAAACATGCTTATTAGGGATTAAACTTGGAGCGAATCTTAACCGATCATCAGTGGATCCCATCCCTTTTTCAGCAATCGCAACCCATGCAACAGCAGGGCTATTACTTGCATTAACACCGATGATCTTTCTGTTTCATCTCAAAAAAGATCTTATTCTTAATACAAATAAAAAATACACTATGAGTAAATTATGCATTGCAGTTGGAATATTAATATCTTTATATCTTTATCAATTGCCTACACCAAAGAAAAGCCTAATTTTCTTCGTCGCTATATTATCAGCTTGGGGAATCTTTCTAGCAAACAAAAAAATATTGGGCGCTGCTCTTTCAATTACAATATTTCCGATGTTTTACTTCAGTTCCCATATCCACTTTAATGGAGGAATTATTGGGTTAACTCTTTTGGGGTATTCTTTGCTCTTAAGCATCCTTGCATGGAATCCAGAATCAAATCTACAACTTTATTTGGGAGTTATAGGGGCTGCAACTATGCTTTTTGGCCTTCTCTACCAAAACGATCTGTTAACAATCTCTGGCGGTCTAGCTCAGATCGGACTTATACTACGCATAAGCTTTCCAACCATAATTAGAACAATAAACGCAATCAAACTCAAAACCTGAATACCTGATATATCCGGGAAATTGCGTTAATTTATAACTTAACGAACTCAATACAAACGCTAAACAATCGGAGGAACGGAAATCTCCCAAGCTTCCAAGTCGTAAGGATGAGCTTTCGTAATACAACATTCAACAATTTCACCAACTGAAGCAGAACCACTCAAAACAAGCACTTCCCCATCAATCAAATCAGGCGCCATTGTCGCAATTCGCCCCGAAAGGACCAGAGGGGACTGCTCAGAAGGCCCTTCGATTAAAACAGGAACAACTTTCCCCACATAACTCTTATTTTTTTCAAATGATATTTTCTTTTGGAGAGCCATCACCTGATTCCTGCGCTGGTTTTTTATTCTGGCAGGAATTTGTCCGTCCATGTTATAAGATGGGGTACCTTCCTCCCTAGAAAAAGAAAAAACACCCAAATGGTCAAAGTTGGCCCATTTAACGAAAGACATCAACTCTTGGAACTCCTCATCAGTTTCACCCGGGAACCCAACAATAAAAGTTGTCCTTAAAGAAATACCTGGTACTTTTTCCCGAATACGTGATATAAGTCGCCTGCTAGAGTCTATATTTCCAGGACGTTCCATCCTCCTGAGAACCTCTCCATTGACATGTTGTAAAGGTATATCAAGATATTTAACAATAGAAGGAGAATCCCTAATGACATCTAGGAGGCGATCCGTTACAAGTGTTGGATAAGCATATAAAAGTCTCACCCAAGAAACCTTATTTAACCTATCGATCATTAACAATAAGTCAGCAAGGCCATCCTTCAACCCAAGGTCTGAACCATATCGGGTCAAATCTTGCGCAATCAGGGTGATCTCTTCAACACCCTCGTTTCCCAAGCGAGTAATCTCACTTAAAATATCCTCTGGCTTCCTACTAATTTGAGGGCCTCTGGATAATGGAATAGAACAAAAGGTACAAGTGTGATCACATCCTTCAGAAATTTTTACATAAGCCCTATGTCTAGGAGTGAGACGCTTTTCCCTAAAAGGAATAGATTGGGGAATAATCAACTCGGTAGTATTATTTTTTTTGACGTTGGGTTGAGATAACCCGTCAAGAAGCTCTCCCAAACGTGATTCCTCGAATGTTGATAACATTACATCAACCTCTGGAAGAAGGTTCGGCAATGTATCTTTATAGCGAGAAATCAAGCACCCAGTACCAACCAATAGCTTAGCGTTCCCTTCTTCCTTATATCTAGATAAATCTAAAAGAGTATCTATTGATTCCTTCCTAGCATCGGTTACAAAACTACAAGTATTGACTAAAATAATTTCAGCTTTTTCAGCATCAGGAATAATCTTGTAGCCTCTCGACTCAAGATCATTTATCATATTTTCAGTATCAACCAAGTTTTTTGGACACCCGAGACTGACAATATTTACAGTCTTCTCTATAATATTTTTTGAATCCACTAAAGCCTCACTCAAAGTATTGTTTAAACAATTTATCAACTCAAGTTTCATTACAAAATCACAACAAGAAATGAAAAGAATCAAGTCGATTCTTACGATTAGAAAAGGACAGAAATTGAGTGTATCTTGTCTTACGAGTCAGATCCAGTACTTAACCCATTCCATCTTTTTCCTTTGAAGAAGTCTCAACCAACTCATGTCAACTTAGTATAAAAAAATTCATCCACTCAGATCATATTGGAGATAAAATGAGGTTTTTGATTGTCGTTCTAATTTTTATTGTTATTGGACTAGGATACCTTCTGGCTGAAAAAAAAGGAAAAGACAACCAGTTTACTCAACTGGGAGAAAATATTGGAATTACTTCAAAAGGGGTTTCCAATGGGAAAGAAAAAGCCTTGGAATCCGTAAAAAAAATAAGAGTCTCATTGCTCTTGCGCTTAACAGAAAACTCAATAGAAATTGCGTCCAGGGATCTTCTTGACAAAAATTTTGGGAAAGCTAATGAAGCAGTTGTGTCTGCGTTAGGTGACATAAACTCAATAAAAAAAATAAACAAAGATATGGAAGATTTAAACTCAGTTAAAAACAATCTTGAAAAAGCAGAATCAGAAATAAAATCAATGAACGCTGATGCGATAAACACGCTGCTTATCGCCCAGTCGTCCATACGATCTATCAGAACCAAGGAAAACAACTCAGGAAACTAGAAAAATAAGCGAAAAAACTAAATTGGCTCGGGTCTCTTAAAAATACATTGGTATGGAATATCGGGGTTATTCATAACAATGACTTGAACCAGTTCCCACCCATCATTGCCGACAAAGTTCAGTTGGTTTTCGACCTGTTCCCGACTGACCCCAACAACCCGATATTCCCAGCGTGAATTCACTCCTTTTTCCCTTTTTTAACCTCACCGTTTAGCGTGGCCAAAACTGACTTGGCTTGGGCTTTTTTCTGATAGTTCCGTCGAAGCTTTTTCTTAATCCTTTTCAAACGGGAGTTGCCGGGAACCTCTTCAGGAGAAATGGTTGGGAGGATTTCTTTTCTCAAGCTTTTAAGCTTTTCAGACTTCTCAGTACATGTTGTGATTATTGCTTCAATCTTTTCTGTAACACTCATGTTTTTCATCCTTTTAAATGTTTAAAGTTTAACGACAAAAGCCTCTCCGAGACTTTTCCTTAGCTTACTTGCTGCAGCATGCGCAAGATTAAGTGTTGGATAAAGACCAACCCTAATACGATATACCTGCCCGCCCCTGTAATAGCTTGTCACAACTCTTCTATGTGAATACGCCTTAAGATGGTTCATGAATGTTATCGCATCTTTTTTGTGTGTAAAAGTGCCGACTTGTATCGCATAACTAGCTTGTTGAATTTCTTGGGCGAAAGCTGCTCCATTCAATGGGGTTATTCTTACAGGAGCGGTCCCTTTTCCCAGCATATCAATTTTTTTGGCAGCTAGCCAAGAGAGATCAATAATTCTTCCTTCGACAAAAGGCCCTCTATCGTTAATGAGAACATCGACCTGTTTATTGTTGTTAAGATTTTGTACTCGAACTCTTGTGCCGAGCGGTAATGTTCTATGGGCAGCTGTTAACTCATTCTTCCTAAAGATATCTCCGCTCGCCGTTGGCTTTCCATAAAAAGTAGGTCCATACCAAGACGCTACCCCAACCTGGGGGAATGTCTGATCGGAAGAGCCCCCTATCCTTGATGAATTACTCCGATAACCCCAATGGGCATGTGTATCAAAAAAAGAACTGCACCCTCCAAACACGAAGGCCACCGTCAGGGCAATGAGGCTCTTAGTGAATCTTAGCTTCATTAGTCAGTCTCGCTAGTAGATTCTTTCGGAGGGCGTATTTTACGGAAATCTAACCATACATCTAGAATCCCAACAACTGATAGCATCAGAAGAATTAACGGCTGAATGAGAATAAAAGCACTCGTTACAATCCAAAACCAAAGGCCGAATGAACGGGATTTGGTATAGCTAGTAATAACACCGGCACCTTGTGCAATATAGATGGTCCCAATGACAAGCAAAATATTTATACCCAAGGTTCGGGAAAAATCATGTGGTATGGCCAAAAGAGCAAGCGCAATTATAAACACAAATACCATCTGATCCGGCAAATACCATTTCGAAATCCCTTTACGACTCGTTAACTGGGACTTTTTCAAAAGAAACTCATCAACTACAGATACCTGAGTAAATGCAGTCAAAACAATCCCTGACAAAAGGAATCCAGGCAGAATTGCCAAGAAAGATTGAAATAACTGAGGCTCCATCTGTTTAATTAAAATCAAGTCCGAGGGAGAAATAGGTGTCGGAGAGTTTTTCAGATAATTGGCCAAAAACAGATGGAAGGAATCAGAAAAGCTTTTTTGAAGGACTTGAACGATATGCCCTGCAGTTTTGAAATAAGCCAAAGAAATAATAAAAGAGGAAAATCCTGCAATCTGAAGTGATACCATTGCCACGATCTTTGAGATCGGGTAATGCCGCCGGATCAGCTCCCCCGTCAATACGCCCGACATTCCCGCCCAAGCCAAATAAAAAATTAGCCACAGAGGACTATGCGCTAGAACTTCAACAAGAGCACCCGACAAAACCATCGCTCCCAGCCCTAACTGCTGACGGTGATGAGATATCTGAGCAAGTGCAAGAGGAACTCCCGAGAAAAGAGCAAGAAAGAGCCCTACTCGGGGGTAATTGGTGACCCCCAAAAACAACGCAGATGAAGTTGAGACGGCCAGGAGCAGGGCTCCTAATGGAAATTTCGTATTCAGGCTTATTTTTCCTCAGAAAAAGCAAAAAATGCGACATTTCTTCCTTGCTTTATTGCAGCAGCAAGATGGCGCTGATGTAAAGCACATGTACCAGAAAGACGACGCGGTATGATCTTCCCTCTTTCGGTCAGGAAGCTCTTGATGTTATTGACATCCTTGTAATCAATTCCCAACTTTTCGGTGCAAAATCGGCATACTTTTTTTCTTGTATAGGAACGTGCTGGCATTGCCATAATAGATCTCCTTAAAATGTTGGCAAAATTAAAACGATGAATACTACGTCAGCTCTGTCCCCGAATATCAAAAAGGAACATCACTTTCATTAGAGGAATACCCACCAAAACCTTGATCTTCATCTTGAGGGAAGGAAGCAGATCCTGATTGGTTTGATTTTTTTGATCCACCCATAAAGGTTATCGATTGAACAACTACCTCAACCTTACTTCTTTTTTGACCTTCCTGCTCCCACCTTCTCTGTTGCAGGCGGCCTTCCACTAACAAAGGTGCACCCTTCTCCAAGTAGTTCTTTACAAGATCAGCCTGTTTTCCAAAAGCAACCAGATCTATGTATGAAACATCATCCTTGGAGTCACCTTCCTGGCGAGACCGATTGCTATTAATAGCAAGGGTAAAACTTGCAACTGGCGCACCTTCCCTCGTAAATCTGACTTCAGGATCTCTTGTCAGATTTCCCAACAAGATCACTTTGTTGAAATTGCTCAATGAGCATCTCCTTCAAGGATGGCAGAATCATCTTGATCAGAGAGACTCTCCTCTTGGGATGAGTCCGATTTTGGAAAGTTCAGTTTCTCTTTTCGAACAATCATACTCTTCACAACACGTTCATCGATACGAGCCTGTCGGTCAAGTTCTGCGATATCTGAAGGATTCTGCAACTCCAGATACAGGACGACGTACTCTGCTCGCTTTTCCTTATTCAATTCATATGCCATCCTTTTACGGCCCATTTTCTGAATATGATGCACAGTACCGGACTTGGACTCAATGAGATTCGTAAAGCGGGAAACAGTCGCTGCGGACTCTTCATCGGTCAATTGTGACTTTAAAAGCAAAACACATTCATAGAAAGCTGACATAATGATTTTTCTCCATTCAAAGATTAGTTAATGATTGTTTTCATACAAGGCAATCGTTAAACAACAAATCACACATTAAATCTAAAGTAGATGATATCACCATCCCTCACGCGATATTCTTTCCCTTCCAATTTTAGCAGACCTTTTTCCTTGACAGCCTTTTCTGAGCCGAGGCGGTCGATATCCTCAAACCTCATGACCTCAGCCCGAATGAATCCACGCTCGATATCTGAATGGATTTGGCCAGCTGCCTGGGGAGCTAGTGTGCCGTCCTGGATAGTCCAAGCACGAACCTCATCTTCCCCCGCCGTTAAAAATGACAAAAGACCAAGCAGCCTGTAACTCTCCCTAATCAAGCGCTCAAGGCCTGACTCTTTCATCCCGAGGTCTGCCAAAAAAACTTTTTGATCGGCTGGAGAAAGTGAGGCTATTTCTGCTTCTATTTTGCCTGAAATCGCGAGCAATTCACCACCACGAGCCTTCACTGATGTTTCCAAACGATTGTAATCGTCAGAATGAATCTCTGTTCCATCATCAGAGATGTTTGCCAGATAAAGGATGGGTTTTTGGGTCAAAAGGAAAAGACTTTTCCTAAACGCCTCCATATCATCCGAGCATGGAATCATTCGAGCGGGAGTCCCTTCATCCAATCCTTGCCGAAGCTGCTCTAACGCTTCTTTTTGAAGAACAGCTTCCTTTCCGCCTGCGCGGAAAAACTTCTCCGATTTAAGGATTCTTGCTGTAACAGTAGCCAAATCAGCCAATAACAATTCTGTCTCAATAACTTCCAGATCAGAGACAGGATCTACCTTTCCCTGTACATGTATCACATCGGGATCATTAAAAATGCGAACGACCTGAATAATAGCGTCAACATTTCTAATGTGGCTCAGGAACTGGTTTCCAAGTCCCTCACCTTGACTCGCTCCCTTGACTAAACCCGCAATATCAACAAACTCAAAAAAAGTGGGAGTCCTCTTTTTGGGATGATAAATTTGGGTTAACCGATCAAGTCTATGGTCTGGTACGGGCACTACACCAACATGCGGATCAATCGTACAAAAAGGGAAGTTAGCAACTTGTGCACTTCCCGAGGTCAATGCATTGAACAAGGTGGACTTTCCCACGTTGGGCAATCCTACAATACCACATTGAAAACTCACTCAGCCAAACTCCAATCAGGTTTACCAGAAATCATGCCTCTAAAGAGGCTTTCCTCATTGAGAGTAACCACCGGTCAACGATCTCTCGAAAAGGTTTCCATGCGAGAACAAGAGACTCTCTTTCAGCATGGGGAATCTGTCCAAGAACATAATGACTCAGATCAACACCAATTGGTGGACTTCCTACACCGATCCTGATTCGAGCGATACGGTCAGACCCAGCAGCTTGAATAATGGATAGCAAACCTTTCTGTCCCCCAGCACTGCCGCCTTCACGGTAACGAAGAGTCCCCAAAGAAAGATTGATATCATCCGAAAGAATGAGCACCCTATCAGGGAGACCCACATTTTTCTGCTTTAACCATGGAACAACACGGCCGCTCAGATTCATATAGGTTTCAGGAAAAGCAAGAAAGATCTTAAGATCTTCAATCTTCCCTTCTCCCCACAAGATGGCATCTTTTCTCTGGTCCAAAGCTATATTGAAATCTTTGGCCAGATTATCTAGAAAAATTTTCCCAGCGTTGTGCCTGGTCCAACGATAACTTTCTCCTGGGTTACCGAGGCCTATGATTGCACAAGACTTTAATAAGGACATAAGAAATAGACTTACGCCTTTCCTGCAGGAGGTACAGCTACTGATTCAGACCTAGGCGGAACAAGGTGCAGCAATACTGTATCGGGGTTATCAAGGATTCTGATTCCGGAAATAACAGGAAGATCCCTCACATGGAAAGAATCATTCAGATTCATCATTGAAGCATCAACCTTAATATGGTCTGGCATGATAGCAGGAAGACATTCCACCATTAATTCCCTAATATTGTGATCTAACGTTCCACCCATTTTCACACCAACTGGAACTTCCCCAACTATTTCAACAGGAACTCGATTTTTAACGAGATCTTCAGAAGAAATTTCCATAAAATCTAAATGCAGAATACGGCCATTCAGCGGATCCCGCTGAATATCCCTAACCAATGCAAGTCTAGTTTTCTCCCCTTGGATACCATCTAACTCGATTTGAAAGATTGCATGAGATCCCGCATGACGATGAAAAAGTTTCTGAACATGGCTTAACGCCATTGACAAAGAAACAGTTTTACCTTTTCCATAAAGCACAGCTGGAATCATTCCCTCTCGGCGAAGTGTCCTGGCTACACCTTTACCTGAATCATTTCTGACCTTCACTTCAACAATCGGATTTTGCATCATTCCCCCAATGTAAAATACATATGTTTCAACTCAATAATCGAAGCCCTTTAGCTTCGCTTCAAACAAACAAAGAACTCACAGACTCATCATCGTGAATTCTCTTGATCGCTTCTCCCAAAAGTGCTCCAACGGAATAAACACTAATCTTCTCACAAACCGACTCTTTTCCGTTTAATGGAATCGAGTTTGTCACTATCACTTCATCAATTACCGATCGACTCAACCGATCCAATGCCGGGCCAGAAAGAACGGCATGTGTTGCAACAGCCACCACCCTCTTGGCACCTGCATCTTTCGCAGCCTGAGCTCCTTGGGTAATAGTGCCAGCAGTATCGATCATATCGTCTAATATCACCGCGGTGAATCCTTCGACATCCCCGATGATATTCATGACCTGAGATTGATTTGGGCCTTCTCGCCGCTTGTCGATAATGGCCAACGGGGCTTGCAGTCTTTTGGCGAAAGCTCTAGTACGTTCAACCCCGCCTGCGTCGGGCGATAACATGACCAGCTTTTCTGAAAGAAGAATTTTCCTCAAAGGCTCCAGGAGGATTGGAGTACCATGGAGATGGTCAACCGGAATATTAAAAAAACCTTGTAATTGACCTGTATGAAGATCCAGAGTCAACGCTCTGGTCGCACCAGCAGTCGTGATCAGGTCTGCAACAAGTTTTGCTGTGATCGGGACGCGGGGCTGATCTTTCCTGTCCTGACGGGCATATGCATAATACGGAAGGACAGCCGTTATGCGCTGAGCAGATGCCCTTTTGAGAGCATCAATCATGACAAGAAGTTCCATTAGATGATTGTTAACCGGGTCTGAAAGAGACTGGATAACAAAAACATCGTCTCCGCGAACGTTTTCATCAACCCTTACCCTTGTTTCACCATCTGAAAACGAGGTAACTGTCGCCTGCCCCAAACTTGTATTTAAATAGCGGGCAATCTCTAAGGCCAAAGGAACATTGGCATTTCCCGAAAAAATCTTAACGGCCCGCAACGGATTACCTTTCTATTCAGGTCTGAATCTGACGCGGAAATATCCACTCATATCAAAAGTCTAACAAGCAGGAAGAAATCATAGGCTTCCCGACAAGGAACAACAGGATAGGGATCAAGGCCATCCAAAGAGCTTTAGGAAATTCCATATCCAGTCAAATCAGGTTCATCAATCATGTCTGCAAAAGTTAATGGTTGGGGCGCCAGGATTCGAACCTGGGAATGCGAGATCCAAATTCTCGTGACTTGCCGCTTGTCGACGCCCCAATGGAATACATACTAACATGACACCCAAAATCAAAACAGTGGCGACACCTCCAGGGTTTCAAACACATCAGACCACCCACCAAATTTTTCCTGAAGATGTCTGGACGCCTTTTCTGCTTGGGCCCTATCGGAGTAAATCCCAAATAACGTTGGGCCCGAACCGCTTAGCATTGCTTTCTTTGCCCCAAATTCATAAAGACTCTCTTTAACAGTAAAAAGAATCGGGTGGAGGTTAAACGCGACTGACTCAAGGTCATTCACACATTCATCCTCCCGCAAAAGACCTTCAATCTTAGAGATTGCAGCTGATTCTGTCAACTCTTCAGACTCGCTGGCATGAAGACTTTGGTATACAAGTCCCGTTGATAAAGAGAAGCCTGGGTTCCAAAGAACGATAATTTTAGGCTCCATTGGTGACAGAGGGATGATTTTCTCTCCTCTCCCCCAGCATAACGCATGAGAATTCCCTAAAAAAAATGGAACATCACTTCCTAATTCACTTGCCATTTCAGACAATTCCGACAAGGAAAGTTGTGAGCCTAACAAGCGGTTAACAGCAAATAAAGTTCCGGCAGCATCAGAGGATCCACCGCCAAGCCCGGCCCCAACTGGAATATTTTTCTCCAGCATGATTGATATTCTGGGAATACTCTTGAGGGCATACCGATTCAAAACCATCTGAGCTGCACGAACAATCAGGTTTGAGCCTGGATCCCCATCAATCACCCTGCCCTTTAACTGCAAAGTGATAGCACTTGAGGATTCTTCGGCTGTATGGCTCTCCATTTGCAAATGCAGTCGATCAAAGCATGAGATCATCACCATTCTGGTAATTATCTCATGATAATTATCAGCTCTTTTCCCGCATATCAATAAAAATAAATTAATTTTGGCAGGTAAAAAAAACTCAATCATTTCACTCACAATGAAAGAACCATAGGTTGCCAACTCGATTCAGGGGATTGCATCATTTGAGCGATCCAGTTTGAGAATCCTCTCGCGTCAGAGGGAACTTGGTAAACAGTAACTCCTAATCCATTACGGACATCATCAAGACACCCATCATCCAGAAAAACTTCTGAATCTGACTTTAAAACGACATCAGGAATCAATACGCCTGAAATAGGAAGCATTTTATCCGTCCGACAAGAGAGATACTTTTGAACACCGGAAATAATATCCCCTGCAGCGAGCAAACCTGCAACAGTAACAGAAGGTCCAAACAACTGGTTTTCTACTTCACAAACTTCAAAAGCTCCCCTCCATGAAGGGAGTCGCTCCTCAAGCAAACTTATCAAAGAACGCAAAACTTCCGAGAAAGCTTTTCCTGTCACAAGAACCCATGGTAACGGGGGAGAGAGAGTTTCTTGCGATTTCAGTCGCCGAATCCATCTCTTCCACTCACTCTCAAAAAGCGGAACCATCCCCACACCATTACCTATCTGGGGGAGGGTTCCATAGCGAGAGACCGAAGGGAACTTTTTTTCAGCAAGAATATACCATTCATCTGCAGGAAAGATAAACGGATCTCCCAAGCGCTCATTCATCTCTTGTTGTACTTGAGTAATCTTTCTCAGAGCTTTTCTGGCATAAGACATATCAATTGAACGGACAGATGGGAGGTTGTCTCGATGGTTAGTAAGACCCACTGGCACAACTGCCAAGGAATTTACTCCGGGATAGCGAGAAGATAGATCTTTAATCGATCTGTCCAAAATATCACCATCATTAACACCCGGCATTAAAACAATCTGTGTATTCAATCGAATTCCACCTGCAATTAATTTATCAATCATATCCAGAATATTCGGAGCATGATCGTTTCTCAAAAGAATTTTTCTCACATCGGGATCAGTCGCATGCACCGAGATATACAAGGGTGACAGTCTTTGTTCAATGACCCGTTGAAAATCCTTTTCCGATAAATTAGTCAACGTGATAAAGTTCCCGTACAAAAAGCTGTAACGGTAGTCCTCATCTCTTATATAAAGAGTTTTTCTTTGCCCTTGGGGCATTTGATCCACAAAACAGAAATCACATTTGTTCGGACATCGCTTGATTGCCGGAGGATCAGCGACAAGACCAAGACTTTCATCCGGATCCTTATCAAGGGCGAACTCTTGTCTTTCCCCGCGGATATTTTCCCATACCATAAAAACTTCTGACTCTGCTTGATAAAACTCTATATCAATAAGATCCCTCACTGGTTGGCCATTGATTGAAATCAGGCGGTCCCCAGAAAGCATTCCAAGCTGCTCTCCCAAAGACCCTTCAATGACCTCCCTTATAACAACTCCTTGCCCCATCATATCCTCCAATAACCTTATTCACTCTTTATAGTGGTGATACCAATAGAAGCCTTGTGAAACATAATATCCACCAGAAACTAATGACAAACCTACTGCAAGGTCACCGATATATCCCGTTTCAGAAATATTTAAATATCCTGCAAGCCCTGAGAGAATAAAAAACAAGTAAACCATTTCCAGTGTCGTAGAAATCTTCCCCAACCTTGTCGGATTAATAGGCATCGGAGTATCAACCAACCTTAACACAACAAACCCAAAAATAATGATCATATCCCTGCTAACAAGAGCGATTGCAATCCAGACCGGAATCTTTTCGAGGATAACCAACGTCAGAAGTGTAGTCGATAATAATATCTTGTCTGCCGCAGGATCCAAAAATCTTCCAAGTTCTGTTTTCTGACCCAAAAGTCTTGCCATCATTCCATCTAACGCATCGGACAAGCTCCCTATCAGAAAAAACCAGAATGCCTCACGCATTTTTCCATATACAATCAATCCAAGCAAAAAGGGTGTCAAAAATATACGAAAAACAGTAAGGGAATTGGGAAGATTGACTCCTTGAGGCAAACTAGTAACCTCTCACTGCAAGATCAGATAACCTGCTCAGAATCCAGGAGTTTGAGTGACCAGATGCAATTGCATTTCTTGCTGTCCGAGCTTCTGATATTGGCTCATTCAACCCGCCCTCAGCAATCATGAGGTCCTGAAACAAATGAGAGCTGGCTGGACCTCTCAAAATCCATTTCCTTGCCAGAACAACCACTTTTTCATATTGCCCTTTTTGTAGAAGCCTAAACAGAATTGCATGCTTGACCAGCTCAGGTTTCATACGTTGGTTATTAATAATATTATGTGAGCTGGCCCAATCGTCAGCCGTTTGTCCTTGATCAGAAAAAACATAGGCAGCATAAATTGCACCAATCATCCTCTCCGGAATTTTCTTCCCAGGATGCTTCTCAATGAAAAGGTTCGCAAGGCGAAGAGCCTCATGATTGTTTTTTCTCTTCACCTGATCTTCAATGACATAAGACCAAAGCAATCTACTATCAGGAAGCTCCATGAGCCCCCGATATAAAACACTACGCGCTTTTCCGGAATGCCCAAGATCTTTCTCAAGCCTTCTGAGACCGACAATCAATTGTGGTGTAACTGCATGTTGCTGAATTGCAGTTTCTCCAATCAAAGTGGCCTTCTCTGCCTGCCCTGATAAAACAAGTGCCTGAAAATACCCGTTAAAAAAAGTCGGGGATTGAACAGGTTGGCTATTCAGTGTTTTTTCTCCGAGAGCCAAAGCTCTTTCCGTCTGTCCCCTTGAGATCATATGCAAAATCGTTTTTCCCGGCCCTGATTCAGGTTGAGTATCCTTTATAGAAAAATATAGCCCTCTTGTTGACACCAACTCTTCCATTGCTGCAGGAAGTGCGTCAAATGCTGCCTGCTGGGAAAGGAGAATACGACGGCTGACCATACGCTCCAAGGTCAATGGTGACACATTCCAAGTCGTTAGAGTCAGAAAGAGGGTCCCTGGTGTGGAAGACGGGGATATATGAATATCTAGTAAATGGGGAACATGCAATGATCGCGCCTCTTTTGATTCGCACCTTATGGAACGACAGACTAAAGGAAGGGATTTTGCATTCTGGGTACGATTGAGCTTCTCCCCAGAAAGAAGCAAAGCAGAGTGGGCAAAATGGGAAAAACGATCTGAAACATAAGCGTTGAAAGGATTTTGCTGGAAGCTCTCCCCTGCATCAACTCTAACTCCCATAAATAACACCGCACCCGAGAGTTCTTCTGAAGGAGGAGGCACTGAGGAACAACTCTGAAAAAATAGACATAGCGTCAAAAGAAAAGCTCTATATTGAATCATCTTTAACATATGATATGATTTCTCTCCATGGACCCATCAGTAACATCCCTCCGAAATTTTCCAGAACTTATACTATAAACCTGATCATCTTGGATGGAAATAATGGCCCTAAACTGGAAGAAAACATTTCAATGGGGATTCGTCGCCATACTTGCCACACTCATTGGCGCATCAGCCATCAATCGTCTCGCTGGCCTCTTCTATTTAAAAGATCTCAAAACAGAAGACGCCGTTTACCAGTTCACCCAAAAAAAAGAGTCAGTCGATGGAATTACAATCCAGATGGATTTTGTTAGGGAGGGATCACCATATTACAGCCCTGTCATGAGTGCGGACTATACGATTTTCGTAGTCACGATCACAAACAATGGAAAAAGCTTTATTGACTACCAGCCAATGGACTTTTATATGGAGTTGCCGGGCAGCATGACCTCACGACCATTTGATCAATCCGAAATCAGCGAAGCCCTCTCATCAAGCCTTTTGGGCACAGCTATGGCTCCAGGAACGATGGCGAGACTAAACAGAACCAGGAAGATGGTAGACCAAGTCTACCTCCCCCCAGCGCGTGTTTTCCCTAACTACTCAAGAGAGGGGATTGTCGCTTTTCCCCTTATTAGAAGCAGACCGGATTCTTTCGATATCAGGCTAACCCAGCTTTCAATAAACGGGAAGATACTGCCACCCATCATATTTCAAATCAAGAAACTTCCCGCTAAAGCAACTCCACAAAAAAGCTAACTCAGGCACTCATTGCTCCGGAAGCAGTTTTCTTCGGAGAATCATCTCTAATGATCTTTGGCAAGGCTCCATTATTGATGGTTTCCTCAGAAATAATGACCTCACGGACATTTGTTACAGAAGGGATGTCATACATCAAATCGAGCATGACTTCTTCCAGAATGGAACGCAATCCGCGAGCTCCGGTTTTCTGGACAAAAGCCTTGTGGGCAATAGCCTTCAGGGCATCGAGAGTAAATGTGAGCTGAACATGCTCAATTGAAAAAAGTTTTTCAAACTGTTTAATAAGGGCATTTTTAGGCTCTGTCAGAATTCTCAGGAAGGCATCCTCATCTAAGTCTTCGAGAACGGCCATCACAGGGAAACGACCCACGAACTCTGGTATCAGACCATACTTCAAGAGATCGTCCGGGCGAGACTTAACAAGAAGCTCCCCAACTTTCTTACGGTCTTCAACAGTTCGGATATCTGCACCGAACCCAAGATTCTTATTGGAAATTCTTTGGGAAACAATGTTGTCCAAACCTATGAATGCTCCACCACAAATAAAAAGAATATTTGTGGTGTCAACCTGAATAAATTCTTGATGAGGATGTTTGCGACCACCTTGAGGAGGAACATTCGCAACAGTCCCCTCGACAAGCTTGAGCAAAGCCTGTTGAACTCCCTCTCCCGAAACATCTCTCGTGATAGATGGATTTTCGGACTTTCTTGAGATCTTATCGATTTCATCAATATAGATGATGCCCTTTTCAGCCTTTTCAACGTCATAATCGGCTGATTGCAAGAGCTTAAGAATGATATTCTCAACATCTTCTCCGACATAACCAGCTTCGGTCAGAGTCGTAGCATCCGCTATCGCAAACGGAACATCCAGAATTCTTGCCAAAGTCTGAGCCAGAAGAGTTTTTCCTGTACCTGTTGGGCCAATCATTAGGATATTGCCTTTTTGAAGCTCAACATCATCTGAGTTCTGGTTTGCATTGATTCGTTTATAGTGATTATAAACGGCAACAGACAAGACTTTCTTCGCCCGCTCCTGACCAACTACATATTGGTCAAGTATCCGATTGATCTCTACAGGCTTTAAAAGTGCAGCACCTGATGGCTCCTTCTCCTCTTCCCATGTTTCGGACATAATTGAGGAGCATTGGTCTATACATTCATCGCAGATAAAAACCCCCGGGCCGGAAACCATCTTCCGTACGTCTTCCCTTGGCTTTCCACAGAAAGAGCAAGTTACCCCACTCCCGTCAGACTTGTCTTTTTTTTCTTTGCCAGCCATTTAGCGATACCTCCAATAAAGACGGACCATTATACAGAAGGAGTTTCCGTTAATCCGTGTGAGCTCATGACCTTATCAACCAACCCATAATCTTTCGACTCATCAGCTGATAAAAAGTAATCCCTCTCCGTATCCTGCTCAATCCTTTGGAGTGCCTGGCCCGTATGATGGGCGAGCAACTCATTCAGGTGAGACTTCATTTTCAGAATTTCTTTGGCATGAATTGCAATATCTGTTGCCTGCCCCTGAAAACCGCCCAAGGGCTGATGAATCATCACTCTTGCATTGGGGAGGGCAAAACGTTTCCCTTTTGCACCGGCAGCAAGGAGAAATGCCCCCATACTGGCAGCTTGACCGACACAGATGGTTGAAACATCGGGCTTTATATACTGCATGGTATCGTAAATAGCAAAACCCGCAGTGACAACACCACCAGGGGAATTGATGTATATATTAATATCCTTTGATGCATCCTCCGACTCCAGAAAAAGCAACTGGGCTATGACGAGATTCGCAACATTATCGTCAATCGGAGTTCCCAGAAAAATAATTCGTTCTTTCAAAAGTCTTGAGTAAATATCGTAAGATCGTTCTCCACGACTGGTATGTTCAACAACCATCGGTATCAGCATATCGGGCCCTCTTCTATCCTTTTTAAGGAAAAACACTCATTTAATGGGAACAGGTCAACCGATCATCAGTGATTATGGCCAGCATGTTCATGGTTATGATCATGCTCGTGGTCGTGATCATCGCCATTGGCTCCTGGGGGAATGGCAGGAATCCCGAACTTTGAAAAACCAACTTGATCAAAGTATCCGCCTTCTCCAAAATACAAGTCACTGCCACCAAAAGTTGCGCGTCTCAGCATAATTTCTTCCATTTTGACCCGTCTGGCTTTTTCCAGCGCTTGATCTGCCGCCTGACGGTTAATTTCCCGACCCATTTTCTCGCCCTTGGCACTCAGGATCTGCTGATACTCTCGACTGACAACATCATAGTCAGGATGGATTTGCTCTGAGAAAACAATTTCATCTAATGTCATTCTCCATAGAAGCAACTGACGCAAATCTTCTTTTTCTGATTCGGAAAGTTTTCCACCAATTTCCTGCATCTCGTAAGCAATTCGTTTCTCCGGGACAGCAATCCCCCATGAAGAGATAACTTCCTTCCTCAATTCCCTGACCTTCCGGTCAATCATCGCAACAACCTTGCGAGCCATAACGGTTTTTTTAATATCTGCAAGGACATCTTCTTCTTTTACAGAGGGCTCCTGAGAATTTGACTGCATCCTCGAAATGAGTTGCTCTAGCGTTAAAGGGATTCGTCTTTGTATTTCAAGAATTGTCAGATTGGCTGGAAGCCTTTCAACTCTGGTTCCCCTTGAAAAAGATGGATCAGAGATAGAAAGGGGGATTGTGGCTTCAAAAGATTCACCTTGAGAACGACCTGTCAAAGCCCGATTGAGCTCTTCCGGGATATTTTCTCCCTCCACTTCAACAACTTGCTCTGCTGAAAGCGGGGCTCCGCTAACTGGATGGGATGTCTTCATCTCAATTTTCACAAAATCACCTGCAGCAACAGTCGCGTCTGAAGGGAGATTCTGATCAAAATCTGATGACAGGATCAGGCACAAGCGGGAAAGCTCCACCTTGACTTCTTCATCTGACACCTCAAGACTCTCTTCAGGAGACAGGACAACTCCATAAGGAGATACTTTTTCCGGAAGGACAAAAACTTCCAGCTCACCACTTAACGTCAGCCCATCTTTCTCTGCCTTCGAATCGAGAACGACTTGATCTGGAGCCAGGTGAACAATCGTTCCCTTCACGGCTACTACTAACTCATCCATCGCATTTCTGTGCAACTCATCAAGAACATCAGAATGAATTGAGCGAAGAATGTCTTTATTACGGCGAACAATCGCTTCAGGAACGTGACCTGGTCTATACCCTGGAACTTTCAGTTGACCATTCACCCGGCGGATGCTGTCACGGACTTTTTTAGAAACATCTTCGCCTGGAATATTGACGGTATATCGTCGTTGCACTCCGGCACTGCCCTCAACATCAACCTGCATCAAATTGGAACCCCTTCTTCTATTGTATTGTATCAAAGACCGAGAAGAGCGACCCTCTCCCATTAAAAACAAAACTCATCGTTCCATTATAAACAAGATCTGTCTCAAGAGAAAGTGCACTAGTCCTTTTCATTTATTTCACTAAAAAAACATATTTCATCAGGAGAATACATTGAACCCTACTGAGAAATAATAATATTGATCAACATCAACTAAAAAGAAAAAAGTTCACTGCATTAGACCCTTTAAAAAAGCATTTATCCGATCAAAAAGCGACAACGGAAGAAAATCTTCACCTGCAATTGTCCTGACAATCTTTCTATTCAGGGATGGAGTTTTTGAGATCCCCCGAAAAACTTGCTCACGCCCCCACACAATAAGAGGATTGTCGGAATTCCATACAAAACACATTTCATCCGCTAGATGATGAAGTGCTTTCGTCTTTGTAATCCGGATGTTCTCAAACTTTCTTAACTCATCTAAGAGTGAAGTGGATGGATTACTGAGTGCTGTCTCCAGATGAGAAGCAAGGAGTCTCCCATCCTCCATGGCCTGATTCCTTCCTTGGGCAACATGAGGGTTCGTTGCATGGGCAGCGTCACCGATTACAACAGCATAATCCTTAGCCCACTGCTCAAGATCAACCTTCTGAATAACCCACTCTTTTAAAGCAGATACGCCAGGGAATCCTGCAGAGATCAAAACATCCCCCAACCCGGGAATACACTGATCCACACGTTTCAGAAAATCGGAATTTCCCCTCGACACGAATTCATCAATTTTTCGATCTTTCAGCATATAGAGGAAAAATCTTTTGCGGGAAGAGGTTGCAAATAGGAAAAAGATTTCCCCTGGTCCCAGATAGTACCGAGCGGACATGTCCGATGCCGGTGATTCAAGGGAGAGATTCTCCGGAATCTCAAATGACCAAGACACATAGGAATCTTTATACTCTTTTACAACCCCGGGAAGAGCTAGATTCTTCCTTAGCCTAGAATCTCTCCCATCATCCCCTACAAGGACTTTTCCCTGGATGGTTTGTACTCCTCCCCGTTTTTCAATCTGAACATAGACACCATTATCCCGTGTTTCATGGCTCAGGTATCGTCCCCCCGGGAACAGGGTAACTGAAGGCAAACTCTCGAGCATCTTCCACATCAGGCTATCCTGCAAATATGGTTCTACAGAGAGTGCCCAATCATAAGTAAGACCCTTCCCCTGATAAGAGGAGGTCATCAGCGGCTTTCTGTCAAATCCAAAAAAATGAAACTGATCGTACCGGACATGCTCCTGCAACAAAAGAGGACCCAACAAGCCAAGATCTTCGAGGATCCCGAGCCCCAACGGTTGAATCAACTCGCCCCTACCAAGCGGACTCATCGATTCCCGGGGATCGACCAGAAGGACACGAAAACCACGTTTGCCCAGAAAACAGGATAAGGTCAATCCACCCGGACCCGCCCCAGCAACGATAACATCATATTCGTGATCCAATGATAACAAGTCCTTCCCGGAAGGAATCACTCCACCCCCTATATTAAACTATCTGGAGACCCAACCCAGCAAAGCATTTTGAATGGGAATCATACGACCCTGAAACGATGAAGTTATCGGATCATTATATACACGAACAGAAAGGTTAATACTTCTCACAATACGAATAATTATCCTGTTGACCGAATCCTTTTCAGCCTCTTCTTTAGTAAAACCAAAACCTCGGGAAACAAACCTCCGTCCCCATCGAACAACTCCATTCTGATCAACAAACTTCCCTGTAAATAGTAGGGATTCAGAGTAGAGAGTTGCGCCCCCAAAGCTTTTATAACTCGCTGAACGCATATTTAGAGTGCCAATAAGATTGTTCAATGCAGACTTCTTGATTAAAAAACCCTTTTCTTTAAGATTGTCTGACAATTTTAGGGAAAATGGCTGATGCAGTTTTCGATCAGCCTTAAGACTCAGGGCAATCCCATGGAGTTCCCGTCGATGGTAAAAAGAAACGGGAAGGCATGAAATCATTCCTTTGAAAACATTAGGGAGAATTTGTTGACTGTTGGCAACAGGACGAACACATATTCTCCCTTTGTGCCTGAGCACAAGAATATGGGTCAATACACAGTGAGAGATTCCATCCTCATTCGTGACGCCACATTTCCTTTCGATCCAGGAGGATCTCCTGATTTTCTCCAAAGAAGCCAAGTCCGCACTTGAAATAAGGCCTTGATAAGTCCATAGGATCTTCTTTTCCGAAAAACCCGATGGGGGAAATAAAAAGGTGAAAGGGAAATCCGGGAAATGCCGCGAAGGATCCAGAAAAAGATCTAAAGACAGACCTCTGACAAAATATATTTTTCGATTCATCCGGAAAGAGAGTGTCCAGTCATAAGGAATGCTAATTTTTTTTCCAACAGGAACAATCAGTGATTTTTGAGAAACTTTGTAAGGAGAAAGAGTGATGGATCTCCTTATCATCCATAACTCCATAAAAGTTTTTTGACTCAACTTGTCAAGTTGTTTTCTACGAAAGGAAGACATCAATTTCTGTGAGTGAAAACGAGAAGAGGATAATTGATTTTTTTCAAGGGAAAGGATGGCTGACAAAGCATTTCCATTTGATAACTGTTTCGCAACTTCATGATCACGAACAAACATGTTTGTTAACCGATTTTTATCCTCAAGAAGAAATACTCCTTCCAATTTTTTGAGAAACACTGTTTCAACTGAAACCAGTACCCAAGCTTCCCGTGTTTCAGGGTGTATAGATCTTTGAACGAACCATTTATCACAAATAGTGGGTGAGTGGGGATTGTGACAATTTTCCAAAGAAAGGCTGGTAAATGGCGAAACAGGAACAGTCTTGCTCCAATCAGATTCAATGAATTGTCTCTCTGCAGGAAGGACCCGTATCCCTCTTTGGGAAAACCATTCCCATACTCTTCCGAATGCAGCAGATCGCGCCCGAGACAAGGCAATCCGCTTAGATGTACTGGATGTCCCTTTCCCGACAAACCAAATCAGATCGGAAGTTGTTTTCAACTGATGGGATACCCAGACAGGAACTTGTGGGGAGGATTGCCATAGAATCCCTTTTTCCCTTTCATCCGGAAAGCTTGCACAAGCGGAAAGGAATGCCGTCAAGAAAAGAAAAAACGCAAACAGCACCCGTTGAGAAAGTTGTTGGCAATAAAATGTCATAAGCGTCTTTTCAGGAGAGATCAATGGAAAAAAAGTCAACGACTTCCTGAGGGCCGTCGGCTCCAGCAGGATAAAGCTTGGGGTCGCGATTCAAAGAAAGAAATGCCTCCATAAAAGCCCAAGCTTTTTCGACTTCATCATTTCTGGCAAACAAGGTCGCATCCCCGATCATAACGTCATAGATCAACCGGGAATAAGCTTCCGGTGGGTCGTCGGGATAGATCTGATTATAGGCAAAAGTGAGATCAGCCTGATCAATCCTTAGCGGAGAGCCTGGCCTTTTAATACCAAATCGAAGAGATATTCCCTCATTTGGTTGAATCGACAATGTCAAAACATTCTCTGTATCATCATGACACCCGGCCAGCCGAAAAAGTGCCACAGGAGGCTTTCTGTAGTGAAGAACAATCTCTGTTGCCTTTCTGCTCATACGTTTTCCGGCCACCAAGTGAAAGGGAACGCCAGCCCAACGCATATTCTGTATTTCAACCTTCATCGCTGCATATGTTTCGACAACTGACCCTGCTTCAACCCCCTTCTCCTGTCGGTATGCCATCACCGGTTCATCAAGAACTCCTCCTTCAGCATATTGCCCGAACAAGATGGATTCGGATGGCGCCCCCCCCTTCCAGGGAACCAAGGCTCGTAAAACTTTGACTTTTTCATCTCTGATACTATCCGCATCAAAAGAAACTGGTGGCTCCATCGCCGTTAATGTCAAAAGCTGGAACAGGTGGTTCTGAACCATATCCCTTAAAATGCCGGCTTTTTCAAAGTAAGCACCTCTGCCTTCAATCCCGATGGTCTCAAATACACGGATTTCGACACAACTGATCACATCCCGACTCCACAACGCACCAAAAACGGGGTTGGCCAGACGAAGGATGAGTATATTCTGGACTGTTTCTTTCCCAAGATAATGATCGATCCTGTGGACTTCCTCCTCACGAAACACACTAAGCACCGACTTGTTCAGTGCTTTTGCAGACGGAAGATCATGACCAAAGGGTTTTTCTATAACCAACCGTGTAAATCCGTTTCTGCCGGAGGAATCTAGCCTTGGACGAATACGTCCTATCTGTTCCACAATAGGAATAAAGAAAGCAGGAGGAGTTGCAAGATAAAACAGAATATTTCCGTTGACAACCTTCAAAATTTCTGGATCCAGGAGGTATTCAGCCAAACGGTCAAAGTCATCGGACCTCTCAAACGATAGGGGAAAGTAATGAATACGTTCAAGAAATGCCTTCAGATCTTCCGGATCGTCTTTTGGATCCTCTGGCAAATGACGAGAAAAAGACCTGATCCCGTCAACCGCTTCTTTTCTAAAGCCCTGTGAAGACTTGTCCTTTCTGGCAACACCGATGATTCTCGTTTTTGGATGAATGTCCCCCTTGCGGTGAAGCTCATATAAAGCGGGCAAAAGTTTTCGATGCGTCAAATCCCCGGATGCCCCAAAAATAACAAAAATAAGCGGCGGAGGCTCATGGTGAGCCGCCATATTTGGTTCGATTCGGATCAAAGGCAAAGCCTCCAGAAAGATGTCTTCGGATAAAAAGAAGCATGGGTAGCGCCGAGGTTACACCAATCAACTGTCAAATAATTTTCCCTCAAAAGGTTTTCAAAACAGGTCTTTGAATTGGGACTTTATACGCACGAGAATTCCGTCTCGGGAAAAACCAAACTCTTTCATGAGAACTTCTCCCGGAGCAGAAGCTCCAAAATCAGTCATTCCAATTAAAAGATCCCCATCGTTTGAATAAGGAGCCCATGTAAGGGGAGAAAGGGCTTCAACAAAAACGCGTGGAAGTCCCTCTAAAAGAACACTTCGACGGTATTCAACCGATTGAAGGTTGAAAAGTGTCGTTGATGGGATAGAAACCACCCGGCTCCCGATACCCTGCTCAAGAAGAGCATCCGATACCGATAGCAAAAGAGAGACCTCTGAGCCGGATCCAACAAGAACAATCCTTACAGGAAGGACGGTTTCTCTTAATACATAACCGCCTTTCCGGACACCATCAGAAAGTTTCTGATAAGGAAGATCTCCTAGGACAGGAAGCTTCTGTCTAGTCAGAATCAATGAAAGCGGACCATTGTGGCCACTCCAGAACCAGTCGAGAGCTGCGAGTGTTTCATTTGCATCAGCAGGTCGAATAACAGTCATCCGTGGAATGGAACGAAGTCCAACGAGATGCTCTACAGGTTGATGTGTGGGCCCATCTTCCCCCAGTGCGATACTGTCATGTGTTAATACATAGAGAATAGGAAGCTTCATGAGGCTGGATAATCTCATTCCTCCCCTCATGTAATCACTGAAAACAAGAAAGGTTCCACCATAAACCCTAAAATATCCTGTTAATGCCAAACCGTTTAGAATGGCTGACATCCCGTGTTCCCTTATGCCAAAATGCAGATTGGGACCGGCGGGAGTCTCTGGAGAGCAGGCAGATTCTCCCTTGATAAGGGTGTTATTCGATGGAGCAAGATCTGCCGATCCACCAAACAAACCCGGTACAGATTTGAATGCTCCCTGCAGGATCTCCCCAAAAGCCTGTCTTGTTGCCATTCCTTTTGTATCAGCGGGGTAGGGCTTGATGTTTTGAAGTGGTTTGTCGATCTGTTCTGAATGCTGCCATCGTTCCAGCTCTGCCGCCTCAGATGGAAAAGACTGCGCATATTGGCTCTTCATGTCTGACCATGTTTTGAACGAAGCTGACCGACGTTCTGTTTTGGACAAAAACGACTGCCGAACATCATCCGGTACAAGAAAGGAAGGTTCTGTTGGCCATCCAAGATTAATCTTTGTTTTTCGGGTTTCCTCTGATCCAAAAGCGCTCCCGTGGGCATGAGCCGTATTTTCATAAGCTGGGCTGCCAAAACCAATCAATGTTCTGATCGAGATAAATTTTGGACGATTCCTTTCACCCTCTGTCTGAAGAGTTGGATCTGTTGCCCAGGAATATGCCGCACGAAGCTCTGTCAGGTTATTTCCGTCAAGAACATGTCTGACCGCCCAACCCATCGACTCATATCGAGCAGGAACATCTTCCGAAAAAGCTAGGTTCGTCGGCCCATCAATCGTGATATGATTATTGTCGTAGAGCAGTATGACGTTTGACAGCTTCTGATGACCTGCGAAGGAAGCGGCCTCCTGTGCCACACCTTCCATCATGCAACCATCTCCCGCCACTATAAAAACCCGTCCATTAAACAAATCAAATCCCGGACGATTAAAAACCGAGGCAAGACGTCTCAACCCCAAAGCCATTCCGATTCCCATTCCAACACCTTGACCTAACGGTCCTGTGGTTGCCTCAACTCCCACTGTATGGCCATGTTCCGGATGTCCCGGAGTCAAGCTTCCCCATTGTCTGAAATTTTTCAGGTCAGAAATGGACAGAGGATAACCCGTAAGATGAAGGAGGGAATACAGCAGCATTGACGCATGGCCGGCCGATAAAACAAAACGATCCCGGTTAGGCCAATTCGGATGTTCTGGACTATGACGCAGGAATTCCGTCCACAAAACGTACGCAGCAGAGGCAAAACCCATCGGTGTCCCGGGGTGACCAGAGTTCGCTGCCTCAACGGCATCGAGCGCAAGCATCCTGATCGTATTGATCGAATTCAGTTCAAGGTTATTATTTGGACTTTCTACTTCACCCATCATCACACTCCTCATTTTATCATCCAAAACTTCGACAGATTCCTTGGCATTACAAAAGAAGCGCTTCGAATAAAAAACGGATCCCTATATTGACCTATTTTTATAGGAACAGTTCTTTCCGGGGAATTGATACAGACAAAAATCAATACATCATTTTGACAACACGCTCCAAGTCATTCGAGAGAGCAGCCCTGTCGACCCAAAATGTAGCCGACTCACCGATTTCTGCCCGGAGCAAAAGAAGTTCCTGAACGGGAGACGGTTTCATCCGAAGAAGGATATCCTCAAGAATTGGCCGTTTATCTTCTCCCATTACCAGAAAAATCAGATGGCGGGCATGAGCGAGTAAATGATACCCCATCGAAACCCGGGCTTCTCTCTCTTTTGTGGCAGATGAACTCACAACAAGCTGATGGTGTTCAAGTTCAGGGAAAGTACCCGGGAAAAGGCTCGCAGTATGCCCATCCGGACCAATCCCCAAGAAGACATAGTCCAGGACAGGAAGATGCGGGCCAGGCGCACCCAAGACCTGCATGATTTCATGCGCATATCTCAATGCTTCTTCCGAAGCGACAGGAGCTTCTCCCAAAATCCTGTGTATCCGTTCGGGAGAAATTGCAAGTGGATTAAACAGTGTTTCCTTCATCATCCGAAAGTTACTCCGAATATGAGTCGGAGGAACCATTCGCTCATCGCCCTCAAACCATTCCACGTTTCCGACCCAGCCCTCGCATCCAACGGATAAAAGGTGCCCGATTTCGCTGAAAAGACCTCTTGGAGAATTCCCCCCCGAGAGAACAACTGAAGCCGTTTTTCTCGCCAACACATCCTTTTTCAAAAGATCCCTGAATAAAACAGCACCTTCTCTCGCAAGATCCACAGGAGTTTCCCACATTCTAAAAACAGGAATCATCCCTGGATCCTGATGATCTTTTGCTGAATGGGTTGAATCAGTTCCTGTTGTCATGCAATCTCTCCCCTATATGAAAGGACATGGCGACTCGCATAAAAAGCTGACCCGACCAGAGGCGCTTCAGGATCCAGAATAATCCAGACCGGCACCTTCGCCAATAGTTCAGAATATCGCCCCTTTTCTACAAATCTCCTGCGGAAAGCCACGGACTCAAGAAATGGCCTGATCCGAATCGGGATACCCCCACCAATGAAACACCCCCCTCTGGCCAAAACCTTCAAGACCATATTGGATGCCTCCTGTGCCAAAATTTCGGCAAACATTTCAAGAGCCTTCATGCACACAGGATCTTTTTCATCGAGTGCCTTTTGAGAAATTTGAGAGGGAAAATCTGCAGGTGGTTCCGCCTTTGGAATCGGAAGGGGACGATTGGGAGCAGGAATGTCCTTCGCCAGGAAAGTATACAATCGCACAATCCCCATCCCGGAAAGGACCCTTTCCACACTTACATGGGAAAACTCCTCCCACAAATATTCAAGGAGACGTGCCTGCTCCTTATTAACAGGAGCCCAGTCAGCATGCCCCCCCTCTGAAGGAAGAGCAAAAAAGTTCTCGTCCCTGCCACAAAGGACGGCCTCCCCCAATCCTGTCCCGGGAGCGACAAGGACCATCGTCGTTGAGGTGCCCGGCTCCCCTTCCTGGATTGTTGCCAAAGGGATCAGAGGATCACCGCCAACACTCCAGGCCAAAGCTTCAAGATCGTTCAGGAGGTTGACATTTCCTTCCTGAACAGAAATAAGCTTCTCAAGTGAACCGGCATCAACGATCCAAGGCAGGTTGGTTGTCCTGCAGACACGTCCTGTAACAGGACCTGCAACACCGAATGTTGCGGCAACAATATTCGGATCACCCACAAGACGCTCACGGACCCATGAGAGGTATTCCTGAATCATCGGCTCTAGAGAATCGTACCTTTTGCTAGGATATACCGCAGGACAAAGCGGAACAAAGTGCTCCCTCGAGCCTCTTTCTGCCAAAGAAAAAAGTGCCAGGGAAGTTTTTGTCCCACCAATATCGCCCACAAGAACCAAAGGTTGTGCCATTTCAAGCCCTCCACCTTCCGTTAAAGTGTTCTGCACGGTGAATGAAAATCGCTTTACAGCTTCACAAAGTTTATGAATTATCTTGACAGCCCCAATAAGGCGCCCATATGATAACGATATGAGAATAGCCCTTTTGGTCCAAAAAGTCATTTATTCCATTGTGGTCGGACCTTTGGGGCTTTGTCTTTCCTTGATAGACCAAACGATTGGAAAATAAAAATGGCAATATCCCTTCACCAAGCCGTTAAGGTTGGTTCCTATATTCTTAGTCAAAAACTACGTGGACGCCGCAAATTTCCTCTTGTACTGATGCTTGAACCTCTTTTCAGATGTAATCTTGAATGCGCTGGATGCGGAAAGATTCAGTATCCCGAGGAAATCCTGAACAAAAGATTATCCCCTGAAGAATGTTTCAAGGCTGTTGATGAATGCGGAGCACCGGTGGTTACCATTGCAGGTGGAGAACCACTCATTCATCAGGAGATCAGCGAAATCGTTGAAGGAATTGTGGCAAAGAAAAAGTTTGTCTATCTATGCACCAATGCCATCTTGCTTGAAAAACACCTTCACAAACTGAAACCTTCCCCATATCTGACACTCTCGGTTCATCTTGACGGACTTAAGGAAGACCATGACCGCCTTGTTTGCAGAAATGGCATTTTTGATGTGGCTGTCAGAGCCATAAAAGATGCAAAATCAAAAGGCTTCAAGGTGACAACAAATTCCACTGTCTTTGAGGGAGAAAACCCCGAAGACCTTCATAAATTTTTTGATTTTGTTTCCACTCTCAAAACTGATGGCATGATGATTTCCCCGGGTTATTCCTACGCTTGGGCTCCTGATCAGGCCCATTTTCTGAGAAGAGAACGCACCAAGGAGTTTTTCCGGAAGATTTTTGCTCCAATGCATGAGAAAGGGAACACAAAACAGTGGAATTTCAATCACAGCCCCTTCTACTTGGATTTTCTCGAAGGAGCAAGGGACTATGACTGCACCCCCTGGGGCAGTCCGAACTACTCTGTATTGGGATGGCAAAAACCTTGTTATCTTCTTAACGATGGCTATGCATCAAGCTTTAATGAACTCATGGAAACAACTGATTGGGATCAATACGGTCATAAAAGTGGAAACCCGAGATGCCAGGACTGCATGGTCCACTGTGGCTTTGAACCATCAGCTGTTTCAGATGCGACATCAAGCATCAAAAATACCATACGTTCCATATCGAGTCTGATACCTGCAGGATGAACTCCAGCTGCACCAATATATTTGAGCCTGAAACAACACAGTCTTCAAAGAATAAATGAAAGCCATTAGGTTAGTCGCTCCCGGAGATCGGTGGTCGTCACTTCAATACACCGATCTCCCCATACCAGAAATCCGGGCCGCAAACGAAATTCTTGTTCGTGTTCATGCAGCAGGTGTTAATCCCATTGATTGCAAACTCCAGAAAAAAGGGTCCCTGTTTCCTGAAAACCTTCCGATTGTGCCAGGCTGTGAGGGATCAGGAGTTGTTCAAGCGGTTGGTCCGGGCGTAACAGGATTTTCCCCGGGCGACCAGGTTGTCTTTATGTATGGAGGGTTTGGCACAACTCCTGGTACATTTGCCGAGTATACAATCGTTCCTGAAACCTCTCTTTGCAAAAAGCCATCAACGATGACCATGGAACAGGCCGCATGCTTTCCTCTGACACTGATCACCGCATGGGAATCCCTTCATACAAGAGGAAAAATCACCAAAAATGACAAGATCCTGATCCATGCCGGGGCTGGCGGAGTTGGACAAATGGCAATCCAGCTCGCGAAATGCTCAGGTGCACAAATCTTCACCAGCGTCCGAGGGGAAGAAAACAAACAAATCATTCTTCATCAAAAACAAGCCATTCTCCTTGATTCCGAACAGTTCGAAGAACAATTTCTTGAAAAATCAGGAGGCCATGGCCCTGACTTGATTCTGGATACCATTGGAGGGTCCTTCACTTCCAGAAGTCTCTCCCTTCTGGCTCCATACGGAAGGCTTGTGACACTATTGGAGGAACATGTATCCATGGAAGATGCCACGACTTCAAAAAGAAAAAACCTCACCCTCCACTGGATACAGGCGCTTACTCCAAACATTTTAAAGCTTGAGCATCTCCAGAAAGCTCAAACCGATATTCTGAAGAAAGGGGCAATACTGGCTGATGAAGGAAAACTCTCTGTTCAAATCGGTCAGGTTTTTCTGCTTAAACAGGTGGCAAAGGCGATGGATCTCCTTGAATCCGGACATCATCATGGAAGAATTGTCCTTTCCATGGATCTTAAGGAGGATTAGTGGCAACTTACATAGTGGGAGACCTTCATGGGCAAATCCATATTTTGGAAGGACTCCTGTCCAAAGTCTCCTTTTCACCAGGTAGAGATCACTTGATTGCAGTGGGCGATGTGATCGATCGGGGAGAGAACACGGGAGAGCTCCTGCGTTTTTTATTCGCTGGTGCCCGGGATGGATGGTTCAGTTCCGTCAAGGGAAATCATGAAGAAGTTTTGCTTCGACACCTGAAAAACCCCAAGAGCCATCTTCTATGTGTCGATTCTGAATTTGGAGGAAAAAAAACATTGGAGGCCCTGTCCAGAACCTCGGAAAGGAAAGAGATCATCAACTGGATTGAGAGTTGGCCCCTATTCCTAGAAAAATCAGGTCGAATTATCGTTCACGGGGGGCTTCCTTCCATTCAGGGATCTCGAATGGGGGACACAGAACTTTGCGATAAAAGACTTGAACCCATAACGGGCTATCATGCCTGTCTCTGGTTTCGTCCGCCAAAACTGTGCCCATCCTATGATGGACGCACAATTATCTCTGGCCACTCAATTGTTCCACAGGCAGGATCCGTTCAGGATGGGATCATATTAGTTGACACAGGATGCTACCGGACAGGAAAACTATCTGCGATCCGACTCGAGGATATGCTAATTTTTGAATATCAGGGGATCCCCAAATAAGGCACTTTTATGATAAGAATGCCTTTCCGGCCTCTAATCCATTGGTAAATGTCTTCAAAACAGAAATTCCTCCCAAATAGTTTCCAGTCAGAATCATTCCCTCAGGTGTTAGATCTCTTATCCGCTGAATTCGCGAAGCATGACCAGGAGAGTATTGGGAAATACCTTCAGCCCAACGCTGTATTCTGAAAAACTCTGGTCGGGAGTCTAAACCAAAAACCGTTTTAAGCTCTCCAAGAACAATCTGCTCGAAATCCTCATCAAAGGACATGGCTATTTTGGGACTGAGCATTCCACCTGCAAAAATGGTCAAAAGGACTTTTCCGTCGGGAGACCGATTCGGAAAGAGGTCCGAGTTTTGAATGATCCCAAGAATTTTGCGTTTTTCACTCGTTGGAAATAAAACACCAAACCCTGGCAAATATCCTGGCAAAGCCTTTCGGTCGACCCCTATATAGGCAATTGCAATGGGTGCCATCGGGATCGAAGACAAAACGGATGCAATTTCAGGTTGGTTCTTCTCCAGAATTCTTCCAGCATCCGCTGGTGATGTCGCCAAAATCATTTTTTGGGAAATGACCTCCACCCTCTCTTCATCCTGAAGAAGGACACATTGGAACTCGCCAGAAGGAAGCCGATTCCAGTGGATCAATTCACCATGAATCAAGGATTCATCTTTTAAGTATCCGGAAAAGGCCCTGACCATTTCCCCAAGACCCCCAGAAAATGAATAGAGCCCCCCAGGGGGGCCAGTAAGGTTAGCTTTCTTTCTTTTTTTCTCCCTGGAAAGTCGTATTGCACCTCGAATCAGACCCCCACTTTCCTGCTCAAGTCTCGCAAGAAGAGGAAAAGCCGAATTAAGAGAAAGAAGATCGGGGTGGGAGGCATACACCCCTTTTACAAATGGATCAATCAGTTTTTCAAGAAATTCGTTACCCAACCGTCGTCGAACAAAATGCCCGACAGTTTCGTCTGAACCTTCAGGCAACCCGGAACCCGGCGAGATAAAAAACTCTTTGGCAACCCGCATCTTTTCACTAAGTGAAAAAAGAGGCGTTGTCAAAAAAGAGGATGGCGAAAGCGGCACGGGAATGAGTTTTCCCTGACACCACACATACCTGTTTTGAGCCTCTGGTGAGGCTTTTAAAAGTTTTTCGGAAAGTCCCAGTTTATCCAGCCAGACATTGATGGGATCTTCTGGCCCCAACATCATCGAGTTTGGCCCCATTTCCAGGAGGTAACCACTATCCTCAACCGAGCGTATTGCCCCACCAAGATAGCCTCTGGACTCAACAAGAAGAATGTTCTTCCCGGCCTGATGAAGCACCATCGCTGCAGCCAGCCCTGAAATCCCCCCACCGACAATAAGGACATCACATCTGAACACCGTACTCAATGGAACCCTGCCATCGGTGGAGTCGAGCCAGACGGGCCCATCGCAACCATAAACCTGAAAACATATTCCAGAAGTTCAATTCTATGAAAAGCTTCAAGCACATCATTTCCCCAAACAGTCAGCCCATGATGGCGAATCAGGAATGCTGGCAAATGGAACTCATTGAAGACTTGATCTTGAGCAAAAAGTCTTTTGAGATCGAGTGCTATCCGAGAAACATCCAAATGATTTTCAAGGACATCAATTCGGTACCCCAAGGACGGATCCTTAACGCCTAAACCTTTGATCATTTCAAGAGGGGGCAATAAAACGGAATGATCTGACGCCCATTCCGACACGATATTGGATTCAACCGAATGGATATGAAAAACAGCATTGGCCTCTCTCAATTCGGAATATATTGCCTGATGAATGGAAACCTCTGCAGAAGGCTTCCTCCCATTTCCGGATGGACCCGGCAGCTCATAAAGCCCTTTGACGCTCACAAGATCTTCGTCTCCCAACATTCCTTTGGGTCTTCCGCTTGCCGTGATCAAAAAGGTATCGGGAGCAACCCTGACAGAAAGGTTACCCGACGTTCCGACCATCCAGCCCTTATGATAAAAATGACTGGAAACCCTTATAAGCTCATCTTTTTCTGCCGTCCATTGCGAAATACTCAAGAGATCTCCAACGAAGGTTGGCAAATGATCCTGTCCAGAATCCTTGCAATATCAAAAAAATTCTCAAATGGAAAAAAATCAATTTTTCTGTCTTCAAGGTAAGAAGAAAGCCTTCCTCTTGAAAAAACAATATCGCATCGAAGAGCGAGTTGCAGATCCGTTACCGAATCACCGATGCAAATAAAACGGGAGCCGGGAAATTGATCTAGAAGACGGACCTTTGCAACAAGTTCCGATTCGCTTTCCAAATTAGAACTGATTTTTAAAAAAGGACCAGAGTGGTCAACAGTCATCCCATAAATGGAAGAAACGCCTTCAGGAACTCCTTTAAGAGCTGCACGAACAAACTCGGAAACACCCCCCGTGACAATCAGAAAAGGGATGTGGCATGCAGCCAAACCACCAAGCATTTCAAAAAACCCCTTTCGGATCGGAGCGGCAGAGATCATTTCGAGCATTTCAGGATAATGAACGCTCTCAATGGACTCCATGATTCTACGAACACCCTCTTTTAACGTCAGGGTCAAATCATACATCTGGGGAATAAGCTCTGATGCAAGAACAGGAGCAAAGCGAGTAAGAATGGCCACAAATGTTTCATCAAAGGTGATGGTTCCATCAAAATCACAGAGAATAACCCACTTATCCGACATCGATTCTTATTCTCCGATCTTGTGTAAAGGCGAAGGAGATTGTACTTTGAAACCCGCTTCAGAAAGCGCGATTTGAAACGCACGAACCCCTATTGTACTTTGAAACCCGCTTCAGAAAGCGCGATTTGAAACGCACGAACCCCTGCGGAAACTCCATCAGGATGATCCATAATAGCTGTGCCTGCATTAATGATCTGATTGGTTCCATAAGCTTGAACCAAAGGAAAAACAGATCCTGGATTCACTCCCCCGGATGGAACAGGGAAAATGGAAGATTTGTGAAGAGTATCGACCAAAGAAGACTCCTCTTCCGGCAAGACAGGAAAATTGCCGAAACGGGTTGGAAAGAGCACTGCATCTCCACCTGCATGAGCCATCAATGTCCCCAAAACGACACGCGCAGAAAACCCGTAATCGGACGGACCGGTATAAACACCCGACAACGCTGGATGACAAAACAATGGGACATTGATAAGAGGATCAGCCGCCAACGACTCCAAAACGGGGTACCCGTAGGCAAAAACATTCAAAAGTAACGCATTTGCTCCTTCCGAGACCAGGATTCTGGCTTTTTCGATTAACTGATCGGCTCGTCCGGAAAGATTGACTGCGTACAGGACCCTTCGTCGATGAACCCGCCAAAGTTCGTCGACCACCACTCGAATGGAAGCCAAGCGATCAAGAGCCGTGCATTCCGGAATATCCGGCAAAATCTCGTCATCCTTCATCAGGTCGATACCGGCAAATGCAGCTTCCCTGAAGATTTCCCCATGCTCTCTGGCTGTCAAACCCAAAGAAGGTTTAAAAATAGCCATTAAAAGCGGACGATCAAATATCTCCAGAGACCGGCGAATTCCCTGAATCCCGAAGGCCGGGAGAACGCCATATCTCTCCGGTAGCAGCAAATCAACGACTTTCATCGGAAAAGCCATCGAATACTTGCCCATGATGGCCGTCAACAGGGCCCCCGTCGAATCCGGGCAATTTGAGACCGGATAATCGATGGTCGCCAGTCCACCCCCATTATCACTCGGGAAAAGCGCAACAACTTCTGCCAAATGTCCGGAGAGATGATCTTTCCGGCTTTCAAACTTGGGGCTCCAAGTCCCTGCAGATTGACCGATGGCAACCATTCTGGCCATTTTTTCAAGATCGGTTCCGGCTGGGAAGCGATAGGTGACACGAATTTTGGAGTCATTTGAGATCAAGAGATCTTTACCTTTGTTGAAGTATATTTGGGCACCCATCCAGCGGTATCTGAAAAATAACGGATCGCCTTAATACAACGTTTTTCTGTCAGGACAAACCAGTGCTCTGTATTTTTTGGTATACGAATAAAGTCTCCTGGTCCAATCTTCAATAGGGCCTGTTCACCTGTTGGCAGAACAAAACCAAATTCTCCCTCGCCATCAATGATATAGCGCACCTCTTCATCATCATGCGTATGGCACGGAGAAAATCGGTCCAACATTTCAGAAAGTCCTGGGGTTCCTGGATGTAGAACGATCAAGTCCCGACTTTTCATGCCCATCTCTTTTTGGAGACGGAGAAATATCTCCTCAAAGCCTTCAAGGAGGTTCTTTTTTTCCAATTCATCCAAGGAGGGCGTTTTTCGCAACTTCGATGCTTCCATTGCAGCAGGAATTGGCCAATTTGAAAAGAAAACCTCAATGGATTCAAGATAACGATTTATGGCAACCGTATCGTCAGTCGCATAACCAGATGTTGTTGAAATGGTAGCCAAAAAATCCTCCAGCAGAATCTAATGCAACGCTTGCCTACAAAATGGCAGAACATTAAAGAACAATGGGGCGACCAAGCGACAAAAGCTTAATCCCCCCATCCTGTTCAATACCTTAAAAAAATCACAAGGAAGCAGCATGATCCTTCAGATAGCTTTTAATTCCGGCTTCTGTCGCTTTAATCGCTTCTTGACCTTTTTGCCAGCCTGCCGGACACACTTCACCATGTTCCTCATGAAACTTCAGTGCATCCACCATTCGAAGAGTTTCGCCGATCTCCCTTCCGAGGGGGAGGTCATTGACAAGCTGATGGCGAATGATTCCTTTCGCATCGATCAGAAATGTTCCTCTCAATGCAACCTCATCATTCAACAATACACCGTATGCGCGAGAAACAGATTTGGAAAGGTCTGCCACTATCGGAAATTTCACAGGACCGATCCCTCCCATATTGACGGGGGTATTTCTCCATGCTGCATGTGTAAAAACAGAGTCAACGCTGGCACCAACCACTTTGACACCACGTTTCTCAAATTCCGCCAGTCTATGATCAAATGCGATGATTTCGGTCGGGCAGACAAAGGTGAAATCAAGAGGCCAAAAAAAGAGAACTCCAATAGATCCCTTCAAATATTGCGAAAACTGAAATTTTTCATTAATAGAGCCATCACCCATAACTGCCTGGGCAGTAAAATCAGGAGCTGCTGTTCCGATTAAATGAGACATAGAATCCCCTTTCAACAATTTGAATGGTCAACTGGTCTTGGTTCACAAAAAACTTTAACGTAACAAAATGCTGGAATTATTTCATGGACATTTCATGCTTCGTCTCACCTGTCAGGGCATTTAAAAAAGCAACAAGATCCCGCTCGTCCGACTTGGTCAGATGGAGAGGAATAAGGAGGGCATCTTTGGGATAGGGATTTTTCCCTCCACCCTGATTATAGAACTCAACAACATCCATCAAGGTTTTCACAGACCCATCATGCATGTAGGGAGCCGTTAGGGCAACATTCCTGAGTCCGGGAGTTCTGAAGCGCCCCTTGTCAATCGGATCATGAGAAACGGCATACCGTCCCACATCTTTTGACCCCGCCACACCAAGATTATGATATTCCTGATCGCTAAGCAATGCACCATTGTGACACAAAACACACCTTCCCTTACCCTTAAAAAGAGCAAAACCATGTTGTTCCTGTGGCGTCAAGGCGGTTTTGTTCCCCATCAGAAACTGATCATAGGCTGACATTGGTGTTACCAAAGTTCTCTCATAGGCTGCAATAGCCTTTGCGATCCGGTCAATGGAGACTTGACCTCCAAACACAGCTTCAAAAGAACGGCGGTATCGTGACTCCTTCTGAAGGCGACGCACAACACTCTGGTTTGAGGGGTTAGCCATCTCTACAGGATTTGTCAGGGGGCCAATCCCCTGCTCTTCGAGGCTTCCGGCTCGACCATCCCAAAACTGACGAGAGAAATAAGCGGCATTCAAGGCTGATGGGGCATTTCTCGTCCCATGTTTACCACCAACCCCAATCGAAACAGCTCTGGGATCTGCATAACCTTTTGAAGGAACATGGCAGGACGCGCAACTGATCTTTCCATTAGCAGATAGCCTGGGATCAAAAAACAACTCCTTTCCAAGAGAAATCTTTTGCGCACTTTGCAAATTCGCTGATGGAATATCCGGATTAGGTGGAAGGGGCACCAAGGCACCCGCCCATGAAGAGATCGGAAAAACGAGAAATGAGGCAAGAAATGAAGCAAATGAAAAAACTTTCATTTGAAAACGATCATGATTATGCATGGTTCCTCCGAAAAACGGCTTTTTGCTTCAGACAATACTATTTTTCATAAGAAGAATATTGCACCAAAATCTTCTTCCGTCTTTAAAGATACAACAACCGCCTGAAGCTTCGAAATCAAGGAGCTCAATGTCCTCGATAATGCTCGTCTTCAAGACATGAGAACGAACTGGAAGCATTCGGAAAACCAATCCATTTCGCAGTGGTAATTCTAAAAAACGCAATTGAAACGGGAAATAGCAATCGGTTCACTTCATTCAACATTCCGCTTATAATACCAAGGAATAATCTGGGAAAAAACAATGACAAAGCAAGCAATGACACAAGACCACCATCGGATTGAGGAAATTGCATTTTGAATGAACAAGCTGAAATCAATCCATCTATCCCCAAAAAACATAAAATGCCTTGGGTGTTATCCTTACTTGCTGGGGGGCTTGTATCGGAAGGAATCGGGTTTGTCCTCATCCGAAAAGGTTTTGAGCACTCTTCAGCCTTTCATGCATTTTTTTCATCCACCGCGATTGCACAGCTTCTCAAAACAATCGTCACATCGCCTGCCATCTTATCTGGCACGGCATTTGAGGCGGTGCACTTCGGATTTCTTCTTGAGCTTTTGTCGTTATCTGACGTTTCCTTCATCATTCCCCTGACATCCCTTGGATATATCCTCACCCCCATTTTTGCGAACATCTTTCTTCATGAAGCAGTCCCTCCCCTCCGATGGGCAGGCATTTCACTGATTTGTGCGGGCGTCATTGTCCTCATGAGAAAATCTTGATTCCCTTCATAAAACACTTAAGCCCACCAAGATGGTTGACACCCACAGCCATTCTGGGAGAACTCCGGAGAGTCAGCAACTATTGGAGCATTCTCATTATTTCAGCAATTATCGGAATCATTACCGGATTTTTGGTCTCAATTACAGAAACAGTTGTCTACCATATTCTCTTCCTCACTCTTTACAATCATCTGTTCCAAAACTCCTGGATCGTGATTCTTATTCCCATGATTGGTGTCCTCATGACAAGAGTCATCCTCCTTCAGGGTGGAATTGATGGGATGGGGGGAACAGAAGAGGTTGTCAAAAGCTACCATGAGTTTCGGGGAAAGATCAGGCTATCCAGCGTCCTTTATAAAATTCCTGCATACATTTGCACACTTGGATTTGGTGGCAGCGCCGGCATGGAAGGTATATCAACCTATATTGGAGGAGCGGTCAGCTCCCTCTCCTCCAAGATTCTGGGCTTGCTCAATGTTACGGCTGAAGATCAGCGAGTTCTTCTGCTAGCAGGCGCTGGTGCCGGACTTTCAGCAATGTTCAAGGCGCCACTGACTGGAGCGATCTTTATGCTCCAGGTTCCATTCAGAGGTGATTTGGCACCCAATGCTCTTTTACCGACTGTGGTTGCATCTGTTGCTTCTTATCTGGCAATGGTTTCCGTCAAGGGAACTGCTCCCCTTTTCACAATGGCCGCCAAAACACAATTTCACACGAGAGATCTCATCATAGCCATTCTGATCGGATCGCTGTGCGGGATCCTCGCGAGGCTCTTTTTAAAAGCCTACCGTGCCACCAAAGTATGGTTTCTCTCCGGTCCGGCAGTTCTATCCTGGAAAAATCTGCTGGCGGCATTCATCTTGGGGATGACTGGATTTATCGCCCAAAAACATTTTGGCGAAGCACTCCCTCTGGGCCCCGGGTACACCTTCATACAACATCTCTTATCCAATCATGAAACTTTTTTCAATCTCCTGCTTTTACTGCTTCTCAAGACCATGGCCATTATCTTTACGTTCTCCGCTGGAGGCATGGGTGGATCATTCTTTCCCCTTCTTTGTCTTGGAGCCGCTACAGGAGGTTTGATTGCAAATATCGGATCCCTTGAACCATTCGACTTCGGTGTGGTCATGGGCATGTCCTCCTTTTTGGCGGCCGGATATAAAACTCCCTTGGCATCGGTGGTCTTTATCGCCGAGTCGACACATAGTTCCGCATACCTGATCCCTGGGCTGATGGCAACCGTTTTTGCCTATGTCACATCAGGAGCAACATCTATTTCCTCCCATCAGAGGGACCGTGAAGATATCCATCTGTCCCGACGTTTTCACCTGAAAGTCCTACAGGCGATGTCCAAAACAGTTATTGTCGTCCCTGCAGGCATTACCATTCAGCAGTTCAGGGAAAATTTTCTTATGAGATACTTCCATCGCACCTACCCGGTCCTCTCAAAAACCGGATCACTGATTGGCATTGTCTCGGTTCAGGACGTTGAAAAGATCCATCAGTCCGATTGGGAGAAAGAACTTATCGATTCAGTCATGGTCAACAAGGTGATCACAGTCCGGGAGTCTGATACCATTCAAGATGCGATTGGGAGAATGAATCGGCATGATCTTGATTTTCTCCCGGTTGTATCGGATCTGGACCCACAAAGAGTTGTTGGGGGACTTTCCAGAACAGATATTTTTCAGGGGGAATGGGCCTCCAGGCTTTAAGAACCACACACCATTCTCATCCCGACACATGATTCTTTTTTTAAACAATCTGCAGGGGGCATGAAAAAATGGAAAGATATTTTAAGAATAGAAAAATCGCATCAGTCAAAAAGATACGGGTTGTCATGACCATGATCGCAACTGTGTTCATAATTCTTACAGGGATTTCCCTGCCCATTCACAAGGCATTCGCCGAGCAAGCCGCGTCTGAGGGAATGCCTGCACCAAACTTTATCGGAAAAGACCAGGATGGTGATACACATAAGCTTTCCGACTATCGACATCAGTGGCTCATTTTATATTTCTTTCCAAAAGCGGACACTCCCGGTTGCACAACTGAGGCCTGTACGTTCAGAGACGGGATCATGAAGCTCAAAAAAATAGGAGCAAGCGTCGTTGGCGTTAGCATGGACGACAGGGAAAGCCAGGAACATTTTGCAAAAAAATACCACATTCCCTTTCCTCTCCTTGCGGACCATACAGGAACGATCGCAAAAGCCTACGGAGCGGCCGGTGGATTTTTGGGGTTTGATCACCGCTATACTTTTTTAATTGACCCGCAAGGAAAAATTGCAAAGCGATATCTCGATGTTGACCCTGACAGACACTCAAAACAGGTTCTCGAAGATATCAGGAAGCTTCAATCCCAAAAAAGGAACACTCACTCATCAACATAGGAAAAAAAGCTCGAATCCGCTTGCCAGATTTTTCCAGGAATGAGCCGATCTCCTTGAACTATTTGGCCGGATTCATTAGAATGGGTGTTGTTAAAAATGCGCCTGTAGCTCAGTCCGGATAGAGCATCGGATTCCGGTTCCGAGTGCCGGGAGTTCAAATCTCTCCAGGCGCGCCATATTTTATCCGGTACGGTCCTCTTTCCAGAAAAATTTTTTGCCCGAATTTCTTTCTGATCCCGCCAAAGAATGGTACGGGATAAATTAGCCAACTACAGAGTTGGCCTCCTCAGGGAATATCGACCTCTTCAGGATAAAGACGCCCCTCTAAGCATTATCGATACCTCCCGTCAATCGATCAAAAAAACATCGCCTCTTTAGATAATCCCGCTCTCAAGGTACAATACCCCGCTGGCATCACAAAAAATCAGTATCGAACCAAGAAAAACAGAGTCAAGCAAAAAAAACGGGGATTGTTCTGATGAGCCGCTACTGGAGTTCCTTAATCGATAGACTCACTCCCTATATTCCGGGAGAGCAACCAAAACAGCAAAATGTAATCAAACTCAACACGAATGAAAATCCCTACCCTCCATCTCCAATGATCAAAGAAGCAATGATTGGGGAAATGGATCGTCTCCGTTTATACCCTGACCCTAACGCCGATATTCTCAAAGATGCCATTTCAAAGGTTTATGAGGTTTCAAGAGAAAATATTTTTGTGGGTGGAAATGGATCAGATGAAATCCTTGCCCACATATTTCATGGACTTTTAAAACATGATCTGCCTATTCTCTTTCCTGAAATCACTTACAGTTTTTACCCAGTTTATTGCGCTCTCTACGATATTACGTTTGAAAAAATTCCCCTTGATGGCTCCTTTCAAATCAGACTGGGCGACTACATAAGACCTAATGGAGGAATTATTTTTCCCAATCCGAATGCCCCAACGGGATGCATTCGTCCAATCGAGGAAATCGAAAACCTGCTGAAACAGAATCCGGACTCAATTGTTGTCGTTGACGAAGCCTATATCGATTTCGGCGGAGAGTCGGCGATCCCCCTGACAAAAAAATATGAGAACCTTCTTGTAGTCCAGACGCTCTCCAAATCACGCTCCCTTGCTGGTCTGCGAGTTGGATTTGCGATCGGATCCTTACCACTGATAGAAGCTCTTGAGCGTGTCAAGAACAGCTTCAACTCTTACCCTCTGGACCGTCTGGCCATTGCAGGTGCCACTGCATCCATTCTGGACCGAAACCATTTTGAAAAAACCAGACAAAAAATCATCGAAACAAGAGAACAGCTTTCAAAAAAGTTGGAGAATCTTGGTTTTTTTGTCCTACCATCGAAAACCAACTTTCTTTTTGCCAGACATCCAGAGCATGATGGGAAGAGACTCCACCAGATGCTTAGAGATAAGGGCATTTTGGTCAGGCACTTTACTGATCCTAAAATCAATCAGTATCTTCGGATAACCATTGGAACAGAAGAAGAATGTGAAATCCTGACAAAAACACTATCTTCCATTTTAAAAGCTGGATAATGATTCCCCCCTGATTGCTGATGGCGACTGATTCACAGAAAAGCCACACTTCCGATAGGCAGAGTGGTCAATCATTACGATGTTTGACCATTCAAAAAAGAATTTAGGGTTGAAGCAATCGATCAAGCAATCTTCGTGTCCACCAAAACACTTGAATCCAGACAATCCCCTGACAGCAAGACCAGCCAACTCAGGGATCCATTAAAAACGGAGCCATTTTGATCACCGCAATCCTCATTTTTGTATTGACCCTGATTTTTGTCTTATGGCAGCCCCGTGGACTCGGCATTGGATGGAGTGCTCTTGCCGGAGCAGCATTCGCTCTTCTTTTTGGAGTTGTCCATACCCAGGACATTTCCGCTGTTTGGTCAATCATCTGGGATCCCACGATGACTTTTATCGGTCTAATCGTCATCTCTCTGCTCCTTGATGAAGCAGGTTTTTTTGCCTGGTGCGCCATCCATGTTGCTCTATGGGGAAAAGGCAATGGAACAAAATTATTCCTGCTGATCATTTTGCTGGGAGCGAGCGTTTCCGCTATCTTTGCAAATGACGGAACAGCACTGATCCTGACGCCCATTGTTCTTTCCGTTCTTTTGTCACTGGGTTTTTCCCCAAAAAATGCCTTGGCCTTCATTCTTGCAACAGGATTTGTGGCTGATTCAACAAGCTTGCCTTTGGTGATATCAAACCTTGTAAATATCTTGTCTGCCGATTACTTTCATAAGAGCTTTGGTGAATATGCAAAAGTCATGGTCCCTGTCAACTTTGCCGCATTAGGATCAACTCTTCTGATTTCATGGATCTATTTCAAAAGATCTCTCCCTGCAAGTTATAACCTGATGGGGCTCCCCCCTCCAATAACCAAAATCCACGACAGACTGGTCTTTTTGGCAACCTTTCCACTACTGATCCTTTTATTGGCTGCATATTTCATGACTGCAGGCACAAAAATACCTGTTTCGCTTGTAACTGGTGCAGGAGCCATACTCTGGCTCGCAATTGCAGGTCGATGGTGGAAGAAAGGAAAAGGTGCAGTTATTCCTGTTTGGAAAGTCTTAAGGGAAGCTCCCTGGCAAATTGTTCTATTCAGCCTGGGGATGTATCTTGTTGTCTACGGCTTAAAGAATCAGGGACTTACGATGGAAGTTGGCCACCTTCTGACCTCCATGTCAAATATGGGAAGCTTTGCAGCAACGATTGGGAGCGGATTCATGTTTGCGTTTCTATCTGCAGCCATGAATAACCTGCCGACAGTTTTAATTGGAGCGATCGGGATCCATCAGGCACTTCACCTGTCCCCTCTCGTCAAAGAGAGCATGATCTATGCAAATATTATCGGATGTGACCTTGGACCGAAAATGACCCCCATCGGAAGTCTGGCAACACTTTTATGGCTTCATGTATTGGAAAAAAAAGGAGAGAAGATCTCCACCGGAGAGTATATCCGGGCGGGATTCATCCTAACCATTCCGGTCCTTTTCATGACGCTCGTCGCCCTTTATGGGTGGCTTCGCTTTCTCCATTCGTGAAAACAAACCACCCATAAAAACAACCAGAACAGGATATCCGGAATTGACGCATCACAACAAAGGGTAATCAGTTCCCTTTATTAATGAGATTGCAGACATTTGACCCTGAACTCTTCAATCGCATGTATTCCTTCATGATACAGACATCCATCGCGATGGATAAACCAGAGGATTTTGCTTTTGCCCATCCTTCCGGGCTCTTGATTCCTTCCTGAACCCATACTCTGGTAACCTTGGCTCTGGCAGCTTCATCGATGACATCCGGAATATCAGCAGATTTTCGAAAAACAACAACCATGTCAGGAACACCTGGCAATGAAAAAAGATCCGGATAGCAAGCCACATGGCCAACTTCCTTCAATAGGGGATTGACCGGCCAGACATCATAGCCATGATCCTTAAGGTAGCTTGCGACTGTAAGGGATGGTCTTCCAAGCTTATCGCTGATCCCCACAACGGCAATAGTCCTGGATGAGTCCAGAAGATCAAGAATAACCTCATCTGGTAAATAAAATGGCGAGGAAGGCGTCAACATTATAAACTCCTGGTCAAGCGTTTTTTCCGATCAAGAATCAATCCAGACAAGAACCCCTCATTTCTTTTTCGCCAAGAGGGGGAGTTGGATTGATCCCGGACATCCACTTCGATGATGATATTACAAGCAATGGGTTCATCGCTGTCAAGGAAAACGGACAGGAAATCAAAGCATCGATTTGGTTGATGATGCTGGAAGCTATCAAAGGAACCCATCATCGTTATTCTTTAAAGAAGGAAGATCAATTCATGAAGAAAGTATCCGCAACAGAGATTCTGCCAAACAATATTTATAGTGATCAACGTGCAGAAGCCAGAAAAAGAATTATTTCGATCAAAAAAGATCGATCCATCAATCTGGGGCCTTTATTGCGCATCGTTTTTGAAAACCATGATACGGTTCTTTTCCAGATTCAAGAAATGCTTCTGGTAGAAGGCATCAGTGACCCCCAAAAAGTACAAGAAGAGATCGATACATACAATGAGCTTTTACCCGCTAAAAATGAGCTTAGTGCAGTATTGTTCATTGAGATTACGAGCGAAGACAAGGTTCGGGAAACGCTTGACAGACTTCGGGGAATCGATCGCCAGCCATCGATTCATCTGGTTTTTCCTTCCGGAAAGATCAGTGCCATTTTCGAGTCAGATCGTTCCGAAGACTCAAAAATGAGTTCCGTCCACTACATTCGATTTCCTTTGGGAAATACAGGGGCATCTTTACTCAAAAACATGAAAGAGGATGAAAAGGCTTTTCTATTAGCAGACCACCCAGCCTATTCAGCGATGGTCCAACTCCCTCTTCCACTTCTTTCAAGCTTGAGGAGTGACCTTGACTGATAACAGAATCCAGAATACTCCATCAGTAACCCACCTCGACGGAGATAGTCTGACTCCCCTTCGTCCTGGCGTCCAGGAAGCGATCTCAAACAGCCTTTCATCTCTTGCAAATCCTGACGCCCGGTATGCTTCAGCCCGGTATTATGCCCAATGCCTTGAATCGTGCCGCGAAGAAGTGGCGAAAATGATTGGAGCCGATACTTCCGAAATTTTCTTTACATCAAATGCATCAGAGTCCAACACTTGGGCAATCATGTGTGCCGACCTAGGAACCTCACTCTCCTTTGAAGGACTTGTGGGTGGGCAAACCAATCACATATCTGCCATTAATGCCATGTCATCAAGAGCTAAAAGAGATCACATTCCGTTTCAGGAACTGCGGCCCAAAATATATGAATCGATCACATCTCTCAGTTTGAATAAACTTGAACGGACACTATCCTCATTTGTCTGGGCTGATCCTGAGGTTGGTGTTATCACTCCGGTTGAAAGAATTGGAAAAGAGGTAAAGGCAGGGGGAGGAGTTTTCCACGTTGATTTTGTCACTGCTCAACGAACCCAACGGATCAAGGTCAAGGATTTTCCTATCGATATGATGACAATCTCATCGAATGCGATGGGTGGCCCTCCCGGTATTTCTGCCCTATATGTTCGAAAAGGAATTCGTATCAAGCCATTGATCTTTGGGGGGTCCCAGGAAGGTGGGCGCCGTGGAGGAATGATCCCTGTGTTTCTCGCCGAAGGTTGGAAAAAAGCCATTCAACACTGGAATGAACATGTTGATCAGGAAAGAAGAAGGATTGAGACTCTGACAAATGATCTCCTTCAATGGGTCAAGGATACAATTCCCGATGTTGTGATCCCTGCTTCTGATGAGCCTCGTCTTCCCGGAATACTGAACATGCTTGTTCCTGGAATCGACGGTCAGGCAGCAGTCTCAAAACTTGATCTCAAGGGCATTCAGACGGGCACTGGTTCATCTTGCTCTTCCCAATCCCTTAAAGTGTCTCATGTTCTGAGAGCATTGGGTGTTTCTTCACTTTTAGGACAAGGATCAGTCGTTGTATCTCTCTCGTGGAATTCAACTCCATCAGATATGAAATTGTTTCAGGAAGCTTTTCCTGCTGTACTTGAGGAACTCATGGCATTGTCACCGAAGGGCTTGCAACGTTTTCGGAGGGCTTAATATGCACACAGCATTACTGACAGGCGGAACCGGGTTTATTGGACAGGCACTCATGGAACAGCTCAAGACGGATCGTTTTAACGGGACAATACGTCTATTTTCCAGAAAAGGGCCAACCTCAAAACTTCCTGATGGCGTTGAGTCCTATACAGGAGATGTATCCTCATATTCGGATCTTGTCTCCGCCATGGCCGGAGTCGACACCATTTTTCACCTGACCGGAATCTTGGCCGAAACCCGCACACAGACTTATGAAAAAGTCCATGTTCAGGGAACCCGATCCATGCTGAAAGCAGCCAAGATGGCAGGCGTAAAAACAATTATTGCTGTATCCGCAATAGGTGCCTCTCATAGTGCGCAATCACGATATCATAAAACAAAAGCGGTTATGGAAGATGAAATCCTTTCTTCTGGACTGGATGTTTCAATTGTCCGACCAAGCGTTGTGTTTGGGAGACGCGACAAATTCATCAATTTGTTTGCGGGATTGGCTAGAGGCTTACATATTCTTCCCCTGATCGGATCCGGAAAAAATCTTGTCCACCCCATTTGGGTGGGGGATTTGGTCACCTCCCTTTCGAAACTGAACACAGATAGAACCATCAAGCCAACCATTCTCGAAATTGGTGGTCCAAGAATCTATACTTATAGGGAGTTGATGGAAACCATCAAGTCATCTTTAAAAGTAAATGCGTTGATTATGTCCCAGCCACCGTCCATGCTTGCGATATCGGCCTTTTTTCAGGAAAAACTGCTTCCAACCCCTTTTCTGACACGGGAGATGATCCGCATGGCGCTGTCGGACAATGTTGCCAAAGAAAATCATTTGGTAACAGTCCTGAACGTATCCCCTTATCCACTGGAAGCCTATCTTGAAGCAAACGCCAGGCCGTAAAAATTTCCCACAGGGAATAGAACAAACTTGTGGACCGATTGTGGAAACATTTTCGTCAGGACGGCACATTGCGATCGATACTCCAATATTGCCAATCGGTCTTGAGAACATGGTCAGACTCATGTAGAATGTGGGACTGAATCAAAGGAGGATCACAATATGGAAACCCAAACAGAAAAATTGACGGTAAAAGCTTATCTGAAACCAACATGTGGCTGGAGTGGTGGAGTCAGGGCAGTTTTTAGAAAATATAATATTGAATTTGAAGATATCAACATCCTTGCCGATCCCATGGCCTATTCGGAGATGGTCAGGAAGTCCGGACAACGCATGTCTCCCACAGTTGAAGTCAACGGTAAAGTACTTGCGGATGTCAGCGGTGAAGAGGTAGAGGCATATCTTCTCTCCAACCACCTCGTAAAAGCGGTTGAAACCAGCGACAATACTCCTCTTGATAGAGGGTGTGAAAGCCATTAAAACAAGTTCTCCATGTTGCACGAAACGCGGCTGGGGGATCGTTGGTAAAAACTGGGAAGCCCATCAATTGATGGGCTTCTTGTTGAAAGGGATTGCATTGAAGAATGAACAGGCAGTTTGGGGGAATGTTACCGGAGCAAAGGCAGACAGCAGTCTTTGGGTAAAAGTTCTTGTAGCAGGTTTACTTGGTGTATGGGTGCCAATAACCCTTTACTTGCTATTGTTTGCACCTCTTCCAATGATCCATGATGCTATTCACCCTGTCCGTCATGCGTTCAGCTTTGTAATGTGCCATTAATTTCTCATTTCCATTCTGGCGCCTGTAGCTCAATCGGATAGAGCAACAGCCTTCTAAGCTGTAGGTCACTGGTTCGATTCCAGTCAGGCGCACCATACTCCTTGCCGTTTCAAGCATAAAATATCAAACACCAAAATGAGCATTACGCATATTGAACATCTGGATTGCAATGCGATTTTTGATTCTCTTCCCAGTCAGGAGCCTTCCTAGGATCAGGATTCAGTGCCCATTGAGGAGCGAAGTCTACCGAATGTGTTTGTAATCCAGGCAAACAAACTATTCCAGAATAATCGAAAGCATTTTGTGTACAAAAAATATGGATCCAACACATCTGACTTATTGATTTATCAGTATTAAAAAAATCTTTTTTGACTTTTATGCATTTTTTTCGTAGGATTCGCGGGTTAGGCTTTTTTGATCCAGCCGAAGTGGTGAAATGGTAGACACGCTAGGTTCAGGGTCTAGTGGGGGCAACCCCGTGCGGGTTCGAGTCCCGCCTTCGGCACCATTGTTTCCAATCTTTAATGACGGATTCATTCCAACCCTTCAATCTACAATCCATCGCCTGCTGTCACCACTCATATTGCTTGATAACCCATGATCTGATCTGTATCTCTCTAACACTTAACTAAAAAGTTTCATTAGGCCGCTATTTTTCTTCCACCAATAAGTCCTCAAAAAAAAAGACACCTCCTTGGAGACAGTTCTCCTGAGAAGAGATGCCTCCATAAAAGATGTCCGATAAAAGAGCCCCTTGAATTTTTTTTCTAAAAGAATGTAAAACCTACAACGATCGGGATATAGGACATACCTCCCATTGTTCCCTGGGAGGTTGACATGATTGGTCCAGCAATATAAGTGTACCGACCTTCTACATAAACAGGTCCGAAACTGACACCGACACCGGCATCCCAGGTAAAGTTACCGCCAGATGTTCCTAAACCAGTTGTTTCGTTATATCCGGCATCTCCTGCGAGATAAACAGTAAAAGGCAGGAGACTAAAAAGATCCATCTGGACACCGCCTGTTATTGGCAGAATATTGAAAACAGGAGTACCGGCAAAATGGATATAATTGGCCTGAGCACGAAGCGATAAAGGTCCCGGAAGATTAAGCTCGACCATTGCGCCTCCACCAAGACCCAAACCACTGTAACTGTTCGTATTCCCCAAAACCGTACTTTGACCAGAGAGAACATCGACGCCGATCCCCTGGACCGAAAGGCTGACTGGAAGGATAGCGGCTTCCGCCTTCTTTGAATTGGACAGGCAGGTGATCCCAACCGCAACGCCAATGGCCAATAAAAAGCACTTTCCAGCAAAAAAACTTGCTCTGGATCTTTTAAGCATAGTTCCCCCTTTTGACATCTCAAAACTTGAGTTCATGTTCAACGATCTCTTAAGCAACTGCTTCAATCTATAACTTTTTCAAAAGAAAGTGAAAATTCCCCAAGGAAACCTTATGAGTAAATGCTCTCACGATAAGACCTTTCACATCAGGAGTCAAAATCATGCACTTGTCCTAAGTCTCAAATTTTTGAGGGAAGATCTTGTGAAAAAGAATTTTTAACGGAATAAGGACGAATAGAAACACAATTGAGATTATGGTGGCGGCGGAGGGACTCGAACCCCCGACCGAGTGATTATGATTCACCTGCTCTACCGTCTGAGCTACACCGCCACGAAATGATCCGCCCATCATACAGGATGTATTTTTAAAAAATCAACAGCTACCAATAAAAATCCGACATCAAGAGATCAGAGAGGAAAGATGTCGATTCCTGTTAGAACTCACTGTCATTTGGTGCCGATGGACTAACCTTCCAGAACAGGCGATTCCGACCATATTTTTTAGCCTGATACATCGCCCAATCCGCTTGGGTGAGCAGGTCCGTTAACTCCGCACCATCATTCGGATATAAGGCCAATCCCGCACTTGCCGTAACATAAAGGAGTTCATCTCCCCATGCAAATGGTTTGGAAACTTCCTGAAGGAGTTGTTCTCCAAGTCGCTCAATCTCATTTTCATCCAAAATATTGGGAAACAAAATAATAAACTCATCCCCCCCAATACGGCAGACTGTATCCGCTTCACGGATTGACCGCTCAAGCCGGAGAGCCACTTCTTTCAAAAGCTCATCTCCCACCTGATGTCCGTACCGATCATTCACAGGCTTAAACTCATCAAGATCCAGATAACAGATAGCAACTGCCGAATCAGATCGTTTTGCTCCCCTCAATGCCTGATCAAGGCGATCATGAAAAAGCATCCTGTTAGGAAGTCCCGTCAATGGATCATGAAAAGCCAAGCGTCGCATCCGGTCTTCCTCTTCCCGTTGAGCGGTGATATCGGAGAGGAATCCGATAAAATGAGTTAACATACCTTCTTTAGAGCTTATTCCCACAACTGAAAGTCGGTGGAGCCTGATCTGACCGCTTTGTCGCCTGTTCCATACTTCTCCCTCCCACTTTCCAGTGGTTGCAACGGACTTAAAGATTTTTCTGAAAAGATTACGATCATGGGAATCAGAATGGAACACCTTGATATCTTTTCCAAGAATATCTTCCGGCAAAAATCCGGTAATTTCATGGAAGCTTCTGTTCGCCATCAGCACTTTTCCATGATAGTCGGCAATAATGACCCCTTCAATCGCTTCCCTGAAGACAGTTGAGGACAATAGCAGGTTCTCCCGGTGATCAAGACTGTCGATACAGTAAGAAATGCTTTCTGCCATCGATGTCAGGAGAGAAAGGACTTCAGAATGGAAATAGCCAATCTTGTCCGACAGGACAATCAGTGTTCCAATGACATTCCCTTTCTTCTTTAAAGGGAATGATGCCACCGATCGCACGTTCGCATATTTGGCCCTCTCTTTCCATTGCCCCGTGTTCGGGTGAGCTATAAAGTCATTGATAAAGACAGGCCTCCCCGTTCGGACAGACTCACCGACCGTACCGATACCGGCGGGTGACTCGGGGTCGGAGGAAAGCTCAAGGACATCCAGCATTTTCTTGATCACAGGATCAGGACAAGCAGTTGTCTTGATATGAAGTTGTCGGGTGGTCCGATCAAGATCGGCAACCATCGCAGCAACAAATCCTCCATAAGAGACCCCAATCCTGCAGACCTCCTCCAAAAGAGATCCCAAGTCTTTTTCTTGAAGCAGGTTTTGATGGACCAGAGCGGAACCGGCATAAAGATTCTTCAATGACAGAAGCTGTTGGGACAACATTTTCCGATCAGAAATATCGATCATGACTCCAATGACACCAACGGTTTCGCCATGACTATTTTTAAATGGCGTGGCAATCAGATCACAATAAATTTCCGTCTGGTCTTTCCGAACAAAGCGTTTTTCAAATCGGTAGGAGTCAATCTCCCCCCTTATCATTGCCTGAAGAGAGGAGTAACTCTTTTCGGTGTCATCCGGATGTGAAATATCCCGGATACTCTTACTCAGAAGCTCTTCGTTCGTATAACCCAGCATCTGTGCCCAAGCATCATTGATCTTCCAGTAAGACCCGTAAAGATCCACAACACCGATACCTATACCCGTCCAATTGAATACAGATTCGAAGAAATCCTTGTTCAATGGATCAAACCCATCCATGGAATCTTGACTCATCAAACACTCCCATCAGGACAAAGTCTAAAAAATGACAAGAGAATTTCCAATGAAAAGAAGGCCAAGGGACACAAGATCTTATCGTTCGGAGAACCGTGAGCATCCATAAAGATTAGGGATGTGATGATTCAGATAGAACTTACACTTTCAATAAAGAGAGGAGATGATTCTTGGACAGTTTGCCATAAAAAATCAATTTTTAAAATCATAAAGATATATTATAAATACAGAAAATATGTCCATCGGAAAGAAACAAGCAGTCTATTCCGGCAGCCATAAAATTATTATTCGGGTGATGCCTCACACCAGCCGATCAGGATCACATCCAACATGAGAATCTTAGCTCCTCAGACAAACAAGATTCGGCTCAGATCCGAAATTGCGACAAGCAACCTGAGAGCTCTCTCGAAGCGGCCTCCCAAACCCACTGCCCCTTTCTTTTTCCGTTAAGAACCATCGAAAGATACGATGGTGTAATCCCGATCATTTGGGCAAGATCAGCCAACGTCCAATCCCGGAGTAAAAGAGCAAGTTTGATTTGCTTGACCGTTAATAGATCCAATCTTATAATCCCCTAATTTTCTTTTATTTAACAATATATTCCAAATTTTCATAAAAGGAAAATATTATACTTAATGGGTATAAATATCAACCATCACGCCTCTGGTATCGCACAAAGGATCCGTTTCTTGAGAGGAGCTCTTTCACAAGCGATATTGGCTCATCGTCTCGGGATTTCCCAAACGGATATTTCGCGCTACGAGTCCGGCAGCAGGATACCGCCCATAACGCTTTTAACTGCCATCGCAATGGAATTTCATGTCTCTCTGGACTGGCTTGTTTTGGGAGAAAGGGATCAATCTTCAGAAACGGTTGTCAGCGAACCTTCACTCCAGTCGAACGAAGACCGGCAGCTAATGATTCTTATTCGCCAACTTGACCGAAAGGACAGGACATTGATAAAGGAGCTTGCAATGCGGCTTGCCGAGCTCGCCAGCCACCGTATCAGCTGATTTTGAGGGTTCAAAAGGAATGTCAATCATTCTTTTCATTTTTCCTGGAGTTTTTTTTCAAACAACCCGGAGTCATGGCCCAAACTAGCGCCGGTTGCCCACCCGAATACCCCGTTTTCCAACGAAACCAGAAAAATGCCCCTGGTTCCACCACCAGAGGAAAATCCTCTCCCGTCAGGATCAAGGAAGCAAGACGGCCAATCGAGGGTTGATGTCCAACAATGACTGTCGACGACTGAAGTTCCGGCCAATGAAGGAAAGAGAAAATCTGTTTCGCGGAACCCTGGTACAGAAGATCAAGAACCTTTATCTTTCGGCCAAGGCACTGAGCGGTTTGGATGGTTCTCAGTGCAGGGCTTGAAAAGATTACGAAAGACGAATCCAGTCGCTTCTCTATCCGCCCTGAAACTTTTTTGGCATCCCTCCAGCCTTTATCCGTCAAAGGACGGTCAAGATCCCGCATCGGCTCCCCAGAGCTATCTGCCAATACAGAAAGTTCCTCTGCTTTAGCATGTCTCCAAAGAACAAGATCCATTCAAAACTCCTTATTCTTAAAGGAATTCCTCAAAAAATCCGGAGTTATATAAAAATATTGAAATCTCTTGGACTGATTGGGGATCTCCCTGAAAAAAGACTAGATCTCTCCGATCAATAAAGAAATAAGATCCTTATCTGAACGGCAGAAGCGATGCAAAACAGGAATCACAGCGGAGATGACTTCTCCTTTGAAAAGACAATCTCCGCAACAGATTCATCCCGCTTATATTTTGGGAAGATGCTCTGCAGAAAGCTCCTTCAATAAAGGATACAAGGCATCTTTTGCTGAGACGGTCGGAGTCCTTCCTGGCCAGTCGATACCAATATCCGGATCGCTCCAAAGGATTCCCCCTTCATCAGAAGGGTCATACAGTTCTGTACACTTATAAACAAGCTCAGTATTCTCCTCAAGAGAATAAAATCCATGAGCAAATCCCTCTGGAATATAAATAAACTCAGGATTCTCAGAGGTCAAGACCTGACCATACCACTGCCCGAAAGTCGGGGATCCCTGTCGTATGTCCACCGCCACATCAAACAGGGATCCGGCTACTACCCTGACAAGTTTTCCCTGCTGACGAGTCTTCTGAAAGTGAAGACCTCTCAGAATCCCTTTTCCTGATCGGGAATGGTTGTCTTGCAGAAAAATTTCTGGAAGTCCCAAGGCCTTGAACTTCTCAGCATGGTAGGTCTCCATGAAAAATCCCCTGGGATCCTTGAACAGGTCAGGGATCACCCGGAGAACCCCGGGAAGATTCGTTTCAATCACTCTCATGAAAAAAGATCCTCCTCTGCCAAAGAAATCAGATATTGGCCATACCCATTTTTGGACATTGAACGACCGGTTCTCAAAATATCTTCCCGTGAAATATACCCCATCCTATAGGCAACTTCTTCCGGGCAAGCCACTTTCAATCCTTGCCGATTTTCAATCGCGGCAATAAAATTCGATGCCTCAAGAAGAGCTTCATGCGTTCCTGTATCAAGCCAAGCTGTCCCTCTGCCCAATCGCTCGACGCGTAAATCTCCGTTGGCGAGATACAACCTGTTCAGATCCGTAATCTCAAGCTCTCCCCTGTCCGATGGACGAAGCGACCTGGCATACTCTGAAACCATTCCGTCATAGAAGTAGAGTCCAGGCACGGCATAGCGCGAAGGCGGCTCCTTGGGCTTTTCCAGAATCTCAAGAACCCTTCCCTCCGGGTCAAATGACAAAACACCATATCTTTCAGGATCTTTCACCATGTATCCAAAAATCAGGGCTCCTCTTTCAAGACATGCCGACTTTTGCAGGACCTCTGACAATCCATGCCCGAAAAAAATATTGTCTCCCAAAACAAGAGCCACAGGCTCTTTCCTGATAAACTTTTCACCAATCAAAAATGCTTGGGCAAGTCCGGCAGGTGTGGGTTGAACCTCATAGGAGAAGGAAAGACCAAGAGCAGAACCATCTCCAAGGAGCGCCTTGAAAAGGGGGAGATCAGCCGGAGTTGAAATGATCATGATTTCCCTGATACCCGACAGCATCAGAGTTACAAGGGGATAGTAGATCATGGGTTTGTCATAAACAGGCATAAGCTGCTTGCTTACGACATAAGTCAATGGGTGAAGCCGTGTACCGGCACCTCCTGCCAGAATGATTCCTCTCATTTTGCCCCCTTTTTCAAAGGGGGCAATACACCCAGCCTCTCGCCAGCGTATTTCCGTGAACGGATCTCCCTCCACCATTCTTCATTTGCCAGATACCATCTCACCGTTTCCCCTATTGCCGACTCAAAAGAAAACTCTGGAGTCCAACCGAGTTCGCGCTTCAAGCGACTTGCATCCATGGCATAGCGTCGATCATGTCCAGGGCGATCGGTAACATGGCGGACCTGTCCAGAATAAGAATGCCCGTCTGATCTTGGTCTTTCCTGATCAAGGATTGATAGTATCGTCTCGATCACCCTTTGGTTGGTCCGTTCGCTGTTGCCGCCAATATTGTAAGTTTCCCCTGGGATGCCTGCTTCATGAATGCGCAGGATGGCTTGAACATGATCTCCCACATATAGCCAATCCCTGATATTGAGCCCATCTCCATATAACGGAATCTCTTTCCCCTCTATTGCTGCCAAGACGACAGTCGGAATCAATTTTTCGGGAAATTGCCAGGGACCAAAATTATTGGAACAATTTGTCGTAATGACCGGCAGGCCATATGTGTGAAAATAGGCTCTGGCGAGGTGGTCGGAGGCTGCTTTTGAAGCTGCATAAGGAGAGTTTGGAGCATATGGTGTTGTCTCCGTAAAGGGAGGGTCTTCCGCCCCCAGACTCCCAAAAACCTCATCAGTCGAGACATGGATGAATCGGAATGGCTCACCGGGATCTCCCCCACCTCCTGAAAGATATTTGCGGGCTTCGTCAAGAAGAACAAATGTCCCTTCCACATTCGTCTTCAGAAAAATGCCCGGATGGTCAATCGATCTGTCCACATGGGACTCAGCCGCAAAATGAAAGATCGCCGTTGGCTTGAATGACTCAATAAGAGACCTGACCAAAGAGGGATCGGAAATGTCTCCATGAACAAATTCATGGTCCGGATCTTTCTCAATGGCAGAAAGATTCGTTCGGTTCCCGGCATACGTCAAAAGATCCAGAGTCAAGACTTTAGCCAGATTTTTCTTCCGGGCCTCCAACACAAAGTTTGATCCAATAAACCCAGCCCCGCCCGTTACAAGCCATCGTTTCGACATTAAGCATCCTTTTTAAAATTGGTCCATGCACTCAAAAAGAATTTTTGGTATCATATCCTCTCATTTGATCTATTTAAACCCCATGCACCCAAACAGGAGCCATGACAACAATGGGACGAACTCTCTTAGAAAAAATCTGGGATGATCACGTTGTTACAGAATCTGACGGATCGACCCTTCTCTATATAGACAGGCAGCTTGTCCATGAAGTAACCAGCCCACAAGCCTTTGAAGGACTAAAGATCGCTGGCAGGGCAGTTCATCGACCTCAGGCAACACTTGCGGTTCCGGACCATAATGTTCCGACAACCGGAAGAAAGAAAGGGATTGAAGATCCTATCAGCGCCCTTCAGGTTGAAACACTGACCAAAAACGCCATGGAGTATTCTGTCCCCATCTTTACGATGGACGACATTCGACAGGGTGTTGTCCACGTGATCGCTCCTGAACAGGGGTTTACCCTGCCAGGAATGACCATCGTCTGCGGTGACAGCCATACCTCGACCCACGGAGCCTTTGGCGCACTTGCCTTTGGCGTGGGAACGTCAGAGGTTGAACATGTCATGGCCACACAAACCCTTATTCAGAAGAAACCGAAATCGTTTCTCATAAAGGTCAACGGCCATCTCCCCAAAGGCTCGACATCCAAAGATCTGATTCTTTACATCATCGGTCAAATCGGAACTGATGGCGGAACAGGGTATGTTCTGGAATTCTCGGGAGAAGCCGTCAGGGAACTCTCCATGGAGGCCAGGATGACGCTTTGCAACATGGCGATAGAAGCAGGAGCCCGAGCCGGAATGATCGCAGCCGACGAAGTGACCTTTTCTTATATCAAGGGTCGTCCGATGGCACCCAAGGGTGACCTTTGGGAAAAGGCTGTCTCCTCCTGGAAGTCCCTGCACTCTGACCCTGATGCAAAATATGACCGGGTTCTTGAAATCGATGCCACCAGGATCGAGCCCCAAATCACATGGGGAACAAACCCGGGCATGGTTCTTCCTGTCACAGGATCCATTCCCTCCCCCGAAAGTTTTAAAGATGAAGTCTCTAAAGAAAATGCGAAAAATGCCCTCAAATATATGGGACTTGAGCCGGGAACTCCATTAAGCGAGATTTCCATCGACAGGGTTTTTATCGGTTCATGCACCAATGGAAGGATAGAGGATCTGAGAGCAGCTGCAAGCATCATAAAGGGACGCAAGGTTTCTCCCAGTGTCAATGCCATGGTTGTACCAGGATCTGGTCTTGTCGGCCAGCAGGCAGAAAAGGAAGGTCTCGACAAGATTTTTCTCGAAGCCGGATTTGAATGGCGAGAACCGGGGTGTTCGATGTGTCTGGGAATGAATCCTGATCAGTTGTTGCCTGGAGAACGTTGTGCGTCAACATCAAACAGGAATTTTGAGGGAAGACAGGGCAGAGGGGGCAGGACCCATCTTGTCAGCCCGGAGATGGCTGCCGCTGCGGCCATTACCGGCCACTTTGTCGATATCCGAAACTGGAACTGAAAAAAGGAAAAACAGGATGGAAGCCTTTAAAACACTCAAATCAATTGTTATCCCCATCGATCGCGCAAATGTTGATACAGATGCGATCATTCCCAAACAGTTTCTTAAAACCATCCATAGGACAGGTCTTGGAAAAAGTCTTTTCTATGACTGGAGATACCTTTCCGACGGAGTCACACCAAACCCTGACTTTGTAATCAACCAGACGCGATACAAAGGAGGCAGGATACTTCTTTCCAGAGAGAACTTCGGTTCAGGCAGTTCCAGGGAACATGCCCCCTGGGCCCTTCTGGATTTTGGCATAAAAGCCATAATCGCACCTTCTTTTGCCGATATTTTCTATAATAACTGTTTTAAAAACGGGATTTTGCCAATTCGCATTGACCGGATGATTGTTGACGGTCTCTTCAAGGAGATTGACCGGACACCCGGATACCAAGCTGAAATCAACCTTGAATCACAGTTGATTCTCCTTCCGGATGGAAGAACGATTCCTTTTGAAATCGACGCTTTCCTCAAGAAGTGCCTTCTCGAGGGGCTTGATGACATCAGCCTGACTTTTGAGAAAAAAGCGCTGATCACAAGCTACGAAGATCGACGACGCAAAGAAGCTCCCTGGCTTTTTCCAGACATGACTGCATGAATCGAACTGAAGGCGGAAGATCTCTTTTTTTGTTGTTTGGGCTGGCAACGGTTCTGGCATACTGGGTCATTGCTCCCTATCTGGAACCGCTTGTCTGGGGGGCGATTATGGCCTTCGCCCTCTCCCCCATACAACGATTCATCAAAAAATGGGTTCCACAACCATTTATGGCAGCATTACTAACAGTCTTCCTGTTTTGCCTTCTGGTTCTTTTGCCACTGACACTTCTGGCTGTTCCAATCGGGCAGGAAATCTTCCGAGAAACACTGTCCCTCAGGGATTTTCTTCAGGACCCATCTGCAACTCTTCCAAAATGGCTGATCAACCTTCCCTTCATTGGCCATAAAATTGCCCTTTTGGCAACCAGCTTGAAAACCAATACCCAGATGCTGACGGGTGTAACGGGGAAGCTTGAATCCCACCTCATGGAAATCGGGAACCAGTTTTTATCCCTGGCTTCCGGTTTGGGGCACTGGCTGATCAAATTGCTGATCATGCTTCTCGGGACATTTGCATTTTTGTTTCATGGACAAAATGTCTGGGAACAGATCACCCGTCTGTCCGATTCTGCTGCGGGCGAAAACCTGACAAGGCCGTTGGGGGTTATCCCACCGACCACTAAAGGAATCATTTATGGACTGTTTTTTACATCCCTTGCCCAAGCCCTTTTAGCTGCTCCAGCTTTGAAGATCGCAGGAGTTCCAAACATCCTGCTACTCTCGACAGCCATATTCATCACTTCCCTGTTCCCGATCGGGGCAGCCATCATCTGGCTTCCTGCCACCATCTACCTGCTTGCGACAGGGCATCCCATAACTGCAGTTGTCTTTGCATCATGGAACATTCTGGTCTCTGGTGGAATGGAGCATTTCGTCAAACCCATGTTTATCGGCAGAACATCCCATATCCCGTTTCTCATGATTCTTTTGGGAGTACTTGGGGGTCTTGAAACATTTGGGTTAATTGGTCTTTTTATCGGGCCAATCATTTTGTCGGTTTTTCTGGAGGTGTGGCGCCATTTGCTCATAACTGAAAACCCACATTAGTCCCGACAAAAGGAACTTCCCCAAACTCATTCTTTGTTCAATGGTTATAGAAATTCCCCCTGCACAATGGAATTCTTGAGCACCTTCAAAAAACTCTCTCAAGACAGCCATCACCAATCACCCAATAATCAATTGACAAAACAAGCTGTTTACGGCAGAATGTCCCTCGAGCCGCTAGCTCATTCGGTAGAGCATCGCCCTTTTAAGGCGAGTGTGCTGGGATCGAAACCCAGGCGGCTCACCATTATTTAAGCCATTGTTTAAAAAATATTTTATGCCATAATTATGCCATAATAAGCTTGTTCGGAATCCACTTTTCCGGAGGCTAAAATTATGGCGGCAATTCGAGAACGTGGTTCTTATCAATAACAGGCCCAAGTCATTCGAAAGGGCTTCCCCTCCCAATACAAGACTTTCAACAATAAATCCGATGCGGAAAAATGGGCGCGACTGATCGAAAGCGAAATGGATCGGGGAGCTTTTTTTTCGAGAAAAGAAGCAGAGAACACGACACTTTCCGAAGCGCTGGATCGTTATCTGACAGAGATCACGGAAAAGAAAAAAGGCTCCTACCAGGAATCCCGGCAAATCGAAAACCTTAAAATCCACAGTCTTGGAAAACGATTTCTGGCGACAATCCAAGGAAGAGACATTGCAGAGTATCGTGACGAACGGCTCGCAACCGTCTCACCAGCGACTGTCAGAAGAGAACTTGTCATCCTTTCGCATCTCTTCACCGTTGCCAGCAAGGAATGGGGCATGTCAGGTCTTGGAAATCCCGTCCAGGCCATCCGGCTACCTTACGGTCGAGGAGTTTCCCGGGATCGCCGCCTGAACCCCGGGGAAGAAACGGCTCTTCTGGATGCTTGCGAGAAATATGGAGGAGACCTCCCTCATATTGTCCTTCCTGCCCTTGAAACCGCCATGAGGCGAGGGGAGATCGATGGAATGACCTGGGATGATGTAGACTTAAAAAAGAGGACAGTCACCCTTCCGGGAACGAAAACCGGAGAAGTACGGATCGTTTCCTTATCGTCAGAAGCTATTCGGATTCTATCGAGTATTCCTCGTCGAATAGATGGAAGAGTCTTCGGATATACGGATCCTCATTCCATTACCTGGGTCTTCATTCACGCTTGCAAGAAGGCTGGGATTAACGGTCTCACCTTTCATGATCTCCGGCACGAAGCCACGTCAAGGCTGTTCGAGTTGGGGCTGAGCGCGGAAAAGGTAAAAAAAATCACCGGTCACAAAACCTATCAGATGCTGTCCAGATACACTCATTTAAAGACAGAAGACATTGCTGAAGAAATTGACAAACTGAAAAAGGAAAGATCCGGGAAAACGGTCGAAGCCCAGACGAAGAGTTCGGGTCATTAAGTGATTCGTTACGATCCTCACGCTTTTTTCAGATCAACCGCCGGGAAATCCTGACGAGCCTTGTAGAAGAAACGATCGCCAATCCGGATAAATCGAGACCAATGGTAACAAATGCTCCTTTTTAAAATGCTATTCTGAAAGAAGAAAGATGTTGAGAGTCGTTACACGGGAAGACGATCACGAGTATATGATAACCGCGTATTTCGACAGGAGGAAACCATGCGGGTAAGAATAGATCCACAGGCAGACGCCATTTATCTGGATCTGACCGGTGAAAGCATTGAAAGTAGTGAGGAAGTGGCTGATGGCATTATTCTGGACTACGACAAGGAAGGTCACATGGTTGGCATCGAAATTTTAGATGCCTCAAAAAAAGCAGGAGGGTTGAACTCTCTTCTCCAAGTGAGCCTGGACGTGGCCCCTGTTTAATGACGATGCTACTGACACACGATGGATGTGGAAACAATCGTAACTTGGACGTTTGGCGGCTTTATGTGTGAGTACAACCATTTCTTGGCCTCACAGAAAAGCATAATTTGGCCCAAAAACCTGCTTTAACCTCTTCCCATCAGAGTCTTGGATGAGAAAAATCAAGCATAAAATGGCCGAGGCTCAAAAAGACAAGCATAAGTGTCCGAAGGATCTTCTGCTTATCGAGTATGAGTTTTGGGGTATCTGAATTCCGTGATTGATTTTCTATTTTCTCCCCATCCCTGTCTTTTAATGTAGATTCTACTTTCATGATTGACTTCTCAGAATCGGCTCTATAATCTTAATCCATACTTCCTGATTGAAATTCCTCCATCTCTGATGAGCCTATGCCCAAATCCGATTCTCTCGTTCCCATCGAAACCATCACCTCCCGGATCTTTCTCATTCGTGGTCAGAAGGTCATGATCGATTCAGACTTGGCCGGATTATACGGGGTCAAGACAGAACGCCTCTTCCAACAAGTCAATCGCAATTCTGCCCGTTTTCCAGAGAAATTCGCCTTTCGCCTCACCCACGAGGAGTTTTCAAACTTGACCTTGCAATTTGCAAGATCAAGATCCTGGGGTGGCCGCCGAACGCTCCCTTATGTTTTCACAGAACATGGGGCAGTTATGCTTTCGAGCGTTCTTCCTCTAGCCGGAAACGCCGGGTCCGGTGGAAACCGGGCCCTTGAAAGGCTTGAGCTGGCTGCGGTGAGAGTCGCACGGCCAGTTCTTAGAGGGCGGGGAACTGGCAACAGTTCCTTGCTACTCGACTCACCTGAAAGCCGAAGATCTAGCGGAGCTCCTGAAGTGAGCAAACTCGGGAAGCTTCTGGAATCGGTCCGGAACAACCCTCTCGATGTTCGCTTCGATGATGCTTGCATGGTAGCCATGTCCTTGGGATTCGAGAAAAAGGGAGGAAAGACACCAAGGATATCTTGAATCTCCAGAACCGGAGTGGCAGAATTCCAGCATATCAAGCAAGACAATTGATCAAGATGATTGAGAAATTTGGGAGTTCATCATGATAGACCACTATACCGTTGAAGTTTTCTGGAGCGATGAGGACAAGGGATTTATTGCCTTTGTTCACGAACTGGAAGGGTGCTCCGCATGGGGAGGAACCCGTGATGCGGCTCTAAGAGAGGTCGAAACGGCCATTGAACTTTGGATTGAAGCGGCAAAGGAAATAGGTCGTCCGATCCCCCTCCCCAACACTCCCGCCCTCTCTTTCCCCTAAGCTTCATCGATCTCCAGCACGAAGCCTCAAACAGGCTTTTTGAGAAGGGTTTTGATACGATGGAGGTCAGGACGATTACCGGACACAAGACGCTTCAGATGTTGGCGAGGTACACTCATTTGAGGGAGGAGGATTTGGTGGAGAGAGCTTGAAATAGCGCCTCCCTTCCCGTAGAATCATCCAAAAGGAGAACCCATGGCCTCATCCATCGAAGCAATCCAGAAAATTCTCCAGGAAACCGTCGCCCCTGGCATCAGCGATCTTCGGGAACGCTTGACGCGCGTCGAAGTCGAGATCAAGCGACTTGACGACAAGATCGACAACGGCCTTGCCCGTCTGGATAACAAGATCGATTCCGTTCGTGGCGAGATTAAAACGGAAATCCACCACTTGGACGACAAGCTCACAACAGCCCTTGAAATCCGGGAACGCTTGGCCGCTCTGGAGGCGAAGGTGGCCGCCCACTAAGGGCAAGTCCGATATTAACTTGAACAGTTATTTTCGATGGAATAATTCCATTCGCCGTGAAAGTCTGCTTTTTTGAGATTGACGGCAGCCAACTCCTCATCGCTGATACGAAGGCCCTTTTCGTAAAGATTGGTATCCAGTTCAGCCGTGACCGTCAATCCGTTTCGCGTGGTCGTGCTGCCAATGAGATTGACAATGACTTCATGGCTGGTCAAAGGCTTCCCCCGCCAGTTCATGCTGATATAGCTGAACATGCGATGTTCGATCTTGTTCCACTTGCTGGTACCGGGCGGGAAGTGGCATACCGAAAGACGCAATCCGGACTCGTTTGCAAATCTCTGCAGCGCGATCTTCCACAGTCGCACCCGGTAGCCGTTGCCGCCGCCACCATTACCAGATCCAAAGAACTCCAAGATCATCCGGTAAAGTAATCAAGCCAGCGTAAATGCTGGCTTTTTTCATGTCCTGAGTCCTGCAAGATCCGAGAAAATCCATGAGCATTCTTCTGGCTCTCTTCGGCAATAGTTCTGTCAGCCTATTCTAACAGTAATTCAAAATTTGAAATCTGATTTAATAATAATCACTTACGTTTACACGTAGAAATCACTGGACACATCGCATATTTTCCGGCATTCTTGGGACATGGACACTCTTCGGATTCCGAACCCCACTCCGAATGCCATTCCCAGCAAGGCCCAGCCTCTTGTCGACCGGATTTCCACCGCCTTCCGGGCTCTTCCGGACGGCCGGAAGCCCGGGAACAACACGAAGTACTCGATGCATGATGCCGCCTGCTCGGCATTCTCCGTATTCTTCACTCAGTCTCCCTCCTTTCTGTCCTTCCAGAGGAATCTTGCTCTGACGACCGGCCGGAACAATGTCCAGTCCCTCTTCGGCGTACACGATGTCCCAACGGATCCCCAAATCCGGAACATCCTCGATCCGGTCAAGGCGAAGGAGGTGGCTCCGCTGATTCAGGAAGTCGGATACGCTCTGTGGGCCGAGGGATGCCTGTCGGACTATCGGGTTTTGAACGGAACCGTCCTGATCGCTCTGGACGGAACCGACACTTTCTCCTCGGACAGCGGGATCCTCTGCCCATCCTGTCATGTTTCCAACCGTTCGGACGGGAGCGTCCTGCACCGTCACATTGCGATGACCCCGGCACTGGTGGCCCCCGGAGAGCCCAGGGTCGTGGCTCTCCCGCCGGAGTTCGTCGTCCGGGAGGACGGGCGGGAAAAACAGGACTGCGAGATCCGGGCGGCTTCCCGGTGGCTCGACACCTGGGGGATCCACTATGCTTCCTGGGGAGTCACTCTTCTGGGGGACGACCTCTATGCCCACCAGCCCTTCTGCCAGAAAGCGCGGGATGCCGGATTCCACTTTCTCTTCACCTGCAAACCCGCCTCCCACCCAACGATCACCGAGTGGGTCGTCGACTTCGCCCGTTCAGGCCCGATCGGAACCCACAGCGTCATCATCGCCAGGAGCCAGGGAAAGGCCAAGGGCAAGCGGATACCCAGGGTCGTCCGGGAGTGCTGGTCTTTTCGCTTTATGGCCGATCTCCCGCTCCGGGACACCGACGACGCTCTGTTGGCGAACTGGTTCGAACTCACCGTCACCGACGAGGAGACAGGCCAGATTCTCTATCACAATTCCTGGATCACCGATCATCCGGTCACCGAAGACACCCTCGTCGCTCTCGCCAAGGCCGGCCGGGCAAGGTGGAAGATCGAAAACGAGCACATCCAGACCGTGCGACGTGTAAAGCTGTCGCAGTGATTGTTCAATGCAGGCCAGTCTCTACCTGCATAGAGAACCCCGTCTTCCCTGACGGGTAGCCTACCGGAACCGGCGTGGCTGTCAACGGCCGGGTCGGAAGCTTCCGGAACAACGTACCCTCCCGAAAATGGGCTTTTCAGTCCGTGAGGATCGAACAGGACCTGCCAGCATCAGGCGGATCGGGGGCCAGGCTGAAGAAAAGGGCGAACCCAGGTGAACCCTCGTATTAAGGACCGTTATGTGCAATCGGCCATAGATGCTGTTACAGGCCGAATCCAAACGGAACGCAGCGGGTTACTCACTTCGTTTGTGGGAGTACAGGGACGAACGGCTCTCGCCTTCGAGTTCGATCCGGAACGCCTCGAACTCTCCCTTCGCCCCCCGGGCCCGCTCGACCCGCCCATTCTTCTGGCCCTTCTGGCCACTCTTGGAAGGCCGGACCCGGTTCGGCTGACGAGAGCAAGATAAGAGAAGCAGCCTCTTCTCCGACGCGGTACACTGGTATCGATTCCGTAAGAACCATTTGATCATTCACACCCAACAATCTGGAGGATACCATGAACAACGCTGTCTGCTGGTTCGAAATTTACGTTCAGGACATGAACCGGGCCAAGAAATTCTACGAATCCGTGTTCGAAACCCGTCTCTCGAAGCTGGAAAGTCCGGGTGGGAAGATGGACTACTGGACTTTCCCCATGGAAGAAAAGGGCTGTGGGTCTACCGGCGCTCTCGTCCGGATGGAAGGGGCTCCTTCTGGCGGAAACAGTACCTTGGTGTATTTTGATTGCGAGGATTGCGCCGTTCAGGCCAAGCGGGCTGCCGATCACGGGGGAAAAGTCGACAAGGAAAAGTTTTCCATCGGGCAATACGGATTCATCGCGCTGGTATTCGATACGGAAGGAAACATGATCGGACTTCATTCAATGAAATAACGAGGGAGCCCCGGACGAATACTCCCGCGCTTTCTTCGGCGCGTCGGTCAGAATCCGGACCCGGGGCGAACCGGTTTATACAGGCTGCGTTGAGAGGGGGAAGCACCATGAGCGTCACGATCATCCCGCACCTGTGGTTCGACCGGGAAGCCCGGGAAGCGGCCGGATTTTATTGTTCCGTCTTTCCGGATTCGAAGGTTACCGGAGTGACCAGACTTCATGACACGCCTTCGGGCGACTGCGACGTCGTCCGGTTCGAGCTTTCGGGCCAGAAATTCATGGCGATCAGCGCCGGTCCTTTGTTCAGATTCAGTCCTTCTGTCTCCTTCCTCCTCAATTTCGACCCATCGAAGGACAGGCTGGCCCGGGAGAATCTCGACACGCTATGGAAAAGTCTCTCACAGGACGGCAAGGTTCTAATGCCGCTCGACAAATATCCTTTCAGCGAGCGCTACGGCTGGATCCAGGACCGGTACGGGCTTTCGTGGCAACTGATCCTGACGAATCCAGAAGGCGAAGAACGGCCGTTCATCATTCCATCTCTGATGTTTTCCGGGGCCGTGTACGGGAAGGCACAAGAGGCCAGCGACTTCTATCTCTCGGTCTTCGGGCGTTCGAAACGGGGAAGGATGGTCCACTATCCTGCGGGCATGGACCCGCACCGGGAAGGGACGGTCATGTTCACTGACTTCAGGCTCGAAAACCAGTGGTTCGCCGCCATGGACAGCGCGAGAGAACATGATTCTTCATTTAACGAAGCGATCTCTTTTTCGGTGCAATGCAACACCCAAGAGGAAATAGACTACTGCTGGACGAAGCTTTCGGCGGTTCCTGACGCCGAACAGTGCGGCTGGCTCAAGGACAAGTACAATCTTTCGTGGCAGATCGTTCCGGCCGCGATGGATGAGATGATGGGCTCGAACGATCCCGACAAGGTCGCTCGCGTCATGCAGGCCTTCCTCAGGATGAAGAAACTCGACATCGCGACACTCAGGAAAGCATACATTGGTGGGGCCGATGGCAGTCTGTTCCAATTGGAGATGAGTCTCTGAAAAGAAGATCATCTGATGAGGCATCCGGATCAAAATTGTTCCTGGTTAAAAATCTGGATCTGAGTTTTGTGACTGCCTGATTTTCAGGCCCGTTCCATCAGCTTCTTTGTTGTGGAGCCGGCAGGGGGACGGACAGACCGGATGCTTCATTTCAAGACACTTCTATTTTGGATTCAGGACCTTCGGAAGTGTCAGGTCGGCTTCTGGGATCCGGAAAGATTTTCTCCGTCTCTTCGGTCTTTTGAAGTCTTGCGAAGGCGACTCCATCGGATCAGGTCATCGCATCACCGTCGATAGATTGGAACGGTTCTCGGACGTTTACTTTCTCAGGAAGACCTCCCATATTTCTGGGAGTGATCTTATTCCGGAACAAGACATCTTCTCAGACTAATTCTTCTGGATGTTTCTCGACCCATTCCTGGACAAATTTGACAAAGACATTCGCAGCCGGAGAGAGAGACTGGAATTTCTGGGCGGCAAGAGCGATATTTCGCAGAATGGAAGGTTCAAGAGGGATGACACTGATCCCCGTTCGGTTCTTTGGCAGAGCCAGTCCCGGCAAGATAGCGGACCCGGCCCCGGAGCGGACCATGTCCAAGACCGTTGATATGTTTCTCGCTTCAATCGTTTTCATTCCTTGGGAAATCCCAGCCTTTGAAAAGCCCGATGTTACGAGAGTACCGCATCTTCCCAGACACTGGATGACCGGTTCCGATGCAAATTGGTCGAAAGAAAGAGATTGTCGGCTCGCGAGAGGATGGTTCTCCGGAACGATTCCGAACATCCGGTCCGAAAAGAGAGGAATGATCTCCAGACTGTCGCATGGAGTCGTCAGAATCCCGAAATCGATTGTGTCGGAATCGACCCACTCCTGAACTTCCTGATCGGTTCCCTCGAATACAGAGATCTCGATCCCCGGGAACTTCTGTCTCATGACTCCGATGACGCCAGGAATGATCCGAACTGCAGCGCTTTGAAGAGTTCCGATTCTGACTTTTCCTGTCTTGAGGCTGGAAAAGGACCCCGCCTCCTCCCTGATGCGATCCACGCGAAGCAAGATTTCCCTTGCATGTTCCAGAATCCGCTCTCCGGCTTCTGTTGGAAAGATTCCCCGTCGATCCCTGTTGAACAGGACTATCCCTATTTCTCTTTCGAAAGATGCCAAGGCATGGGAAACCGCCGATTGAGAGATTCCGAGACGCTCGCCCGCCTCTGTGAAATTTCCCAAATCCTTCAACTCCAACAGAAGGCGCAACTGGATAATGGTCATATGAGAAAACCCTCATGAGTTCAATGAAAATCATTAATTTTACTAATACAGTTTTGCACTTTATCATTTAATGAATCAGGCAGCAAGAACAAGAAGACGATATTCATTGAGGGAGGATTCTGATGGGAAGTCGGGTGTTTTTGGGTGTTCTCATGTGTGTTCTGGCGGTCACCTCGTGGGGAGCAATGTTTCCGGTGATGGAACATGCTTTGAAATTTATGGACCCGTTCTATTTGACTGCGATCCGGTACGGGATCGCCTCCATTCTGTTCTTGGCAATCCTTTTCGTGTTCGAGGGGCGTCAGGCGTTCAGCCTGGAAGGGCGGGGGATCTCTCTGTGGGTCTATGGAACACTGGGTTTCGCAGGCTTCGGTTTCCTGGTCTTTTGGGGACAGCAGAAAATTTCTGGACATGATGGAGTCGTCGTTGCGGCTGTTATTGTGGCCACATTGCCGCTTCTGGCTGCTTTCGTGACATGGTTCGCCTCGGGAAAGAAGCCGGCGTCCTATACCATGTTGTCTCTCGTTCTTGCCTTGACCGGTGTTCTTCTTGTGGTCACAAAAGGTAACCTGAGCCTGCTCAAATCGATGGGATCCCGCATTGCCGAGGAAGCGATCATATTGGCCGGCGCTTTTTGCTGGGTCATCTATACTTGGGGTGGAAACCAGTTTTCCGGATGGTCGCCTCTCAGATATACTGCGCTCTCCTGCGTTTTTGGAAGTCTTTCCATCGACGGGATCGTGTGGGTCGGAACGATGGCTGGCTGGCTTCGTCTCCCGAACTGGGGACAGCTTCATGAGGTGACATGGGATCTTGGTTATATGATCTTGCTGGCTGGAATATTGGGAGTTTTTGCATGGAATGCGGGGAACCGCCTGTTGGGGACAGTGAACGGGGTCCTCTTTATCAACCTCACGCCGGTGACCGCGCTCGGCATTTCAGCCATGAAGGGTGAACCAGTGATCTCTGGAGAAGTTTGGGGCTCTCTTCTGGTGATTTTCGCCCTGATTTTTAACAATCTGTGTCAGCGCCCGGTGGTAAGGTCTTTTTTTCTCAGACGGGCGGAATCGGGTCTGAAAGGAAGAGAAAATGCGGGGTGTGATCAGTGAAAGCCCTGACCCCATAGGAAATCAGGAGATTATGATGTCGAGGTAGAAGTCACGATAGATTGATTCACAGGTAAAGAATCACAAGAGGAAAGTGTGGGTATAGCGGGTGACGACATCCACAAGACCCTTTCCGGAATCGGCCGACAGGGCTAAGCTTTCGGCCGTCTTTTGAATCAGAACTAGCGCCTTTTCCAGTTCACGGGCATTGTCTTCGAATCTCGTCTGATTCAGGGTGTATCCCCGTAGAAGATGTTGTCTGAGAATTCCGCTGGCCCACTGGCGAAACTGCACCCCTTCACGGGACTTGACCCGATAGCCAACAGAGATAATGCCATCAAGGTTGTAGAACCTGACTGGCTTATCCGAACCAGCAATGTGCAAAATTTGCACATTGCATTTTTCATCCAGTTCCCGTTCATTGAAAAGATTGCGCAGGTGCTTTGTAATCACCGATTGTTCACGGCCAAATAACTCTGAGATCTGGTCCTGAGTCAGCCATACAGTATCATTTGAGACCGTGACCTCGATGGAGCCCCGATCCGTCCGGTAAATGACGACATCCTTCATTCCGTAACCTCTCCAAGCAACTCGGCAATTTTTTTCTCGACCTGCTTGAGTTCCGTATCGATCTCTTCCAGTTTGCGGGGCGTAACGTATTTGTAGAAGAAGCGGTTGAAGTTGATCTCGTAGTCGACCCGGCCGATCTCCTTGTCCTTATGTTCAAGATAATCTCGAACCTTCGTCCGCATCGGCTCAAGAACACATTCGAGCCGTCTCGGGAGGGCAAACGGGAGGATGATCTTTTCGAAGTCGGTGTGCTTGAAGTCACCCCGGAGATCTTCGGCGTTTTTCCAGATGAAGTCCGCAAGTGTTGTCGCCCGTCCATTCCCGTTTTCCGCCATGTCACCTCCAAGCATATTTTTTACACGACCCAGAATATCAGATGAAGGGGTATGTCAACCATATCTTGATCTTGCATAAAACGATTGTTTACAAACTTGCAGATTGGAGGGTTTCAACCACAAATTGCACATAGCCAGAGGAGGATCATGAGTAATCAGGTAGTTTTTTGAGCAGAGTTCTCGGTTTTTTTCGTGAGGGGTCGTTCTAAATTTGTGCTAGTTTGCCGACAGGAACCGGGATCCATATGGAAAGTATCGGTATAGTGCAAGATTGGAAAATGGCTCAAAATAAAGAAATCGTGGAAAATCGGGATAGGTTTGTTGTGTGGGTTGTGCCCTTTTAAGGCGAGTGTGCTGGGATCGAAACCCAGGCGGCTCACCACACAACCCTCAATTATGAGTCTCTCTTCCCTATTCCACTCAAAAAAGACGGCAAAATCACAACAACCTGGATCCTCTTCCCTTTTCATAACATCCCAATTCCTCACAACAGAAAACAGATCCCGTCGTTCTCCTCTCTCAATTTGATCTGTACCTATTCGTTTTCCAGTATGGGCAACAAAAGACACGCAACCCAATCCCGCCATCCCCTATGTGTGATAACGAACAGAAAGCCCCGGAAAAAGACTGTAATCTCGATCCGAGCTTACCATTTGGCTCAAACTAGGCCCATCACATCCCATAAAGGAGTTTCCCATGATGACTGAAACATTAAAAGACAAATCAAAAATGAAACCGCAAGAACACCACAAGGAAGCGGCTCAACATCATGAAGAAGCGGCAAAGCATCACAAGGAAGCCAGCAAGATGTATGAAGCAGGTGACCACAAGACTGCTGCACACCATGCTCACTCTGCGACAGGGCATGCCAGTTCTGCCGAAGAGCATCAAAATGAAGCCAGCAGAAAACACGCGTCCCTGTTTGGTGACAAAAAGTAACAGACTCCATACCGCAGGACCATGGTCCAAACCATTGGATCACACCGATGGTTTGGACCCATTGGACAATAGCATCAGGTTCAAACAAGTTTGACTTTTTTCCACTGGCGACAGGGAATTCAATCCGATCCTGAGCGTCCAACAGAGAGAGAATATCTGACCGCATTTTCAATATGGGCGACAGATAGCATTCCCCCCTTATCAGACATCAAAAAAACAGTGTTTTTTCTATTGCCTATTCGGGATTGACGCGACAATCGGTAGGGAGTCGATGGATAAAGTCCCTTCCAGACAACCTTGTCATTGGCGACCCATCCATTATAGGAAAAAGAAAAGATCTTCCGGGAAATCGGTCCATGCAATCGAACATATCCGGTCGATTTTGATAACCACGGTCCCAAGGGAGGCTTTTTCAATAGCTTTATGGTTGCCTTTCTTTGATCCGGTGCAAGATATACATAGAGGCAGCCCATCCTGTGACGAAATCCGATCACACCGGATGAAATCTCCGGATAAAGCTGGTCAGCATGGTCAAAGCGAACGGTCGTATCCTTTCCATAATCCTCGATGACCCAACCATTCCCTTCTCCAGCACCCTCCTTTTGAATATGTGCACTGATATATCCCTGTTCCACCTTTACAAAACCAGAGGCAAACATCGGAGCAATATTCTGGGTAGACACCCAGGACAACACTTGCTTCAAGGCATTCAGGGAAGACTCCCTCTCCCCTGCATAAAAGTGAAAATAGACGTCGATCGGATCCACTCTCCTTGGTCGATCGGTCCGCTCAAAGGTCTTGATAACATTCAGATAACCGAAATATGGACCTTTCCAGTCATTTGTCAAAATATAGTCATTCACATCACTATTGTAATATTGGGTATATCCATCAACTCTTCTAAAGTAAGGAAAAACAAAAGTATAGGATGGAGCATTATTATCAAATCGGGTATCCGATCCGTTGATATTCAAAACGGAAGTTGTTGCAAGCTGAGCAAGAGCTGCCCGCCCTGGTCTTGTGTCCCCACTCCATTGCAATAGCATGACTTTCTTGCCCGGAGGCAAAAGATTTTGATTGATCCAGTCGATTGACCCGTTTATCTCCATCCTGAAATTCAATTTGTAATGAGGAATCTCAATATGGACCGGTCCCTCATCTTTTTGCTTTTCTGTCGGCTCCCAATAGAAAGGATGTGAAAATGTATGGGAAGCGGCCTCTACATTGGGTAATGCAAAAATTTTTCGTGCCCAGAAAACTCGGTTCATTGATCCCTGGTAGTGCGGGTCAATCTGACTTGTGATAACAGATACGCTAAAGGGAAGATCAAACTTCTGGAACACTTTCTGATAAAGAACTTCAGCAGACATCCTCCGGCGTTCATAGAGGGAGAGGGTATCAAAAGCATCTCCATCAACCTGACTATAAAAGATACGCATCCCGTTAAGGGTCGTCAGGTCCATTCGGGGAGTCTTTCTGACAGCCAGCACTGTTTCAAGAAAACGAAAAGGATCTACGAACCATAGAGTATGGGTGTTATCAAGGATGGGCCACCGAATCATGAACGGATCAAAGACCATCCCACCCCAGCTTCCCGAAATAGCGTAAACACTTTGAAGGCCTTGGTTTCTGGGAAGAGTACTTTTTACGCTTAAAAATACCTGATTTTTGGATGATATGTTGACTAAAGGCCTAAACTCGGAGGGAAACTTCGGAAGAGGGTATTCGAATCCTTCCATTTTTGAATCTTTCGCAACATAATCGAGCCCGAAAGAGTTTGTATCCCAATCTCCAGCTATTTTAAGCCCCATCCGCGAAAGAGCCTTCTCCCTCGATTGCCTGACATCACTTCTGTTCACTTGATCCGGGGGATCTTCAGGAAAGGATTCCAGAAAGATCACTTTGATCTGTCTCTCCAAAAGAGCGTTTATGAAAGTCCATAAAGCCAGTGGATGAGGAACGGGATTGTCATCAAACTGAAAGAAAACAGCCCTGGTCCTATCAAGCTCCTTGAGATGCGGGAACCCATCACGCATATTGCGGTATCGTGCTTTCAACCCAAGGTCATTCAAGGGAAAATCCCAATATTTCCGAAAATTGTTTTCATCCTTTGTTTCACGATATCGACCGTAATAGATCACAAGAACGGACCGCTCAAAAGACGTTTTTGGAGCAGGGTGTGATTCGGTCTTGTTCCCAGGCAATCCGTTTTCAAGAGAATCTCCCGATACGTTCGGCCTTAAGGCAGGACAGAACATCAATGTCAGAATCAATACCCAAAAAGGCAATTTTCTCATATCAGCAAAGCCCTATCAGGTTGTCAGGCAATAGGTTGGCGCGTTTCATTCACCCAACCTTCGGTGGAATAGCAGATAACGATGGAGCGAGTAAGGGTGAAGTCCCTTCCGATGACGATTCCTCGACAGGCAAATAATCCGGTGGCTGCATAAAAACCGTAAATTCAAAGTCATTGACTCCCTGATCGAGGAGAAGATATCCATATACGGCAGAAAAAAGACATGCGCTGAGATAGCCGAATCCTTCGAAGCGAGGGCTGAGAAAGATAGCCAAACTGGTCAGGGATCCATTTAAAAGAAAAAGAACCCAGGCCAGACGAGCCACTTTTTTTTGCTGATTGAAATAGAGAAGCAAGGTAAATTCCATCGTCAGAACCACCTGGCACAATCCGCCAAGAGCTCCCATCCGAAATACTGGAAGAGCCATGAGATCCGCATGAAAAAAACGAAGTATTCCCTGGGCGTTTAAAACAACCATAAAAGTGACCGCTCCCTGGATCTTCAGAATATATCCAAGCCCTCTCCTGATGAAGCGAACCATTTGTTCCTTGGCTTCCAGAATTTCAAAGAATGGACGCTTCCCTTCCAGAAGAACAAAAACCATTCGATATCGTTCATAAAATCCCGTTTCAAAATAAAAGACAAACATGGCCAACGTCGGAATAACCGTCAGAAGCGCAAAAAACATTCCGATATCATATATGTGGTTTATATGAATGAACCCGACTACTTTTTCCGAGCCCGGAGCATACCAGTAAAGAATTTTATCGATCCAGATCCCTAACGTCATCACAAATCCAAGCACAGCAAGATTCCATCTTTTTTTCAAGAAACGCAGGAAACTCCTGTTCCAGAAAATCGGTCCCGGAAACTCGACAAAGATCCTGACCGCCAATAGTGTTACGATCACCCCCTGGCCCATAAGATAGCCAAGAAGGGCGCCGGCAACCCCTCCATAACGTGCACCCAAAAGAGTCCCCAAAACGCTGGCCAGGGAGCCTGAAAAAAAAGCCATCCCCACCGCACCATAATCGTGAAGCGTGGAAACCAGTGATGTCGTTACCCAGAGAAGCATGAGAACAATCAGAAGATTGAAAAAGGAAAGTCTGACCAAAGGCGATAGGTCCAGACAAAAAATCAGAAGCCCTGACAAGGGAATTCCAAACAGAAGTGTTATTCCGGTGACGGTGATATAAATCGAACGGTTATCTGAAAATTTCATCTCAAAAAATCGGTCTGCGATGAAACGTGTCGATGGAAGCTGGATCAATGCAACCAAAATCAAGGTTGCCGCAAACGAAAAGGTCACAAGCGATCTGAAGAGAAGATAATCCTGGACGTGGGTAAAGTAGCCCATGCTTGAATAGCTGACAATCAAAAGTCCTGCTGTTGTCAGGATCCATGGTCCAGCAGCCACAATCGCCGACAGGATAAATCCTGACACAATGGAAGAAAGATCTTCCCGGTTAGAGAGTTTTCGAAGGGCGAATCCGATACCCGCCATCAGCCGATCCCCTCTTGATAAAGAGTCCGATAGGCTTCGAAAAGCAGATCTTCCCGGTAAAAACGTTCCATCCTCAAGCGGGCGGCGTAACCCATTCTCTTTCTAAGGCCATCATCTTTCAAAATCTTGAGCATCGCCAAAGCCGTTTCTTCAGGATTGCCGACCGACGTCACGATCCCGCCAGGACCAAGCGCGACATCTTCCCGAGTTCGACCATTGATCAATTCATTACAAGCTCCGACTCGGGTTGTTACAGAAGGCACTCCAAAAATGGCACCTTCCATCACCACAAGAGGCTGTGCCTCTGAAAGAGATGTCAGGACCAGAAGATCCATCTTCGGAAGATAGTCCTCAACCCGGACCGATCCTGTGAACTGAATCGCATCCCCCATTTTGAGGATTTCAACGAGATTCTGGCATTCCTTCACATATTCCGGATCCTGGTTCATGGGCCCCATAATCAGAAACTGAACTTCGGGCAACTGGTCCCTGACAATCCGGCAAGCCTGAATAAACGTTTTAATATCCTTTATGGGCACCACACGACCAATCATAGCAACAGACAATTTTTCACTCTGGGCTTTTTGAACTTCTCGAATTTTTGTTTCTGAAAACACCCTGATCCCGTTGGGAATGACCTTCGTTTTCTCGGCAGGAGCTCCATCACGTATTTGTATGCGGCGATTTCCCTCAAAAAGGGTAATGATATGGTCAGAATAGTGATAGACAATGCGTCCAAGCTGTTCAAAAATACGCATCCAGAATCCCTTGACTGATGTGTTGATTGGACGAATTGTCATATCGTCGCGCGCGTTTCCGCTTCCAATCCACTGAGCCAGGGCAATTTCTATCTTTCTCTCCCGTGTATACAGACCATGTTCAGTCAATATCAGTGGTCTTTCGTAAGCCAGTTTGCCCATAACGCCCAAAATTCCGGCGTAACCCGAAGCAAGCGAATGATACAGGCGGGCTTTTGGAACCGGACTTGCCAAAAGGGAAAAAAGAGGGAGATGAGTTGTTCTCCACATCCAGAAAAAATCGATGAAGGACTCTTGAGAAAATTGTTCTTTATAAAATTTCTGGATCAAATTCCACGCCTCTCTCCCTGAAGACAGCGTCGTAAAAAGCTTTGAAGACAACCCCATTCGGTAAAAAATTCCAAAGAGTCTCTCAAACGCTTCTGGCGAACCGGAAAGAAGATCCCGATGAAAGCTTTCGATGACTCCAAGAAGTTCATGCTCCTCATTATCATCGAGTGGCTCCTGGGGTTCTTCATTCTCTGATGACCACTGCCCCAAAGAGAGGTTGCTCACGCCAATGACATTATTCGGGCGAGGAAACAACCACGGTCCAGGTTCTTTTTCCGCGATCAAGCAATGGAGGTGAAAGGTAAACTCGGGAAGATTCGTTATAAGCTGATGGGTCCAGGAGGAAACTCCTCCCGTAACATAAGGATAAGTCCCCTCGAGAATCAAACAGATATCGGCAATTTGTGGAGTTTTCGAGTCGTTACTATCCATTGTGCACACCAGAATCTGGCGGATCGGACATCCAGAGATCGAGATAAGGCGGGATCGGAATCTTCTCAAAAAGGCTCAGAGAATCTCGAATATCTTGCTGGAGCTCAAAATACTCTCCATCCTGATATCGCCTCATCCATTTCAGGAACTTGATTTCCTTTCTCCCTCCCAATGTCACGATCCTATCCATAACCAATGTTTCAACCTCCTCATTCCCCTTCGAAATCGCCTGGGATCCAATCGAAACCAGCTCTTCCAAAGAAAAGAACTCATTGCCCCTGAGCGCGATCAGATAGGCGGAAAGCCCCGTCATGATCAGGACCTCCGAAAGTTTCTGTCCCACAAGGTTTGAGATGGCGTAATCAAAATAGGCCTTTCCGATCTCAGAATAGGATTTATGCTCTTCATCCATCTGTTCGAGGGTCCGGATTCGCTCCTGATAGCCTTTTTCAAGTCTGGTCAAAACGGTCGAGGCAAAAAGCCGTACCTCTTCATCAGGATCATTCCATGCCCCCTTCAGGGCTCGGATGGCTCTTGGCGAACCTCCCTCCGAAGACAACCGATCAATGAGTGCCTGTTTCAGGGGAACGTCTCCCCATTTTAAAATATCCCCTGCCGACACAATCTTTCGATCCGCTTCAAGAATTTCCTCAAGCGATACGTAAGTGAGCCGGGTCATCTTGCCGGCGGGGTGGAAAATCGCATTCAAGGTGGGATCGTCTGCCAGATAATTTTGTTGTCGGGAGAGATGAAAAATCAGATAACCCGCACAGCCCAGGACTGGACCTACAATCGGCAAAAGAAATGGGATCGGGAGATAAATCCAGCGAGCCGGAGTATCGATTAAAAAAAATCCGGCAGACCAGAGAAGACAATCCGTAAAAACCCATTCAAACAATTTTTGTCCTGAAAGATGACCCGCCACCAGAAACAAGATAAAAAAAGCAAGGATGGCAGAGAAAAACATGAACAAATAGAGCAACAGTCGACGATATCCTGGTCGGTGAAAAAAATCTCCAGGAAAAAGGCCCTTCTTCCGGGAAATACCTCTATGCGCCAAAATATTTACTCCAACCGGTCAAGTGCAACAGTTGATTCAGATTTTCCGCTTCTAAAAAAGCGTCCGATGGATCAAGCAAACGAGCCTTAATGGAAAGACTCCCCCGTTTAAGCCTTGGAATATCCGTCCCGGACCATGTGCTCAAAACTTCACCCTCAATAAACTCCAGAGCATTCAGGTCGGGCTTGGGGAGAAGAAGCCACAGGGAGTTTCCATCAAGAGGGATTCCGATCAAGGTCCTTTCTGTCAGAAGAGGTTTTCCCTCGAGGTTTCTCATTCCTCTCAATGCCTTTCCAAAAAGAACAACATCCTCCCATGAGGGTGTTTCAAAGCAGACAGCTATCAGTCCGATTTTCTCGGCTTCTTTTTCGATCAGTTGTTTCTCCTTCTGGAGTTCCAACCAAAACCCTTGACCGCTGTAAAATCCGGTTGAGGGGTCCTGAAGGAAAACCGAATCCAGACGAATCATCAACGAATGGTAAAGCTTATTGTCGTTTTCACCCCGACCGTCTGAGGGGAAAAAAGAGTGCACTTGCAATACGGGTGTGACTTCTTGAAGTAACGGAAAAGAGGACAAGAGCTCATCCCATAGAACGAGAAACTTTTTCTGAACAACTTCAGCTCCAGAAAGCGACGTGTGGGGAAGGCAAAGACAAACACCATCTCCGTCTCCGGTCAACCCAGAAAAATCCACATCCCTGAGAAGACGCTTTACAATCTCCCGAACAGACAAAAGGGCCGATCGGAAATCCGTTTTGGAACCCGCACTCGAACGAAAAGAAACCTCAAGCAAGGAAAATGATGCTTGATACCGGTAAGACTTGCTCAATTCTTCTGCAGCTCTCCTCGCAAAAAAAACAGGCCGGAGAAACCCAGTCGTTTCATCTATGGAAACACTTTCCCTCGTTTTTTTGTGAGATTCCAGGAACTCCAGCCGGGAACTCGCCCGATCAACAATCATCCTCATCATCTGAAAGAAATCGGGTGTTAACTTTTCAAACGGAGCATGCCAGATGACCAACAAGAATTCGACCCGATATTCCTCTGATAAAACAGGGTAAATACAAAGAGGCCGATGTTTTTTTCCAGAAGCAAAGACTCCTTCTGGAAAAATCCCATTCTCCCGAATCGTCATGGCCTGCCGTGAGTCATAGACTTTAAAAAATGGGGGATAGGATCTGTCAACCCTATCCGGGCACTGAAAAGATCCTGCAGAGCCTTCAAGGAAGAAGTGATCCCGATCCCGACGATACAAGGCAACGGAATCTGCCCCTACGAATGAAACACAAAGAGAAAGCAATGTTGAAGGAATGCTGTCGATCTCATCTTTTTCAAGAGAACGGAAGACATCAAAAAGCTCTGTCGCCAGATTGGGATCAAGGAAGACTCTTTTTTCAAGTTCCTTCTTTGCCTTGATCAGAATCTCGACTTGAAGGGTCGCGGTCCGGGCCGCATCTTTTTCCTTGATAAATTGGGACTCCAGATCCGAGTATCTTCGGGATTCAGCGTCCCTGAGCTCCCCCACGATCATCCCTGAAAACAGAAATGCCGAAGGCCACAAAAAGGAAAAGTGACCTGGCATCAAGCTATCCCAATGATCCTGCCAGAGAAGTAACAGGTAGTAATCCAGACACCCCAAAAGTGCCGAAACAACTCCTGGCAAAAATCCGTATCTGGCAGCGATGAGCAGAACCAATGGGAGAAACGGATGGAATCGGGGGAGAATGAGTGAAGAGATCCCGTAAAACTCCAGAAAGAATCCTGTCAAAATCAGAATTCCTCCCAGAGCTTCGAGATAAGGAAGCCACCAGAGCTTTTTCTCCCGCGTCCAAAAGTTCATCGGGTCTATTTCCCTCGGGAAACCGAAGTAGAGAGAGTCCAGTCCGATACATAATGGGGGAAATCTTCTCTCCTGGAGATTTGCTCACATTTTTTTGTAAAAGCAGGATGATCGGGATCATCATAATCAAGGGCCAACACGACAAGTTCCGGATTGCGCTTTTTTGCCTGATAGATCAACTGAAGAAAAGACTGTCTTTCATCTTCCGGGACAGAAACATACGTTTTCGTTTCCTCATCGAAACGGGAGCAGAAATCTTCAAAGAGAACTCCCGAGATTTCAGGAGCAATGGAAGGCAGAATCTCAAACCCCCTATTCACAATGATCCGAATACCCGGATAGGAAGCATGGACAGTTTGAATAAAGCTTTTCATCGCCCGGCGAATCCCCTTGCCCTTTATAGGATGTTCCTTACGATACTCCAACGGGGAATCCAGCGTATCCAAAAAAATCCCGCCGAACCGATTCCGGAGATCGTCTTGGATCTGCCTTAAAAGGGCCTGCCTGAAAGAATCCCGCCGGATATCTGCAACTCGCGAATGCCAAAAGACGTTTTTGGATAAGGTCACTCGGGAAAGCTCACCGGGAATTGCTGACAACTCTTTCGACACATTTGTTCCCGGATCAATTTCCCCGAGCGACAGATACGCAAAATAGACAGTTTTCGCATATGGAGCCGGTCGATAAGAATCCTGCACAATGGCCCAGTCCACATGGGAAAAGGATTTTGGGGAAGGTCCATAGTAGACAATGAAGTGTTTTGGCCCAGATGAGGTGGGCAGATGAGAGGCGCCCGGAATCTCATTGTGGCAAGATGCTACCAGGAAAAAAATACCCAAAGCACAAAGAATTTTTAGAGTCTTTTTTTTACTGTCTGACAAAGCGTTCAACCTCGCGTCGGATCAGCTTGCCAGAGAGCGAAGTCAAAGTCTGACTGCAACCCCAAAAACAGGATCCGACCCCAGATGCCCGAACAGACCAGAGAATCTTTCCGCTGGCAAGGTCGGTCATCATCCATGTCAACCCGACAACGGGCTCACTTTCAAGTTCAGAGCGATAGCCATATTCAATAACTGAACCAGACAGGATCATATCGACCCCCATCGATCTGAGCCTGTCCCGCAAACCCGGAGGAATATTCATGGCAGATATCCCACCCGGAACTTCAAAGGGAATCGATTCGGAGGAAACGACCCTTAAGGAGTTTTGACGGATCAGAGATGATATCAGGATAGTCGTTACCGACTTTCCCGCATCAGGGGTTGTCGTCAGATTGGAAAAGGGAAGAATAAGAACGGACAATGGAACATTGGAAACAGGAAGATGTCCGGAATGATTCTCCGATGTGGAAGAACACCCTGAAAACCCCAGAATCAACACAATAATAACAATCCAAGAAAATCTCCCGGAAACAAGAGATGATCCCTTTAAAACCAAAGATTGAATCCCCATACAACCTCCTGAGATGCACCATTGTAAAGAACGGACTGATTGAAATAGTCTCCGCTAGCAAAACCTTCAAGATGAGTCGAAAAACGGTAGGAAAGACCAGCTCCTCCCTCATAGGACGGAATATGGGAATAAATATCTTCATATCCCCCAACCTGGGCATTGAAGTTCAAGCGGTTGTGTATCTGATGCTGGAAAACCAAAGCTGAAAAAAGAAATTGCTGTCTTTCAAGAATAGGCACCAGTGCGGCAACTGATTGGGATGGACTCATCATGCTCCAGTCTTCATATCCAGCCAAAAAATCAATCTGGGGAAGCGGATCCAGCACCCAATCCATCATTCCCATGGTATTGTGCAAGGTGCCAAAAGGAACGGTTGCATTCTCCAGCGTATAATCAAAAAGCCAGCTCTCTGCCACAAAAGAGAGTCTGGGAGATGCGTTCCATGTGATCTGGGCCATATATCCGCTCTGAAGACCATCTCTCACAATCGATTGTCCAAAATCTCCCCAGATCATATCGTCAAATCCCTGAACATCAACGGCAATGGAAGATTGTTGTCCGCTCACATGAATATAAAATCCCGGAGAACCGGTCAGACGTGTATCACCGGCCTCACCGGTTATTTGCCAGCCCGGAGAAGGAGTCCATCGGATCCCGGCATAGGAGAAGTCATTCGTTCCCCATCCTGCCCCCGAACCCACACCAAGATACTCCGTTCGACCTGCAAAATAGTTGATATTTGAATAGAGGGGTGTCTCAATTTTCGTATCGAAGATATAGGATGCTCCTCCCGGATAAAAAATCGCAAAGTTTTGATTTTTCAGACTCCAGTCCTTCATATCATAGAGAGAGAGCAATCCGCCTGTGACTCGGGGAGCCTGCGTTTCCCCCTGGGAAAAGATATGGGAATCGAACGATTCTTCATTATCAAGTGCTCCCTGAACTCGATAAGAATCAACAAGATCATTCCAGATAACCTTGTTGGGAGCTTTCCGGTACAATCGCCAGAGGAGTTTCTGTGCTGTATGAGTGTGTCCTTCTTTCATCAGAAGCTCTCCTTTATAGATCAGAAAATCCCTGTCGTCAGGGTGATTCGACAACCATTTATTCAGGTAGTGAAGCCCTTCTCCGGGAGTCCCAAGTTTTGTGACAAGTCTTGCTGCCCAATAAAGACCTTCCCTGTCGTCCGGAAATAACCGAAGATACAAAAGGACATCCTTATAGGCCACTTTTTCATGACCCAACGCACTCTGAATTTTGATACTGTAGAGAAGTTGTTCTTTTTTCTTTTTGGAAATTCTAGAGAGAGGGAGCATCGGATAAGAGATCTGTGATCGCAAAACATCGGAATTGGAAGGGTCTCCTCCTTTTCCCATTTCACCATTACACTCTGAGAGGTGTTTTTGGAGCAATTTCCATGACAATCGGTCCATTTTTCTGGCCATCCGATTATCCCCCATCTCATGAAATGCCTGTCCCATGTGATAAAAGATCCGATAGTCCAAAACTCCGGCTTTCGTTGCCAGCCGATAATATCGGATAGCCAAACGGAACTCCCCATGGCTATAAGCATGATTGGCGAGAAACAGAAGCGCTGTCCGATTATTCGGTTGAAGCTTTAAAAGATGTTGGTAATGAACCAGGAGTTGCCGATTATCCCCGGACCAGATCTTGTGTTTGATCAAAAGGGCAAAACCTTCCGGATCGGATGGAAGGAGCTCCACAAGCTTTTTATCATAAACAAGCGCACTGGAAAGCTGATCCGCCTCAACAAACCAGTCAGACGCCTGAAAAAGAAGAGCCCGGTTGGATGGATAGGCAGCAATCACCCGATTAATGGATTTTTGGGCCAGAGCGTAGTTTTTCTCCCAGATCAGGATATGAGAAAGCTCCATGCTCATGGACGCGGAAAGATCAGGATAACGGTCAAGAACGGCCACAAGATGTCCCAATCCTTCCTTATGGGGACTCTCTTCAAAAAGGCGAAACAGTTCAAACTGGTCATTTCTAAACTCCATTCGGCCATCTGAACTTGCCAGACGAAAGAAGATCCCCTTGAGTGTCTCCGTCTGACCGGCATCCCTGAAGTAGGGAACGGATCGGCGAATCATCTCCACGTCCCTGATCGCAAGTCCTCGGGCAAGAATGACACCACCCGCCATTGTTTCATCTCCCTGGTCAACGTTATTCTCTGCAAGGTCGGATCTTAAAACATCGAGCTGGGGATTGAGAGATAGAGCCTGTTTGAGCAAAGCTCCCTTAAGAGGGAGATTTTTATGATTTTCAGCATTTTGCCAAGCCAGTCTCAGGTCAGGAAGCGAAGGTCCAGGCGGTTGACCCAACCATGTGAGGAGGTCTTTTTGCGCCAGACCGTCCAAATGATACCTTAGATCCAGGTCCAGCATGCGAACATGAAAAAGTGCCTCAGGAAGGGGGAGTACCTTCTGCCGTTCCTCCATCAGCATTCTCGTTCTCTGATACCAGCCCATCTTGTCGGCCAGCCAGACAGCATTATCCCAGTTATCCTTATTCTTTGGCTCCCTCATCAGTAAACGCTCAAAGATTGAAAGTGCATACCCCTCGTATTTTTTCTGATAAAAGTACCATGCGGCAGATTCCAGGACGCTATTGTCCGAAATATTGGAAGATGCTTGTCGGTAAAGAAGATACGCATCCACAGGGCGACCCAGGTGAAACAGGGAGCGAATAGCCGGCATCAGGGAGCGGTCAAGTCCGGCATTCAGACTTTTCATTCGATCCGTCATCCGGATAGCCTCGGCATATCGCCCCCTTCTATAGGCAAGGTTCATTCTGAGTTGTAGATAGTCGATCCTCTTTGGAAATTCCGTTGTCAGCTTTCGAAGCGTTCTAGCTGTGTCATCAATATTTCCAGTCTGTGAGTCATATATCAGGATCGTTTTCCAATAATCCATATCACGGGAATGACTGTCGGCAAGACGGTGCAGGATTTCGAGGGCGGCATCGGGAAGATCCATCAGATCATATGATTTGGCAAGATTAACCATATCCTTAAGAGGTAATTTTTCATTCTGCAAAAGAATGTGGAGCTGCACCGCAGCTTTGCCCGGCTGATACTGGTCAAGATATAGTCTGGCAAGTTCCAGCCTGTCCTGATACTCCTCCGGATTTTCCGAGACAAGCTTTTCAAGATAACTGGTCGCCTTTTCCGGATAGCCCTGCAATGCGGCCACTCTTGCGGCATCCCTGAGACCCCAGACCGGGACCTTTTTTTCAATCAGAACTGGAGCCAGCAACTGTGAGGCATAATCATAGTTTCCTGAACTGATCGCAAGGTCCACATATTCAGCCCTTGTCGGAATCAGAAAAAGAGAAACCACATAAAAAACAAAAGAGATCAACAAGATCCATACGAATCGAATATTCAGAGTATCAACCTTAATTGAATACAGATTGTTATCGATCAAGAAACAAAGTTTGGGGGATTAAAAAGCATTACCATCATACACCATTAATAATAAATAAATAAAATACAAAATTCAGGAAAAGAGCAAAAACATGAATCAAGCGTCCTGTGTTTTCGAGTCACTTTCTTCTTGAAGCGTGAAATACCAGGTTTGTGCGGAATCGCACATAAGCCACCACAAAAGATCCACAAAAACAAAAAAAGTTAAATATCAAAAATATTTAAATACTGGCACGAAAAATGCTTAATGGTTATCTATCCATTCAAAACACTTGATCCTTTTGACAAAAAGCCAGCGTCCATAAAAAACAAGATTTCAAATATATGATGGAGGATTTTATGACCTTAAACGGAGACATCTTTACTTCAGCACTGATGCTCATTGCCCCATGGCCGCTTCTGATTGTTGGAGCTGCTCTTGGTATCAGGGCAAACAACCATATTGCCCTGATCAAAAAATCATCTCTGGCCGCATCCACATTTGCCTTGATTGCATCGATTCTCGCCGCTTTTTCGTACATCATGACACAAGCCGTTCCCCAAAATTATTTCTCCATAGATCTTCCGGCAGGCCTGGGTGCTTTTTCTATTGATACATCCGTTACACCACTTACCATTATTATGCTGGTCCTGGTCGCTTTTGTCGGGACAATTGTTTCCCGTTACTCTCTGCGATATATGGATGGCGACAGAAATGAGGGACTTTTCCATCGTTGGCTCTGCCTCACGCTTGGTTCATTCTTTACCTTGATCGCAGTCGGCAACATCTGGGCATTCTTTGCCTCTTGGGTTGCAACAAGCCTATTCCTTCATAAACTTCTGATTTTTTACAAGGAGAGACCGATTGCCTTGATGGCGGCAGGAAAAAAATATCTGTTCAGCCGAATCTCCGATGCAACCCTTCTGCTTGCAATCATATTGATCGCGAAAACCCTTCACACAACAGAGTTTTCGGGTCTTAACGAGGCACTTACCGGTTTGCACTCTCCTTTACCCGAATCGTTAATCGTTGCGGGATATTTGATCGTCGCAAGCGCCATCCTCAAAAGCGCCCAATTCCCATTTCACGGATGGTTGATTCAGGTCATGGAAGCACCAACACCTGTTTCCGCACTTCTTCATGCTGGAATCATTTACACCGGTGCATTTCTTGTACTGAGAATGAGTCCACTCTTATCGATTGTTGGAAGTAGCAGAGACGTCCTGATTGTTTTTGGAACCATCACCATCCTGACCACTTCGCTGATGATGCTCACAGAAACGAATATCAAGGAGTCCCTAGCCTACTCCACTTCCGCCCAAATGGGCTTCATGTTGATGGAGTGCGGAATGGGTCTCTACAGTCTTGCGGTCATCCATATCCTTGGACACTCTGTCTACAAGGCTCATGCTTTCTTGTCATCCGGCAGTGTTGTTGACCATTTTCGGACTCCATCATTTAAGGCAAAAGAAACACAATCCTCTTCCCGGAAGACCTTCCCCGGTCTTTTATTCGGAACTGGGATGACCCTAATGGTTGCCTGGCTATTTGGCATGAATTTTCGCGAACAGCCGGCACTTTTGATCCTTGGAACGATTCTCTCCGTTGCTGTGGCTCAACTGATGCTTCCGGCCCTGACTGCAAGACATCCCCGAAAAGGAACATTAATCGTCTGGATCTCTGGAATCAGTGCACTTGTCCTGTCCGGTTATTTTGGGCTTCATCAAATTTTTGAACATCTTCTGGGAAAAACACTTCTTGAGCCCAGATTCCCGGAAAACCTTTCGGAGATTCTGTTAAGTCTCTTCATAGCAGCAATATTCCTTTTGATATTTACTCTTCAGGCCAATCTTCACTCGTTGGAAAAGAGCCCCTTCTGGAATGCCATGTATGTGCACATCTATAACGGGCTCTATGTAGATACCATCATCAGCAGACTGATTCGCCGCCTGAATTTTGGAACCTCGGCAAAGGCGGCAGGATCTCCTGTTCTGAATCATAGGGAGGAGCTTCTATGAAAACGGCCAGTGAATATCTTGACCTCAGTGAGAAAATAGAAGCTGCCTGTCAAAAAATTGCTCCACTATGGCCACTCAAAAATTTTGTGGCAGTCAACCCCTATTTTGGACTCAGGGACCAGCCGTTCGAAAAAGCCGGAAAAACCTTGTTAAAGCTCACAGGGACAGGGCTCTTTATGGACAGGGAGTATTACCTGGAGCAGATGAAAAAAGGTCAGATCAGCAATCAGGATCTTGAGATGGCGTTATCGGAACGAGGAATCCACAGTGGCGCGGAAACATTCAAACTGCAGATGGAAAAGGGTTCAACAAAGAATATCAAGCCGGCTTCCCTTTTCAGTGATATCCTTTCAGAACACGATCATCAAGACTGGTCCGGATTCATCACCGAGAGAATCAGCCACTATTGCGCATCATATTTTGATGAGGGACAAGCTCTCTGGAAAAATCCTTTTAGGAACCAATCCTTATATAACGGTTGGGTTGCATTCTCAAAAATTGATAAGAGCCCATGGGCAATGGGTCTTTCTGAAACCAGGAAATGGGTGGAAAAACTCCCGGACAACCCGGACGACTGTATTTCATGGGCGATACAGGAGCTTGAACTCCCTTTTGAAGCGATTGACCTCTATCTTCACAAAGCCATCCTCAGCATTTCAGGGTGGGCCGCTTGGGCAAGATACCTTGATTGGCAGGCACAGCTCAAACAGGAACAAAATCATTCGGCGAAAGATCTGCTTGCAGTGAGGGTGTCCTGGGATGCTCTGCTTTTCATCATGAAAAAGTCTCCGGAGATTTCCTTAAAATGGAAGCATGCCGCAGATCATTTTCTGACCCAATCACCGCTTCCTGAGCAACCGATAGAATCAGTTCTTCACAGAGCCCTTGAATTCGGTTATCAAAAGCGTTTGATAAATGCCATCAGAACAAGCCTAAACTCTGATGTCAAGGAAATACGACCTGATCTGCAAGCCATTTTTTGTATCGATGTACGCTCGGAAATCTTCCGGAGAGCACTGGAGCAAGTTGCGCCATCCGCAGAAACTTTGGGGTTTGCGGGATTTTTTGGCATGCTGGTGGAATATCTTCCATTTGGTGCCACGAAGTCCAAAAACCATCTTCCCATTTTATTTGCTCCGACATACCGTATCAGGGAGATTCCAGAAGGAGCATCTAAAACAGAGCTAGAAGAACTCTTCAACAAGCGGCATCTGCGGGTAGGAGCATCCGATATATGGAAAACATTCAAAACATCAGCGGCTTCCTGTTTCTCCTTTGTTGAATCTGTGGGAATGCTGTCTGCGGCGAAGCTCATCGGAAACACAATGGGCTGGAGCCGACCAGTCGCTCACCCTAACCTGAAAGGGTTAAAGACCAAAGAACTCCAGAGGATGTCTCCCGCCTTGGGAAAAGGTCCTGAACTCTCCGCAACAGGAAAAGAGCTTGAATCAGGAATCCCGGAACATGAAAGAGCAAATGTTGCAGAGTTTATTCTCAAAAACATGGGCCTTGTCCGGAATTTTTCACCCATCGTACTTTTGGTTGGCCACGGAAGCAGCACACTGAATAACCCTCAGGCAACCGGTCTCGATTGCGGAGCGTGTGCCGGACAAACGGGCGAAGTCAGCGCAAGGGTTGCCGCAGCATTATTAAACGATCCAGACACCCGAAAACAGCTTGCATCTGATAAAGGGATTGTTATTCCGGATGACACATTCTTCATACCGGCACTCCATGATACAACCACCGATAATGTCACGCTCTTTGACATACAGTCACTTCCGACATCTTTGGGAGAAAGTCTTGCTCGCCTTGAAACATGGCTTTTTCAGGCAGGGCAAATCAGCAGGATCGAAAGGGCGGGTCTCCTTGGAATCAAAGAGCTTTCTCCTGAAAAAATTACAGATAACCTCAGGAGAAGGGCCAATGACTGGTCTGAAGTGCGGCCAGAATGGGGATTAGCTGGAAACGCGGCTTTTATCGCAGCACCCAGAAGCAGAACGGTCGGGATCAATCTTTCCGGAAGAGCCTTCCTGCATAATTATACTTGGCAAAACGATCCTGAATTCAAAACGCTTGAACTGATCATGAGTGCACCAATGGTCGTGGCAAACTGGATTAACATGCAGTACTTCGGATCAATGGTGGATAATCGGTTATATGGAAGTGGAAACAAGGTTTTGCATAATGTTGTCGGCGGTTCCATCGGTGTGCTTGAAGGCAACGCAGGAGATCTGAGAACAGGACTTGCCATGCAGTCGCTTCATAACGGAAGAGAATGGATTCATGAACCCATTCGTCTTCATGTTGTCATTGAAGCACCACAATCTCCCATTGAAGAAGTCATCAAAAAACACACCCTTGTCAGGGAACTGATTGAAAACGAATGGCTTTACTTCTTCAACATGGATAGTGATGGAAGGCTCCATCAAAGGATCTCCAATGGAACATGGCTGGAGATCACTTGAATCATGCAAGATTCCAATCTCCATAAAAACAGCGGTTTGCCTTAGGATGGGCCGGAGGAGAAGACCTCCTCCGGCCCTTGAGGTTGCTTTATGAACCTAAATAAGGTTTTAGCCGGACCATTGCAATTGGCTTAATAGTGGTAGAGGACGCTCAAATGAGCAAAAACCGAAAAATCCAATCTGGTCCCAATACTATGTACCCTCTTCCGTTGGATCAGCTCCCGTCGAAAATTGGTGAGAGATCCTTGCCCATTGGAATATGCATATTCAATGCCCATAAGAAAGCTCTTTTCAAAACTCCACTTTTCGAAACCATGTCCAATGGCTTGAGAGTCGAAAAAAAAGGATTTCCTCTTCTTTCTGATGAAATATTATCTTTTACCTTCTCCGAAAAATATGAAAAGGAATCCATCACACAATACCAGACCAAAGACCGGGATGGACTCCCCCATATCATCCTCTGCAGAGTCTTTGCGGTTGAAAAGGGATCTATGGATCCAGCTGTTTTTCTTGCCCATATTCAAGACATGACCGATATCGAAACACAATCAAGGGAAAGCCTCATAATCAGTCGATATCAGGCAGTCCTCGGTAAAATTGCCCATCTGGCTGTCAGTGGGGCCTCACTCAAGGATGTCGCGGATTTCACCTCCAGAGAAACGGCCACAGCTTTAAATGTTGAGTTTTGCAAGATTCTCATTCCTGGGGATTCTGATCCACTCCTGCATCTTCTTGCCGGGGTAGGATGGCAGGAAGGACTCGTTGGGAGTTATGTCCAGGAAGGGGGCATTTATTCACAGGCTGGTTTTGCCATCCGGGAAAAGAAGGCGGTCATTGTTCGGGACATGGGTGTCGAGCACCGATTCTCACCATCGACTCTCCTCTCAAGTCATCATGTTCGCTCAGGTGTCAGCGTACCCATGATGTTTCAGGGACAAGTTCTCGGCGCAATGAGCATCCATACTGTTTCCGCTCGTAGTTTTGATGCCAGGGAAATCGATTTCCTTGAAACAGTGGCCAACACCTTCGCAACAATTCTTGATCGATGGAAAAGAGAAGAAACCCAATTATCCCTCTATAAAAGACTTTTCGCTCAAGTTCAAGATGGGGTGATTCTCACTGACAAAAACGGCATTATTCTTGAATGGAATCCGGCAATGGAAAGAATGTCCGGATGGTCCAGGGAAGAGACCATCGGAAAAACCCCCGCATTACTTTCATCGGGACGACAAAGTCCAGATTTCTATAACTTGTTATGGCAAACATTACTTTCCGGAAAATCCTTTGTCGGGAGGTTTATCAACCGGCAAAAAAACCAATCCGAATTTCTTGTTTGGGAAAATATCAGCCCCGTTATGGATCCTGACAATACCATTCGATATTTTCTTTCCATTCTCACCGACCTTTCCGAGAGAGAAAAGTTACTCGAGGCACTCAGACAGACAGAACAGATCAAGCTGGTGGGTCAACTTTCAGGAGGACTGCTTCACGAAATCAGGAATCCTCTCATTGGAATGGGGAGTCTCGCAGATCATATTGGAGCGTCAAATAAACTTCCAGAGGAGTTGAGAAGACAGGTTCAGCTGATCGCCGGGGAAGCCAGAAGGATTGATGAATTACTGGAGTCCCATCTTTCCGTCATGAGACCCAAATCCTTTGACTTTCAACTTCTCGATCTGGTGGATCTGGTCGAAGATGCACATTCTCTCCTTGCCCAGGCATTCCGTAAGTCTAAAATTCATTTTTCACTTTCTCTTGAAGACCCCATTGAACCAATAGAGGGAGCACGTGGTCCTCTTCAACAGGTCTTTTTGAACCTCATGATGAATGCTATTGACGCTATGCCAGAGGGAGGGAGCATTACCATCGGCATGAAACCCTGCCTCCATCACGATAAAAAAGGCATTAATATAATGATTACAGACTCCGGAAAAGGAATTCCAGACCATATCCTGAAAAGACTTCATGAGCCATTTTTCACGTATGGAAAAGCCAAAGGAGTGGGGCTTGGACTTTCCATTACAAGAGATATTGTCGACAGACATCAAGGGAAAATCTCTATAGAAAGCCCTTCTGGGCAGGGCGTCAGGGCAACAGTGTGGTTGCCGGTAAAACAGGAGGATAAATGATTGCCAATATCTTATTTATAGAAGATGAGCCCTCTATTCGGGAAGCTTTTTCGATAAAACTCTCGGAAAAAGGTTACCTCGTCCAGACAGCGCGTAATGGAGAGGAAGGGATTGGAATGCTCAAGAAATTCAATCCCGATATTCTGATCCTCGATATGGTCATGGCCGGAATGTCCGGGCTCGACGTTTTAAAGGAAGTCAGAAGCCAGGATTCGGAAATTCCTGTTGTCGTACTCACTGCGAGGGGTACTGTTAAGGATGCGGTAGAGGCCATGCGACTTGGAGCCTTTGATTTTGTCACAAAGAGTATCGACATGGATGAACTCTTGCTATCACTGGCCAATGCAACACGATTTCTCTCTCTTTCAAGAGAGGCACGGTATTGGACCGGAAAAGAATCTGAGCGTTACGCACTTGAACATATGGTTGCCGAAAGTGAAACAAGCCTGCACCTCAAAAAACAGGTCCGGGATCTTGCAAGTAATGATCAAGTGACTGTTCTCCTTCAAGGAGAAACAGGTAGCGGAAAAGAATACGTTTCAAAAGTCCTACACTACAACGGACCACTTGGAAACCGGCCTTTCATAGAAGTGGACTGCCCCGCGATTCCTTCAGAGCTATTCGAAAGCGAACTGTTTGGTTATGAGAAAGGGTCTTTTACCGGAGCTTCCGGAAAAAAAGTTGGGTTGATCGAACTTGCCGATGGGGGAACCGTTCTTCTTGATGAGATCGGAGACTTACCTCTCCCCCTTCAGGCAAAATTATTAAGGGTTATTGAGGAGAGAACCATCCGACGAGTGGGTGGAGGCGCACAGTTTCCTGTGAATGTCCGTTTTATGGCTGCAACACATAGAGATCTGAGACAAGCGGTTAAAAATGGGACTTTCAGGGAAGATCTCTTCTATCGCTTGAATGTCGTTGTCCTTCCCATCCCTCCGCTTCGAGAAAGGCGTAAAGACATCATCCCGATTTCAGAGAAGTTCTTATATAAATCAGCGCAAATTTTTCGAAAAAAGATCCATAGAATTTCACCATCAGCAAAGCAGCTTCTAATCAGCTACGACTTTCCAGGAAATATCAGGGAACTATCCAATCTGATAGAGCGCGCTGTGCTTTATTGTTCTGGAACCCAATTGGAATGTGAGCATTTTCCTGCAGAATTACAATGCAAAAAAAACATATCAGGAGAGGATAAATCTTCGGAAAAACATTCAGATCAACAGGAACTGGCTATTCCATTCCGGATTGGAGCGGATTCTCTTGAAAGCCACGAACGAGAACTGATCGCAAAAGTACTCGCACATTCGAATGGAAAAAAGACAATGGCCGCCAAATTTCTGGGAATTAGCAGATGGGCACTGGATCGAAGAATCAAAGAGGGAGGATAAAAAAAGGGGATCGAGAGATAAATCCCCCGATCCCCTTTAAAGTAGCTAGAAATCAGTAGGCTTTGCTGAAACCAGCTTCATCTCCGTAATTCCAAAGCTTTTGAGCTGCAGACCATTTCCATTTTTTGGTCAGGTTCGCAAGCAGAACATCCACATCTGCATCCGTAACGGGACCCTTTGCCATAAATCGGCATCGATACCAGTTGACCATCATCAAATCCGGGCTGACATACCCTGGCCAAACCTTGGTTCCCCTGTTTGAGATGAACTCAATCTTGAAGGCCCCATAATCATCAAAATTTGGAATACCATCTTCTGTGATGATATAGACATCCACGCCGACTAGAGTGACGGGTTTTGCAGGCCGTTTTGCCCGTCTGCTGGTTGCTTCTGTAAGCATCGTAATTCTCCTTATTCTCGATAGAGATTAAACGGTTTCCATTGCCTTGATAATGGCGTCAGCATATTCGTCAGTAGAAGCCGTCCCGCCCGCATCATAAGTCAGATGTTTTGCTTCGGCCAAAACCTTGTCCACACCCTTTTCAATTCGGGTTGCGGCTTCATGCTCGTTCAACCACTTCAACATCATTACACCAGACAGAAGAACGGCGGAAGGATTCACCTTTTTCATGCCGGCATATTTTGGAGCTGAACCATGAACAGCTTCAAAGATAGAGCAGTTATCACCAATGTTGGCACCAGGAGCAAAGCCAAGACCGCCGACTAATCCTGCACAAAGATCAGAGAGAATATCTCCATAGAGGTTAGGAAGTACTAAACAGTCGAATTGGCCAGGATTACGCACGAGCTGCATTGAGCAGTTATCGACAATAATGTCTTCCGCAACGATGTCCGGATAATTCTTTGCAACTTCACGAAAAGCCTCCAAGAAAAGACCGTCGGTCATTTTCATGATATTGGCCTTGTGAACGCACTGCATCTTTTTCCTGTTATTGGCTCTGGCCCATTTAAAAGCAAACTCGGCAATACGAATCGACCCTGGCCAAGTGATGACTTTAAGACACTGGGCCACTTCGTCAGAAACCATATGTTCGATTGCCGCGTAGGAATCCTCTGTATTCTCTCTGAAACTGAGAATATCGATTTTATCCCATGGGCGCTTTAAAACAGGGATCAATTTGGCAGGGCGTACGTTTGCATAGAGATCGAACATCTTCCGAAGAGTCACATTTGCGCTCTTGTGTCCTGTTCCAACGGGAGTGGTCGTTGGTCCCTTGATAGCGATCTTGTTTTTTGCGATCGATTTAATGGTTTTCTCTGGTAAAAGCGTGCCATGCTCCTTAAGGCAATCGAGACCGATCTCTTCATATTCCCAAGTGATATCAACACCACTGTGGTCAATGACCCTTCTCACGGCTTCACAGATTTCCGGTCCAGTACCTTCTCCGGGCAACATTGTAATGACATGCTTTTTCATTAATGAAATCCTCCAAAATACACGATGTCCAATCTTCTCTCATCCCCATTGAAGAGAGATCTGCAAGATCCCTTAAGCAATATTCATACCATCAATTTTTTTCTTTTACTGGTGAACTATTACGCCACAATCAACATGAGTGCCATGAAAAATAGTGCGTTTTCACACTTATTTTTCGCACACAAACTAGTAATACCACAGTCTGAATCGAAGCAGGAATAAAGAGTCATTCCATTTCAAACTGCCTTCTCTTTAATAACCCATCATTCGGACAGTATTATGAAGAGTGAGCGCAGGGGAATCTCCTTTATTTCTCAGATCCTCTTATTTCCCCTTTATCTTTCTCCATAAAGCCTTATCTCCCCTCATCAGAAGATCCTAGATTGACAAGTGATAACACTCTGACTATTATGATTCATGTTGCATGCATCATTTAACCGAGTTGCCCAGTAAAAAAAGTCTAATCGTAAATGTATTTGTAAAAGGAGAAAAAATGGCTATCAACACCGATCTTATCAAGGCAAGTGCCCAATTAATCGCGCCTCTTGGCAGCAAAGTCACTGAGTATTTCTACAATACGATGTTCACAGATCATCCTGAAGTCAGGAAGATGTTCCCAGCAGAAATGGGCGTTCAAGCGCAGCGGCTTTTTGATTCCATCGTCTATATCACCTCCAATATCGATAAGCCTGATGCTCTTGTACCTTATCTCCAGAGACTCGGGTCAGGACATATCAAGTTCGATACAAGACCGGAGCATTATCCAATTGTTGGGAATAGCCTGATGAAAACACTAGCTCATTTCGCTGGCCCCGCTTGGACAAAGGAAATGGCCGAGGCATGGAGTGAGGCCTATAACCTCGCAGCATCTGTCATGATAGAAGCAGCGTCCAAGTCAATGGACCCAGCAAGATATCAACCCATTTCAGCCAAATAAATTTCCGCATACAAAACAAAAGGCCTTGGATAGTCTATATCCAGGGTCTTTTCTTGGGTCATTTTGTGGGATCAAAGAGGTATACTGGTTATCGAAGGGCAATCTTTAGCAGAGGAAAATCCGGTTACTCAAAACAGGAAATACATGGCAAACAAAAACATCCCACAAATCTAATTAGTCAAATACACCCACCGACTTCACAGGGATCAATGTCCCTGCCCCATCAATTTCATCAATCCTAGACTTTCGTAGACTTATCAGACTCTACCTTTGCGGATTCAGGCTCATCCTTATAAGCTCTTCTAAAATTGGATATCGCCTTTCCCATTCCCGCACCAATTTCAGGAAGTTTCCTCCCTCCAAAAACCAAGAGAACAATTCCCAAAATCACTATCAGATGGAGTGGTTCAAAAAGCCCTGTCAACATATAAACCTCCGCTCGAAGTTTGAATCTAACCGCCTCACTTCAGTATAACACATTCTTTTTTTGGAATGTACGAAGATCTCCAGGGATGAAAAAAAAAAGGGAGCCGCATTCGCAGCCCCCCTTCTTCAAACAAGTTGCATACAGAAACTATGATCTCGCAGGCTGAGCCACCGGTGAAACAGGGACAGTCGCTGGAGACATAGCAGTTCTGTAAGCATTATAAACAAAGATCCACTGACCAGTGATGATCAGGAATCCACCCCAGGAACGGGCAACCATGTAAGGATGTGTTGCAACCACAGAGTCGATGTAAGGAACTTCATAGACTTTTGCTGCGGCCTGAATCAAACCTGCTGCAGTCAAGCTCGTCCAGAAGATGATGAACCCGATTGCCGTAAGCCAGTAATGCCAAAGCTCAAGAGTTGGGTTGAATTTCTTCCGGAGAAGACGCTCGACACCGTAATAAGTACCACCAATTTCAATAAAGGTAGAGAAACCCAGGATCCCAAGGTGGGCATGAGCAACAACCCAATGAGTTCCGTGGATATACCAGTTGATGGCACGAGTCTGCTGAAAACCACCCTGGAAGTTCAGGGGAATCGCAAAGAGAGTACCCGTTGTCACCCAACGAAGGGCAGGAACTTCAACAAACAGTCTCCATTTCCCGTACATGGTCAAGAGGGCATTCGCAAGGAAAGCCATTGACGGCACAAGAATCAGCACACCGCTCACAGAGGAGAAAGATTTCAGCCACTCTGGAATCGGGGCGCCCATGAGATGATGCGCTCCTGGTGTGGAGTAGAATGCAAAGTTGGACCAGAAGTTCAGGTGGGCCAACTTATGGCTGTACAAGGGATTCCCTGTCAATTTGGGGATCATGTAATAAGCCACAGCCATGGACATTGGAGTAATCCAAAGCCCAAACAGGTTGTGTCCAGACCACCAGGTGAGAAGAGCTTCATTCAAACCCGTGACATGAAACACTTCAACTGACTGGGACAAAGCAAACGTTGTAGGCAAATACAAGAAACAGCCCATGAAAATCCAGAGAGTCGGGTAGATTCCTTTCACTCGACGGTTCAGAACTGTCATGTAGAGATTGGCTGCCAGAGGAATGAGAATGAAGGAAAGGACATAAACATCGATCGGCCAGATGAAGTCCGAATACTCACGTCCTGACTCAAAACCCAGGTCGAGAGATACATCGGCAACAAAGCCTCCGAGGTTCCACATCCATGCATTGAATACCCCGAGTTTTTCACTCCATAGCTTGTTGCCACAGAGAAGTGGGGTCATGTAAAGAACCGCCGCGCCGAAAGCCATGGAGATCCACATGAAGGCGACCGTCATCACATGGGCGGGACGGATGTGACCGAAGTTCAGGTAAGGCGTTCCGCTCAAAATATCCGGATACGCAAGTTTTAGGGACGTAACAAACCCGAGGGTCGTCCCGATCGCCAACCAGAGGATTGACGAAAAAAACATGGTTCTTGACGCAGTCCCTTCCGGAACCGATTTCTTTAGCATGGAAACTCCCCTTTCAATAATGCATCCGGTGGTAACTTGCCCCACATTTACAAACAGCCGGTTCCTTTGCCTCTGAAAGGACTACAAAGGAAAAGGTTGTTCACAATGTGGAGCTTTCATCACCCTGAATCCGTTCCAGCCAACGGCTTCAGGAGCGACACCCTGTCCTGAGCCCCCTTTATAAGGCCCAGTCATATGGGAAGCGGGATCGCTCCCGCATTCATACGCTCAATCCGGTCTGTCCTCTCGACCAAGGCCTAGAAACTCATCCTGACCGATTTCCGGACCACCATCGCGAATGCTATCAGGAGGCTTGAACCTTGTCAAGGACCTCTCCAGTTGTCATCCAAGTCAATATATGCTTGATTTTTTATGCTTAAATCTTCACATATTCTCATTCTTTAAATCTGCCTTTTTTTTCCTTTAATCAACAAACTCTTCGTCTTTGAAAGCAATACCCTCATATGATATCACCAGAATCCAGAACAAAGGTCACAAACACACTTTATTGCTTATTTCGCTTTACGCTTGGTCTTTTCTAAGATCATGAATCGGATTCATTGCTTAAGACATTAAAGGTCTATAAGATCACAAAAGGACTTTTCGAAAGAATGGATCCTACTCACTTCAGGAAGGACATCACGATTGTTGCCCCCCAAAACCTCCATTAATAATCCACAAGATCCATTGGCATTACTTTCGGACCTTCTCTGCAACAAAACAATATCAAAAGAGTACATGTCAGATGAACGACTTAGGTCCGCTTATCGTTCTTATTATCATGAGCAAAGTTTCTATAAGGCATTATCCCTCTTTGAGGAAATGAACTTGTTTTCTTCTGTGACCAATTTTTTAAAACAACAGAACTCCATTCATATAGCCGATCTTGCCACCGGAACAGGAGGCTTCATCCAAGGAATTCTTCATGGGTTACCACCCACATTCCATTCCAAAATAAGGATATCTCTCCAGGATCGATCAAAGTCAGCACTTGCCGCAGCTGATCTGGAAATTCAAAGTCTCTACCCCGAATTCACTTCTTCAGTCACTACCTACAATGGGATTTTGCCGGACACATTCCCTCCATTATCAGATGTGCACATACTCTCATGGGGCAATATGCTCAATGAATGGAATCTCACCCGGGCATCATCGAAAAATCTTTTGGAATGCATAGATCGTGTTCTGGTATCAGATGGCATATTGCTCATTGCAGAACCGGCAGACCGACTTTCTTCAAGAAAACTCCATCAATTCAGCAATGATTTATTGGAGTATCTTCCCGGATTCAAGATTTTAGCGCCTTGCCCAAATAACAGACGAGAAGGGTGTCCAGCACTTTTTAATGAAAAAGACTGGTGCCACGAAGATCGCCCTCATCAGTTTTCACAGGAATTGATTCATAAAGCGAAAAAACTGGGCCATATTAAAGATTCCCTTAAAATGAGTTATCTCATTTGCCAGAAAATGGATTCCCAATCAGGGATATCTGAAGCAAACAGCTCAAAAACCGAGCTCATATTCAGAATGATCTCAGACATGACTCATGAAAGAGGGCTATCAAAATCTGTTTTTTGTAACGGTCATGAATGGACAAACTATCGCCTGCTCAAAAGATATAAATCTTCAGAAAACAATGCTTTTTTTTCGCTTAAAAAAGGGCAGATGGTCAAACTGATCGTTTCCAAAGAGCCTGAGAAAAAAGGGGAGAGCTTCAATTTACCGGAAGGGACAGCTGTCCAGACTATCGATCCATCCTGAAAAAATAGACATATCATTCGTCTTGGGAGGTTTTATTGGAGATTTTACCCATCCTTGCACCACATTCACCTGATCTTCTTGAGAGCTACCGGCGAGGAAACAAACGCCCCATATTGGAGGCATTATCCCGATTCCATAGCCACCTTGTCAGCCGCCATACACCCATCAGGGCGGTAATCTCCATGAGCGCAGGATGGCAAGTCCCAAACATTATCCTTGTCGACAATAATCCGAAACTGGAGTCTTCCCAAGACTACTCAGGTTTTGGATCAGAACTCCAATATGATCCAAACGGAGATCCGATATTGGCCAATGCGATCATTGCAGGGCTAAAGTCGAAAGGAGTTCCATCTGGTGCAGGGATCCATGGAGTGGACCACATTCTGACCGTTCCTCTCTTTTTCCTGATCCCTGATGCCAGTGTACCGGTTGTGGTCACATCCCAGCCGCTCAATCATGCCCGTTACATCCATGTCCTTGGAGAGGTCCTCCAATCTCTAACCCCATCCGGCCATGGCACAATCCTGCTTCTTCTTTCCGGCATGCTTGCACAAAACGAAAGGATTATGGCCAGGAACCTTCCCGATCCGCTTTTCGAGGAATACGTTGAGGAGATGAAAAGAATGCTTCAGGAGGGAGAGTCCTTAAAACCTTTAAACATTCCAAAGCCCTTGCTCGAAAGGGCAGCTCCGCCTGGAAAATTGAGAGAGCTTCACCTGCTGGCTTCACTTGGTTGCTCAAAGGGAATTATGTGGGCAATGGAAACAGGACCTGGAACAATGCAAGTTTTGATGAGCTTTGCGCCCATTGAACTCGGAGGAGGCAACCTATAACAAAATACACAATGAATGATGCATCGTCGAACTCCAGGAGATCATGAAGGAAGAACCCGATTACATCCTTGGAAAATAAAAATAACTGTCGATCAAAGCTACAAGAAGAGCAAAAGCCCAAGGCAACTGTGGAAGAATTTTCTCAAAGAACCCGGGTGGGCGGCCATCTGTCCTCTCAGGGAGCCATTCTGTCAGCAAGGCTCCAAAAGCAATACCTCCTACAAGTGCCCCTCCGATTAAAAACCAGGAAAAAAGGCCTACCCATCCAATACCTTCCATCAGGGAGTAACGATTTAAAAACATACCGGTCTGAATGGCCAAAAGCTCTACCCCAAGGACTAGAGCAAGCCTCAGGTTGAAAAGACGACGGGATTCCATGAAGTCTCCTTTATCGCTGTTTTTTTCTCCCATGCCAACTGACCGCAGGCTCCCAAAATATCATCTCCTCTCGATTGACGAATCGTCGTTGCGACCATCTTTTCAAGAAGAATTTTTTGAAACAATAAAACATCATCTTTGGAAGGAGAGACAAATGGAGATCCTTCATACGGATTAAATGGGATCAGATTGACCTTGCTTTTGAATGGCGCCAGGAGACGTGCAAGTTTTTTCGCATCTTCCGGACGATCATTCACTCCCGACAGCAACACATACTCAAAGGTGACGCGTTGACGTTTTTTCAGGGGAAGCTGCCTTATAGCATCAAGGATTGCCCTGATCGGGTAATGCCTGTTGATCGGCATTAACTTTTCGCGAGTAGGATCATCCGCTGCTGTCAAGGAAACAGCGAGATTAACCGGTATGCCGGATTGGCCAAGCTCAATGATTTTTGAAGGAAGCCCCGATGTCGACACAGTAATTCTTCTGGGAGACATACCTAACCCATCAGACGATGTTAACGTCCTGATAGAGTTGATCACTTGGTCAAGATTGGCTAGTGGCTCTCCCATTCCCATAAAAACAATATGGTTTACCCGATTCAAAAGTGGTTGATCTTCCAAATTTGATGTCGAGCCATCCTTTATGGGGTTTTCCTTCAATATTTTATTGGCCATTATCACCTGACCGACAATCTCTCCCATTGTCAGGTTCCGGATCAGCCCCATCTCTGCCGTTCTACAAAACTTACACCCGATTCCACATCCAACCTGAGAGGATATACAAAGAGTCGCCCGATCACCTCTTGGAATGATGACCGATTCAATCATTTGTTCATCTTTTAGCTGAAAAAGAATCTTTTTGGTTCCATCTTTTGATTCCAAAACATTCAGCACTTTGGGTAATGTCAGGGAAACTTGTGATGATAGCGCTTCTTGGAGACCCTTCGAAAGATTTTTCATCAAATCCCATTCCGAAATCTCTTTTTGAAAGACCCAGTCAGCGATCTGGTCATATCTCCATTTGGGTAAGGAAAGATCCCTCAAAAGGAAAGGCCAAGTATCTGTTAAATGATCCAGAAGGTTTTCCATGTTTTACGCTTCTTTTCCCGTTTCAATCGTACTGGACTGGAATTGTTCAATCTTAGGCCGAAGATATCTGAGCACAACCCAGGAAGAGAGAGACCCGATAATGGCTCCAAAGAGAACATCTCCCGGGAAATGAGCACCAACATAAATCCTTGAAATTCCTGTCAAAAATGCCAACCCATACAGAAGAACGGAAAATCTCGGATAAAGCCCTGAAAAAAGAGTTGCTGCAGAAAACGCACTGAAAGTATGTCCAGACGGAAATGAGTTGGCCATGAGGTGAGGTCCGACGACGTGAACCGTGACTTGATGGTCGACAATCTTGTCATGGAAATAGGCAAGAGGACGGGGCCTTGCAATCTGTTTTTTCAGAAGTTCTCCGACTAAAAGACTCAGCAGGGCGGTTGAAGCCCATAAAGGAACATCTCGTTTCAAATGTTGCCTTGAGACTAGAATAAGAATCAGGAGGCCGATGGGAAATTGGTAAGCACCATTCCCCATATCCGTCACAGCTGTCATCACGGGATCCAGCCAATCCCGGGGAAAAGCTCCATTTATCAGTAAAAAAAGCTGGTGATCGAAATGAAGCAAATCAGAAAAAATTTCCATTCAACCTCTGCTGAAAAAAACAGCCCCCTCCAAAGCCAAATATAAAACAGACCACTCTGAACAATGAGAAACGACCTAGTCGCTCCGGTCCTTTCCCAAATAACTCAGAATCCTGGACTTAACCAAATTTTTTCCGGCATCTCCGGGAAATCCGACCTCAATCAGCCCACCCGCTTCACGAAACCCTTTTTTAGAAACAAGATACCTCACAACTTCAAGAACCTGAAGATGCCATTCATCCTGGCTGGATCGATCAAAGGACTCTAGGATCAGGTCAAAGAATTCTTCCTCTGTAAATAGCTCATCATGCAAGAGATAGATACGAACAGGATGGGTCCTGTCCCGGGAATAAAGTTCATAAATATGACTCATTCAACCCTCCCCTCCGTTCATTTTGGGATCTTTTTCGAAAAGTATATCATATCCAACCATCCGGGAAGCGAATAACGCCCGATTCATCCTACCGATCACAATCAGTCGCTTGGATAAAAGAGGTCCATGAGTCATTTTAGCGGAAATATTGAAATTCTCATTCTATTACTTGGTGGAACCATTTCAGGAATGATCTCGGGGTTGTTGGGTATTGGAGGCGCAATCGTCCTGATCCCATTTCTCCTCTTCATTCTTCCAATCGCCCAAGGTCCCCATCTCACGCCTTTTGTTGCAACACAGATCTCGTTATTCCAGGTCGCCCTTTCGGGAATTGTCGGATTTCTCTCTCATCGGATCAATGCCGATCTTCCAACAAAAAAGATCCTCCTTTGGGGGGGATCATCTCTCATTGGAGGTGGACTTGGAGGAGTGATTTCCCATGGTCTGAGGGGGAAAACAATCTTGATGATTTACGCTTTTGAAGTTGCCATCGCAGTTGGATTACTTCTCTTTGGCGAAAAGATCCATTCACTGAAAGGTGAAAAACACGCCAAGCCAGTTAAAGAGATGGTGATCATGTCATCGATTGGACTGGTCAGTGGAATACTGGGCATCGGAGGTGGATTCCTTTACTATCCAGTCATAACAGGCATATTGGGGTACGCATCAAGCGTCGCGGTCGGATGCGGATTAGCGCTGATGGTCCCCATGGCCATTGCTGGCTCCATTACAAAAACGATCACGGCAGGATCGATTCCTATAGAAGGGATTCCCGTGATTTTTGGTGCAATACTGGGAGCATTTCTGGGAGCAAAGCTTCACTACCGACTTACGAAACAAGCTGTCAAGCTGGGACAGCTCATTCTGCTTATAGCAACCTTGATACGAATCTTATGGGCACTATACTGATCCGACCCGTGCTTTTGGGCTATCTATTGATCCCCCAGCCCATATTCCCGAATTTTTGCATAAAGAGCTTTCCGGCTGATTCCCAAAATCTCTGATGCACGGGACTTGTTCCCCCTTGTCTCGATCAGTGCTTTTCTAATGAGACTCTTCTCTCCCTCTCTAAGGGATTTTCCATGAGTTTTCCCATCATGATCAGTGAAATCAGCAGAGGTGTTTCCTGATGAAAACCTGATCTTATCAGGAAGCATCGGAGGAGTTATCGTAACTGCCTTCACTCCAGAAAGGCTCGTCGCATTTTGAATCACCAGTGAAACCATGGCATTTCTCAGCTCCCTGACATTTCCCGGCCAAGGGTAAACCTTTAATAGCCGGGAAGCCTCCGGGTCAAAGGTCATGGCTGGAATTTCATCACCTGACCATGATTCCTCAATAAAGTGGATTGCCAGCTGTGGAATATCCTCGCTTCGCTCCCTTAATGAAGGCACATGTATCTCAAAAACATTGAGTCTGTAAAAAAGATCTTCCCTGAAGCGACCTTCCCTAATCAGCTCAGGAAGAGCTTCATTTGTGGCTCCTATGATTCTGGCCATAAATGGAATTTCAGCTGTTCCTCCAACACGATGAAAGGATCTGCTTTCAATGACCCGAAGAAGGGCTACCTGTGTAGCAGGTTCCATGGTCCCGATCTCATCGAGGAATAAGGTTCCTCTACCGGCAACTTCACACCAGCCTATCTTTCGCTCTTGGGCACCCGTAAAAGCCCCCCGCTCATAGCCAAAGAGCTCAGCACTCACGAGTTCCTTTGGAATTGCTCCCGTATTGACCGGTACAAAAGGTTCCCTAGCGCTTGGAGAAAGATCATGAATCATTCTGGCGATAACCTCTTTTCCCGTCCCAGACTCGCCTGTGATCAAAACAGGTACGGGATGGCTTGCGCTGAGATTGATTTTCTGTCTGATCTCAAGCATGAGGGGAGATTCTCCCAAGAGAACCGGGGGAGCCGATTCCGAACGTCGGGAATCAAGATGTGAGCCACCAGAAGGGAGAACTCGCCTTAACGTCTCAAGAAGAATGTCTTCATTTATCGGTTTTTCAATATAGTGAAAGGCACCCTTTTGAATGGCATCAACCGCTGTCGACACTGAAGCATGGGCGGTCATGATAATAATCGCGATAGAGGGACGAAGATCTCTGATGGGACGAATCAGATCTATCCCTGAACCATCGGGAAGTTTCAGGTCCAGAAGAACTGCACCCAGCTCACTTGCACCCTCCTGCCTGAGGATGGAAATCGCCTTCTCAGCCGTTCCGGCTTCCAGCACATCATAGCCGACATGACCGAGGAAGCTTTTGAGCCACGCCCTGGTATTGGAATGATCGTCAACAACCAAAAGTTTGGGACGACTCATTTCAGCGTGTTTTCAAGATTGGAAAGATCTTTGAAGGTTTTTCGGACCTGATCAAGCTTATGTGTCAAGATCCGGTTTGACTCCTCAAGCCTAGCGTTTCGATCAATCATCCTGAGAAGGATATGCGATGACTCACGAACATCATAGGGAACCCGATCGACATCCAGTGTTTTCAGAATTTTTCTGGCTTCTTCCAAGCGCTTTCCTGCAGGGGTCTCAATATCGACAAGTGCCTTGTCATATAAAAGCCTGGCCATGACATCACCCGGAATATCCTTTTCAGACAGCCGTTCGTTTAGTAATGAATCCAGCTTGTCCCAGTCATGAGCATCAAAAAGCTTTGAAAGGCCTGTCAGAAAATGTGATGAACCACCTCCCCAAAACGGCGATACCGCCTGAGGCAAGAAAACAATTCGGGGAAGATCCTCCCTGGGCGCCGGTGGATTGTGCATGGAGTTGCACCCATCCAAAAACACAAGAGGGAAGATCAGAAAAATGGCTCCAATAAAAAAACGCCCACTACTCATCTTGTCCCTCCTTCTCCTGAATGACTGGCTCAAAAGGAAAAGAGACGTGAAAAACCGTCCCCTTTGGCTCATTCTGACGAACATTAATGGACCCGCCCATTGTTAAAATAATCCCCCTGGTGATAGCCAAGCCCAATCCAAGACCTTCCCTTACGCGAGTATTAAAAGGAGTGACCTGGTAAAACTTATCAAACAGCTGAGGGATATGCTCAATCGGTATTCCAATACCGGTATCCCTTACCTCTATCTCAAGGGAATTCACTGACCGGGTGACCCAAAGAGAGATGGTTCCCCCACTTGGGGTAAACTTGAAAGCATTTCCCAGAAGATTTTCCAAAACTTGGGTCAATTTTCCTGGATCGGTACGAATGCGGACAGGAAGGTCCGGATCAAAATGCGTTTCAAAGTTCTTTCCGGTTTCATTACAGGCTAAACTCTGCCGCTCACTCAGACGCTCCAGCAAGCTTGGCAAAACAACTTCCTGTATTTCAAGACTAATCTGTCCAGACTCAATGCGACCGAGGTCAAGCAATCCATTAACAAGTTCGACCAGATGATCGACTTCTTCCCTGACGATAGCCAAGCTTTTTTCCTGATCAGGGTTTAAAGGGCCAAGCTGCCCTCGCTGTAGCATCTGTAGGAATCCACGAATACTCGTAAGGGGAGTTCTCAGCTCATGAGAAGCGATCGTTACAAACTCAGACTTCAATCGATTCACTTCACCAAGACGTCCTGCCATCTCATTAAGGGCTCTGGCAAGGTCCCCCAGCTCATCCTGATTCGGAACCGTAACCGGATTATGAAATATTCCGCCAGAGATTTTCCTGGTTCCCTCAATCAGAATCATCAAGGGAGAAAGGATAATGCTGGAGAAACTCCATAAAAGAAGCATGACAAGAAAAATCCCTACAGACAAAAGTTCGACACTGATGGTTGTCATCTGAGACTGCTCTTGGGTGGTCTGGGTAATCTTGTTTTCAAGATCCAGGGAGAACTCAGCCCTCAACCCTTTTAAAAGAGAGGCCAGATGAATAAGGATCGGAGAGGATTCTGTCTGAGAAATTCTTATGGCCTGGTCCCGGTGTCCGGAGATCAACGCAGCCCATTCACGATCAATGACACTTTGGTAAGAGGCAATATCTTTCAAGGACTCATTTAGCAGAACTCTTGCCTGTGGGGAAGGCGGAGCAAGGCCAAACAACAGGACCCGCCCCAAAGACAAGTCCTTCTCGACGGAAGGTCTTTCTGTGGGAGGCATCGGAGAAAAAAACAAAAACCGTTTTTCATCCGGCAATGCCATTCCGATCTGATGCTGCAGCTTGGAAACGGTAAGGAGTCCCCGAACCGAAGTATCTTTGAGACTAACAAGTATGACATGAAGATGATAAAGACTGAGAATTGCATATAAATTTGATAAAAAAATGACCCCGAGAAGAACAAGGGAAAAAGCAGCAACCTTACCTCTGAGCTTTAATGGACGAATACCGATCAATCCAGTCCTTTCGTCTTGGCATGAAATCACTCTCAAAAGGCAATCACATAGCCCCACACAGTTTCATTGTAATCACAATAAGCAGATTTTTCAAAAAAGACGGGAAAAGTGGCAGCTGGCAGTCATCAGGAAGACAGAACTCTAGAAATCGATAATATATCTTGTTGGATCAACCGGCACCCTGTTCCGGAGAACACCATAATGGAGATGAGGGCCAGTAGACAAACCGGTATTACCCAAGTAACCGATAATCTCTCCTCTTGTCACTTTTTCATTTTCATAGACAACAACCTGATCCAGATGGGCATAAAGTGTTTCAAAACCGTTTGCATGATCAATCCGGACCGACTTCCCAAATCCCTGGTCCCACCCTGAAAAACTGACCACGCCTGATGCAGTTGCAATAACAGGAAGACCGACACGACCTGCAATATCAATCCCAGGGTGAAAGTCCCGACCCACCCCGAATGGGGAATTTCTCCATCCAAATCCTGAGGTTAAAACACCATGAGTTGGCCAAATACTGGGCGTGCTCGCCCATAATTGCGCCCTGTCAATAATTTTTTGTTTGAGCGAAACCAGACTTCCCTCCTGATATCGCATCCCTGAACCGAGATGAGTAAACTGGCGATCCATTTCTTCCATCAACTCGATCATGCCGTTTTGCCCTTTCTGAATCAGAACGGCGGCAGCGGCAAGAGACTCAGGACCACCAACACCCTGAAGCTGACCAGCATCAGGATCGGTACCATCCGGATCCATAATCATCCGAATACGATCTTCTTTTTTGGTTAAATCCAGAAGCCTCGCATGAACCTCTTGAAGACGTGAGTAGATTCTCACAATCTCTTCTTTTTGTTGCTGGCTCTGATGGGCAAGAGCAACCATTTGGCTTTCTTTATGAAGAAGCGAATAGGCTATAACCGAAAAAGTCAGGAAAACAGTCAGGAAAACAGCAGAGAGGACCCACCCTACATAAAGGATTCTCGGAGAAATATCGACCCGGACAACCTTGTCTGATGGAGAAGGGATAAAAAGGAGCGTATATGTTTTTCGATTTTTTTTCGGCGACGGTATGTTCATGGATGGCCCATCCAATACATATTGGTTAATCTCATGCGATTCGAAGCTATTATAAGGAATAAAGCAAGGACCACTCTGGGTATCTGACCAACAACTCAATGGGCGATATTTTCTCTAAAGACGAAAAAAAAGTCAAACCTTTCATAATATAATTTTATATACAAAACAAAAAATGTTTCATTTTTATTATTGAATTTTTACAAAATTGATCTTTTTAGGTTCGCAGAATTGAAATCTTTATAGGAAAGCTTGTTTCAGGAATAAATTCATTGATCAGGATTTTTTGAGGTTTTTTTCATTTCCGGACAAGAGGCGGCGAATATTCTCACGATGATGCCACCAGATCAGAACTGAGATCATCGGCATAGGGGGAAAGATCACTGGATCAAGATGATGCGTTCTCACCAGGGCGGCAGCGAGAATTGGCAAGAGAAAATAGGAGACCAGAGCAGAAAGCGATGAAATTCTTGTCAGGGCAAATATCGTCACCCAGATCGCGATCAGAGTTACCCCAAGTGGAGGACAAACACCGAGAATCGCGCCAAATCCGACAGCAACACCTTTCCCGCCCCGAAACTTCAGCCAGACAGGGTAAAGATGGCCAAGAACAGAGAAAAGGGCAGCATAAGCGACAGACTCATGGGAATGAAAAATAGAGGCAGCAAGCATTGTCGCCAACAACCCCTTTCCCATATCCCAAACCAGCACCATCACACTCAGGAGCTTTCCAGAAAAGTCCTTCCCCAACACCCTGTATGCATTGGTAAAACCGATATTGCCACTTCCCTCTTTCCGAAGATCCACTCCCTTGATCTTCCCTGCAACCACCCCTGCAGGAAACGATCCCAAAAAATAGCCCATAAGGGCTGAAAAAAGAACTTCATGCATAGGATCGTTCATTCTTTTTCCTCTGAACCTGAAGAAGAGACTCCAGAAAGCCTGAGATACCACCTGAAATACCATACGCCTGACACAAGAGTTAATATCAGCGAAATCCAGAAGAAAAACATCCCTAGGGAATGAAGATTAACAGGATTTTTGATTCCAGGAATTAAAAGAAGTCTTTGATTCCAGATAAGGATGGTCAGGGAGATCGTCTGAAAAACCATCTTGGCTTTTCCAAGAGATTCCGCCGGAATGATAATTCCGTCTGCCGAGGCAATCGCACGGAGACCCGAGACAGCCAGCTCTCTTGCAACAATAAGGATCGCCAGCGCTACAGGAAGGAGATGCTCATCAACCAACAAAAAGAGTCCTGTTGTGACAAGGATCTTGTCCGCAATAGGGTCCAGAAGCTTTCCCAACGTTGTGACCATGTTGTAACGTCTTGCAATATAACCATCAAGAAGATCTGTAGAGGAAGCCACAACATAAAGGCATGCTGACCAGAAAGCTGTACCCGAACGCTCCCGGAAAAATAAAAGAACCAGGACTGGAATCAAAACGATACGACCAAGAGTGATTCCATTGGCAAGATTCATGGAGAATCTCCGTCCTGATTACACCTCGTCTCAGAAATATCGGCTGATCGTCCCAGAAGAATCCAGTCAGCGATTTCCCGTACCGCGCCATTTCCGCCAGGCAACCTTGTCACCCAATCTGCCTCGCGCCGAACAACCCATGGAGCTTCCGGAACTGTAATCGCAAGTCCAGAGATTCTCATTACGGGAAGATCGACCACATCATCCCCAATAAAAAGGATTTCTTCGGAAAAGAGGTTCCACTTCTGGAGGATCGATTGAAATATTGGAAGTTTTTCCCGAACACCCAGATATCCATCCTCAATACCAAGTTCCTTCATTCGGCGTCTGATTGCCTTTGAATCTCGACCTGATAAAAGGGCAAGCCTGACCCCCGCTCGTCTCAGAAGCACAAGACCATGGCCATCTCTCAAACTGAAGGACTTCATCTCTTCATCATCAACACCATATGAAATCAGGCCATCGGTCAATACTCCATCGACATCCATGACAAGGCCACGAACTCGCCGAAAATCACGAATCACCCTCGGTGACGGAGAAATCCTCATCAAACGATTTTCTCCCGAAGGCAATCATGAAAATGCAAGACTCCTTCCAACTTATTATCATTGTCTGCCAGTACAACCAGTTGGGAGATTTTTTTTTCTTCCATAATACGGACCGCTTCCGATGCCAGGGTATTACCACTGATCGTGACAGGATGGGTGGACATGAACTCCTCTACAGGGCGGGAGAGCAGGGATGAGCCCATTGAATCAGAGGAAATTTTTGAAACCATGGATATTGCCCGACGAAGATCTCCGTCGGTCAGAATTCCAAGAAGGGTGCCGTTTTCCGACAGAATAGTGGTCAATCCAAGCTTTTTTCCGGTCATTTCTATGATGGCGTCACCAAGTGAAGTCCCGGCTTGAACGGAAGGAATAGAGCTTCCCTTATGCATGATGGAAGAGACCCTGAGAAAGTATCGTCTGCCAAGAGCACCCCCTGGGTGAAGGTTGGCAAAATCCGTGACACCAAAACGTCTTTCGGAAAGAAGTACCAAAGCCAGAGCGTCACCCAAAGCCATCATCGCCGTAGTGGAAGACGTTGGCGCAATTCCATGAAGTCCTGCTTCAGTCTCGACTCCTGTAGCAAGAACAACATCAGAGACACCAGCCATTTCAGAATCGGATCTGGCGACCATTGAAATAATCGGAATCGAAAGCCTCTTCAGAAAGGGAATCAAGGCCATAATCTCCGCAGTGTTGCCTGATTTGGAAAGGGCAAGAACCGTATCTCCCTTGTCGATCATTCCGAGATCACCATGGAGAGCCTCTGCAGGATGAAGAAAAAAAGCAGAAGTTCCCGTTGAAGACAAAGTTGCCGCGATTTTTCTTGCGACATGCCCCGATTTTCCCAACCCGGTCACAACCACCTTTCCTTCTCTGGAAAGAATAAGATGAATCGCATTGGAAAAATCATCGCCCAGCCGGCTTGCCATTTCTGACAACGATTTCGCTTCTGATTCCAGAATGGCCCGGCCCTGATTAACGAGATGATCCTGCGGGGAAAATTCCATCAAGACCCACCCTGACCAAACAAAGGATCTGGCCCCATTTTTTTTCTGGCTTCATGAAAGGGAAGCAATCCGGCAATCAGAGCTTCCAGCTTTGACAAAGGTATCATGTTCGGGCCATCGCTAGGTGCGTGGTCCGGATCAGGATGAACTTCCATAAACAATCCCTGACACCCGACAGCAAGGGCGGCGCGGGCAAGCGATGGAGCAAACCTGCGATCTCCTCCCGACCTGTCACCACTGCCTCCAGGACTCTGTACAGCATGCGTTGCATCAAAAATGATCGGATAACCGAATGAAGACATGATTGGCAATGAGCGAAAATCGACGACCAATGTATGGTATCCAAATGAAATCCCGCGCTCACATAACATCAACTGATCGCACCCTGCCTCTTCCATTTTTTTCACAACATTGGACATATCTTCAGGAGCCATGAACTGACCCTTTTTGATATGAACAAGCTTTCCTGATCGGGCAGCCGCCTCGAGCAGGTCGGTCTGTCTTGACAACAACGCTGGAATTTGCAGAATATCCAAGACTGATGAGGCTTCCGCCACTTGCGCACCATCATGTACATCAGAAATAACCGGAAAAGAATATCTCGCCCGGATGTCTTCCAGAATGGAAAGCCCGGCACTGATGCCAATACCCCGAAAGCTTTTTCCCGATGAACGATTGGCCTTGTCATAGGATGCCTTGAAAACAAAGGGAAGGTTCAATCGATCCCGCATTTCCGCCAAAGCCCCGGCAATATCAAACGCATGCTCTCGAGACTCAATAACACATGGTCCAAGAATAAAAAGAGGGGGTGATTCAGGTCCTACAGTATATGCTCCAGCAGGTGTTTTAATGTGAAGACTTTTCACTATTTCCCCCTGCTTCCCCTTTTGGATGCTGAATGATGATCTGAACCACCAATATAGGAAATAGCTGCAGAGACAAAACCCAAAAACATTGGATTGGGAGCAAGAGGACGGCTGGTAAACTCGGGATGGAACTGTGACGCAACAAAGTAGGGGTGTGCAGAGATTTCCACGATTTCGGGAAGTTTTTTCTCCCCCCATGTAGCGGTGACAGACAGTCCATTCTCTTCCATCACCTTCCGGAACTCATTATTAAATTCAAACCGGTGTCGATGTCTTTCGGAAACAGTCGATGCCCCATAAAGACGGGCGGCTTTTGTTCCAGGAAGGATATCGACCGCATATGCACCCAACCGCATTGAGGCACCCTTGTCAACAACAAGGTCTTGTCCTGGAAGCAGGTCAATGACCGCACTTTTGGTATTCGGATCAAACTCCCGGCTGGTTGCATCACGAATCCCCAATACATTGCGGGCGAACTCGATAACCGAAAGCTGCATTCCAAGACATATCCCAAAAAATGGCACGTTGTGCTCTCTGGCAAAACGAATGGCGGCAAGCTTGCCATCGATTCCCCTGGAACCAAACCCTCCAGGAACAAGGATACCACCCAATCCCTTGAATATTTCCGGATTATCTGTATTTTTCTCTATTTCCTCAGAATCGATCCATTCAAGTTTGACTTTGACTCCAAGTCTCGCTCCCGCGTGACTTAATGCCTCAATCAGGCTCTTGTAGGAATCATGAAGGTCAATATACTTCCCAACTATGCCGATCGAAACGGTTCTCTTCGCATTCCTGATATTGGAAACCAGCTCTTTCCATGGGGCCAGTTTTGCTTGGGGAGTTGGCAGCTTAAGATATCTCAGGATCAAACGGTCCAGATTCTGTCGATGAAATTCCAGGGGAACCTCATATATAGACGGAACATCCCTTGCCGAAATCACCGCTTCAGAGTCCACATTACAAAAAAGGGCAATTTTTGAACGCACATCTTCCGGGAGAGATTCCTCACTTCTGCACATGACGATATTCGGACTGATTCCGATCTCTCTCAGTTTATGCACTGAATGTTGGGTCGGCTTTGTCTTGAGTTCGCAGGAAGCCCTTACATAAGGAACCAGAGTCAGATGAATATAGACAACGTTTTCCTTTCCAACCTCCCTGGGGAACTGACGAATCGTTTCGAGGAAAGGGAGACTTTCAATGTCACCGACCGTGCCACCAATCTCGCAAAGGACAATATCAACATCCTTGCCCCGGTCAAGAATAATTTTTTTGATCTCATTCGTAATGTGCGGGACAATCTGGACCGTTCCCCCAAGGTACTCCCCCCGGCGTTCCCGGGTGATGACGTCGTAATAAATTCGGCCTGTAGTATAGTTGTTGTTTCGTCCCATGGTCAGATTGGTAAATCGCTCATAGTGTCCCAGGTCCAAATCCGTTTCGGCCCCATCATGGGTTACATAAACCTCGCCATGCTGGTATGGATTCATTGTGCCGGGATCAACATTGATATAGGGATCGCACTTCAGAAAATTGATCCGATATCCCCTTGCACCAAGCAACATACCTAAAGAAGCTGAAGCGATGCCCTTTCCAAGAGAGGAAACAACACCACCAGTTATAAAAATATATTTCACAGGATGTTTCTTTTTTATGTCCATGCGGCATCATTCCTGGGTAAGAGGTCAAGATCTGAAGGAACATCAACCCGATAGGACTCATGCTCCGTTCGGGCTACAAAGATGGAAAATCCGTAATCAAGAGCTCTCAGTTGCTCAAGCTTCTCGAGTTCCTCCAGCGGAGATGTCGGCAAACGGGCAAACTCCAGAAGAACATTTCTTCTATAGGCATAAACTCCAAGGTGTTGGTCCCAGGAAAGATCTGGTCTTTGCGGAGAAATCTCATCCCTGTCAGCAGGAACAACGGATCGAGAAAAATAAAGCGCATATTGCGCCTGATTACAAACAACCTTAACGATATTGGGATTCATCCTGTCCATCCGGTTGGCCAGTTTTCTCCGGATTGTTGCTATGGGAACTCTGGGATCTTTCAGTAGAGGCTCGATCACCTGATCGAGGATCCTCGAATCTGAAAGGATTTCATCCGACTGAAGATTCACAAAAATATCCCCTGCCATCTGCGATGCAACTTCTGCCATGCGATCGGTTCCTGTTCTCGCTCCCCCTGACGTCATTCTGACATCATATCCACGACTTTTCATGACATCATGGATTCGCTCATCATCTGTCGCGATAATGACTTCATCCACAAAATCCGACTGAGAGGCCTTCCTGGCTATCCACTCGATCATTGGCCGCCCATTAATCTCATGAAGAGGTTTTCCCGGGAAGCGGGTCGAAGCATATCGCGCAGGAATAACTACAACAACATGGGGACTTTCATCATCATGGGCAAACGGAATTGAAGAGTGTTTTCCAGGAAAAGGAATGAAAAAAGCATTATCGGACAAAGGTTGATCAGCTGGACTCATTTACGGATTTCCGATCCATAACCCCTGGTCACAAAAGTCCCGGTTCTCCGGTCAAAAAGGGGAGATTGTCTCAAAACGCCTTCCAGCTCACCATTGGATATTGCCGCTGTACCAACGATTCCAACAACATATCCTGCAGCAATATTTGACAAAACAGCCGCTTCCAGAAGTGACGCACCTGATGAAAAGGCAAGAGACATTGAGGCAATGACTGTATCCCCAGCTCCTGTAACATCATAGACATTCTGAGCGACTGACGGAATATGAAAGACTTTCAGTTCGTCCGGATTTTCAAAAAGAGTCATCCCCATCTCTCCCCGGGTAATCAGGAGAGATCCACAGTTCAGTCTTGAAATCAGAGTTTTGGCTGCCTTCAAAAGAGACTCCTCCGAATCAATCTCGCATCCGGATGATTGGGAAGCCTCCAGATTGTTAGGAGTCAGAATGGTCGCACCATGAAAGCTGTCGATTGTCGCAACCTTTGGGTCGACAAAAGTTGGAACGCCAAGATCTTTAGCCAAAGCCATTGCTTTTTGTGCAAAAGATGGAGAGAGAACCCCCTTGGCATAATCGGAGAGCAAAAAGACCCCCGCTCCAGGAAGAAGTTTTTCAAGTCTCGATAAAAGCTCTTCCTGAACAGCTTCCGGCAACTCCCCACGATCCTCTTCATCATATCGCAGAAGTTGCTGGCTATGGGCAATCACTCGGGTTTTTGTTGTGGTGGGTCGACTTGAAATAGAAAGGACACCAGAAATATCCACATTTTCCTTTTCCATTTCAGTCAGAAGCTTTTGCCCGTTGGCATCATCACCCACAATAGACAAAAGTGACGAACTTCCCCCTAGTTTTTGTATATTGTGGACAACATTGCATGCTCCACCAAGTCGCACCGACTCGTGAGTCACATTAACCACCGGAACGGGTGCCTCTGGAGAAATTCGTGAAACCTTTCCCCAAACATAACGATCAAGGATGGAGTCACCCGCTACAACCACTCGGGAGTTGTTCATTCGGGACAAAACCTCAAGGAGTCGGTCCAGAGAAACCAGATCCTTTGATACGGGGACTTTTTCGATCAACAACAGCTCCTGAGTTCTGGCTAAAACAAGCCTGTGGAAGTGCTTCCCATCACCTAATGAATGACATGTCCGAGCCGATTCCATCGCGGATCCCTGCCAACATCATTCCATGACCAATAAATCATGAATGCCCTACCAAGGATTTTGTCTCTTTTGACAAATCCCCAATATCGAGAATCATAACTGTCATCACGATTATCCCCCATCACAAAGTATTGCCCGGGGGGAACAAGGGTGTCAGCCATAACATCCCTTCGTGGAACATCCTTCTCATCTGGGTGCAGATATTGGGTGTAAGGCTCCACCATAGGTTTGCCATTGACGTAGACGACCTTACCCTTTACCTGGATATGATCACCGGGAAGACCAATGACCCGCTTGATAAAATCTTTTGTCTCGTCAAAAGGGTAACGAAAAACAACAACGTCTCCCCGTTTAGGACCTTGAAAATGAGTTAAATAGAGCCCATTGACAGGATTATGAATTCCATAGGCCATCTTGAGCACCAGAATCTGATCTCCAACCAATAAGGTCGGAATCATCGACCCTGAAGGAATTCTGAAAGCCTGAATAATAAAGGCCTTCAAGACAAATGCGACCAGAATGGCCGTAATCAAAGCCTCAAGAAGTTCTCTCAAAGCTTTTTTGGCTGGAATCGGAGATTTTTCGGACATCCCTGAAGAACCCGGCTTCTGAACTATTTCATTCTCTTCACCCATCGTCACGAGACCCTTCCGAAACACGAAGGACAGCCATAAAGGCTTCTTGTGGCATTTCGACACGCCCGATTTGCTTCATTCGCTTTTTACCTTCCTTTTGCTTTTCAAGAAGCTTTCTTTTTCGGGAAATATCTCCTCCGTAACATTTGGCCAACACATTCTTCCGCATGGCACCAATAGTCTGACGGGCAATAATGCGCGAGCCGATCGCCGCTTGAATCGCAACTTCAAACATCTGACGTGGAATCACTTCCTTCAACTTTTCAACCAAGGCCTTCCCCCGGTTGTAGGCCTTGTCCTCATGGACAATAAAAGACAAAGCATCAACCTGCTCTCCGTTAATGAGAACATCAACCTTCACAAGGATTGACGGACGATATCCCAACCATTCGTAATCAAAAGACGCATAGCCTTTTGTGATCGATTTGAGCCGGTCATAGAAGTCAAGAACGATCTCATTCAATGGCATTTCATAAGATAGAGAAACCCTTTTGGCATCAAGATATTTCAGCTCTTTCTGAATAGCCCGCCTATCCTGACACAACGACATGACCGGTCCAAGAAATTCGGATGGCAAAAGGAGTGTTCCGGTTATGAACGGTTCAAAAATTTCATCGATCTGCCCCGCAGGTGGAAGGTCAGAAGGATTGACGACAGAAAGTTCATCATCAGGACGACCCGCCACCTTGACCCGGTAGACAACTGTTGGGGCGGTACTGATAAGGGTCAGGTTGAACTCCCTTTCGAGTCTTTCCTGAATGATTTCCATATGAAGAAGGCCAAGGAAGCCACATCTAAATCCAAAACCCAATGCGAGAGACGTCTCAAGCTCATAAGTAAAGGAAGCATCATTCAGTCTCAGCTTTTCGAGGGCCTCCTTCAGCTCGTTATATTGCTCCGTCTCTGTGGGAAAAAGTCCACAAAACACCAGTGGCTTGGCTTCATGGAATCCCGGAAACGGCTCTGGAGACGGATCCGAATCCAGAACAAGTGTGTCTCCTATCCTCGTTTCCTGAACAGACTTGATTCCGGAAACAATGAATCCCACTTCGCCAGGGCCGAGACTCTCCAAAGAAATGCGCTTTGGAGTATTCGCCCCAATCGAGAGAACTTCATGGGTTTTTTGGGTGGAAAAAAGCTTGAACCGGTCTCCAACAGAAATCCTTCCGTTAAAAACCCTCACAAGAATGACTGCTCCCTGAAATGGATCAAACCATGCATCAAACAAGAGTGCCTTCAACATCTTACCGGGTGATGTCACTGGAGGGGGAACCAATTTGACGATCGCCTCAAGAACGTCAGGCACACCGAGTCCCTCTTTTGCTGAGATCAGAAGGGAATCATCCCCATCGACACCGACCGCATCAGATATCTCGTCTTTTGTTTTTTCCACCTCAGCACCGGGAAGATCGATCTTGTTGATCACCGGAATGATGTGGACATTATTCTCGATGGCAAGGTAGGCATTCGCGATTGTCTGTGCCTCAACACCCTGTGAAGCATCAACAACCAAAAGAGCCCCTTCACAGGCAGCAAGACTTCGGGAAACCTCATAGGTAAAGTCGACATGGCCTGGAGTATCGATCAGGTTCAACAGATAGTCCTGTCCATCCTTCGCTCGATAGACAAGCCTCACCGTATGGGCCTTGATGGTGATTCCACGCTCCCGCTCAAGGTCCATTGCATCAAGGAGCTGCTCCCTGGATTCCCGGTGTGAGATCGCACCAGTCATCTCAAGAAGCCTGTCGGCCAATGTTGATTTCCCATGATCGATATGGGCAATAATAGAAAAATTACGGATCCGTTCTATTGGAAAACTCAACATATTCCTCCATCAATAGTCATCCGGGTATCATAACAGAGGGTCTTCCGGGGTTCAACGAACCAATCATCAAACTCATAGAATGCACTTGCCCCAGAGCGGATCTGGAGGTACTCACAGATTCCCTTCCCATGGGTGCGGCTCAACCTGGGAAATGGAATCAAGCTCCATGAGTGTAATCACCCATTCTGCATGACTCCAGACCAAGGGGGAAACAGACAGTCGATCCCCTGTAACAGGATCGACCTGCTCCGGAAGCATTCCACTTCCCCCTGCACGCTCAAATACCCAGGAGAGGAGGCTCATCACTTGGGCTGACTCAAGAGGAGATGGGGTCGACCGCATGAACCAGCGGGCCATCCACAACGTTGAGATCACCCATGGATTAGAAGGCTGGTGATCACCGCTCCTATAGTAGTGATCATTGCTGTATCTGGCCACCCCACCAATAGGTCCGGGTGTCCAGAGAGACTCAAAAAGCCAATCCATCGTCCGAATAAGACGAATATCCTGAAGCGGTAAAACACCATATTCAAAAAGAGCATACATACTTGCATCAGGGGTAGGGTCCGGAAAAGTTTCTCCATCTTTCCCAAGGACCAGACCTCTATAAAAACATCCAGTAGTCTCATTTAACAGATATCGAAGGATTCCTTCCTTTACCTCAATGGCCGCCTGCTCAAAATACCGGGCTTCTGATGGGTCACCAAATCCTGTTGAAAAACTTGCAGCAGCCTTGAGACCTCCATAAACAGTGGCAGCGGTATGTGTTGATACCCCTGCACGCTCTTCCCAGAGGTCATATGAAGGTAGGGGCAATCCTGTTGCAGGATTCCGGAACTTTGCCATAAATCTTGCGGCTGGCAAAACAAATCCCTGAAAAATTGGACGAATCGAGTCAAGATCCCGATATTTTTTAAAATGCTCCCAAAGCGCCCAGATACATAGCGCTGTCTCGTCTTCCTGGATAGGATATGCAGGAGCACCCACAACACCAGATGGATGCCAGGAAGATCCTATTGAAAGGTTGGGGTGATACTTGTGAGCCAAAAAACCTTCCTCACAAATAAGGGTCGGCAACAGCTCATAGAATCGCCTGGACAGATCACCCAGACCAGCCTTGTCCAGCGCATGGGCAATCAAAGCTCCATCTCTGGGCCATAAATAGGAATAGGTATCCCTCGAATAGTTCAAAGAAACAGAATCAATCGCTGCAACGATCGACCCACTTTTTCCCATGTGGGTTCTGATCAAAAAGAGACTTGTCTCATAAAGTCTTATCCATTCAGAAGGAATGGCCTGAGAAGCCAGCGGATGTGAGGTAATCCAGAGTTTCCAAAAACCTGAAGTCTGGGAAAGTGATCTCTCCGGTGTTTTCCGCTTGACCTTTGCGTAAGTTGACAGAACCTCGCTTTGACTGGTTCCGCAAATTGTCAACACAGAAAAAGGTTTGTTTTGTTTTTCAGGTTTCAACATCACCGAAAAAACGGAATCCACCGTACCCTGGGCAATAGGGTTTCCACCAAGACTTCCGTCTTCGGCATCTCGCCATGTCCCTTCCCTGTTGCCATGCCGAGATCCGCATGCATACTCGAACATTGCGTTTTCAACAGCCCTTCCGGGAGACTCCATGAGAGCGCCCACTAGGAAATAACGTTGATCCTTATAGTGAAGAAGGGCTTCCTGCTGAGGAAGATACATGGCCGTATCACCAATATCCTGATGGCTGATGGAAAAATTCTGGTGGAAGAAAAAAGTCACTGTTTCATTGTCCGCTGGAGAATTGATCAACTCGACTCGGCGAAAATGCACATCGATGTCAAGATCCACCCAATCAGTCAAAACACATTCAAGCCCTCCCAGTTCGGGAAAAAAGAGCGATGCCTCCGAAACCATCACAGCAGATCTGTAACGGCGCTTGCGAATATGGGAAGAGTTTACCCAGACGAATTTCCCGGAAAAGAAAAGACCTAGCCGAAAACCGTTGCCCCCGACATGGTTTTCCAGTCCGACATAAGGCCACGTCAGTTCTGATAACAAATGGGATTCATCAAAGGACACAAAAAGTCGGCCATTTGCGACGGGCAAGAATCGTGACATTTAACAACCCCTCATTATCCTGAAAACAGCTTCACAATCTTTGTGGGCAAAAGAGAAGACTGATTTGACATGGGCACCGAAGATTCTTGATGCCAATCCATGTGACAATGTAGTATACACTTTTACCCGAATTCAAAAATCATACTCCACCCTGCCTCTCGCGTTAGATCGGCAATTTCGTCCCGGAGAATAAGAATGCAGCATCCAAAAAACAACACGTTTATAAAAGGGAGTCGCCCGTGATTCATGCTCCCCGAGGTATCAAGGACCGAGTCCCCCCGGAAGAAGATCAGTTCCTCTCCCTTGTTTCCATCGCTGAGAGATACCTCCAGCAAGCTGGATTTAAAAAGGTAGGACTGCCAATCTTTGAATCGTCCTCCCTTTTCACACGATCCATCGGCGTTGAAACAGACATTGTCGAAAAAGAGATGTATCTTTTTGAAGACAAGGGAGGAGAACACTTTGCGCTTCGACCGGAAGGAACAGCATCCCTTCTTCGACTGGCCATCCAACACCATCTAATCGAACCAGCCCGCATCACCAGACTTTCCTATCAGGGCCCCATGTTTCGCCATGAAAGGCCTCAGGCTGGCCGATTAAGACAGTTCCATCAAGTCGGTGCCGAAATATTGGGCTCGATCACGCCACAAGACAACATTGACCTCCTCGTCGTGATTGACTCACTCGCCAGAAAACTGAATCTTCCGGGCACAACACTTTTTATCAACAACATGGGATGTGCCCAATGTCGCCCTGTTTTTCGAAAAGCACTCGTAGAATACCTTTCGAACAACCAGTCCGGTCTATGCACCACATGCCAAAAACGTACTGGAACGAACCCGCTGAGAGTCCTTGATTGCAAAGTGCCGGACTGTCAGCCAATCATTGAAAAGGCTCCTTCCATCATTGATTTCCTTTGCGAAATCTCCAGATCGCATTATGAAGAGGTTTGCTCGGGACTCAGGAACTTATCAATCCCCTTCACGGTCAACCACCGTCTTGTCAGAGGACTCGATTACTATACGGAAACAACCTTCGAGTTTGTATCCAATGCCCTGGGCTCTCAATCCACTTGGGCCGCCGGAGGTCAATATGATGGCCTTATTGGACAACTGGAAGGCCCTGATGTTTCTGGAGCAGGCTTTGCCATAGGGGTCGAACGTCTTGCGCTACTCGCCGAAAAGGCCGGAACGCTTCCAGCGCCACCCACCTACTCCCAGGACGTATCACTCCTTCCCCTCGGCGAAAATGCCATCCCATTGGTACAACGCCTCATCCGGGATTCAAGGGAGGCAGGAATTTCTGCCACCGGCATTTTTGGCGCCACCAAAATCAAGCAGGGCTTCAAACAGGCTGAACGGGACGGCTCACGCTTCCTGCTGATTGTCGGCGAAGATGAAATCGCAAAACAGGAACTTCTCCTCAAGGATCTTCTGACAAGCGAACAGATTTCGCTTCCTCTTTTCCCGCTGACAAGGCTTATAGAGCATATCCGCACTGTCCGGAACCAGGAAAAGGTCTCACCAGTCTTCTAGGAGAAATCAATGGCAAGAGACATACCGTTATCAAATGGATGCCTGTTTCTCTCGTTCGATCTGGACTATCAAATGAGGGAGGTCACATATCCTTTTATCGGACTTGAAAATCAAACAGAAGGGCATCCCCTTCGATTTGGTTTTTATTACGACGGGAGAATGGACTGGATCTCAAGATCAACCTGGGACTTAAAAATGGGCTACGAAGACGGCTCTCTTGTCACACTTGTAGAAGGCACGAATACGTCCCGGAACATCGTATTCAATTCCCGCGATGCAATCGATTTCTACGAAAACTTGTGGATCAGAAAAATCCATATCACAAATATCGGAAGCAATCCGAGGGAAATCAGGACATTTTTTTGCCCCGACTTTCATATCGGAGGGAATGAGGTTGGAGATACTGCCTTTTTCGATCCCTCCATGAAAATTATCATTCACTATAAAAGAGACCGGTATTTCAGCTTTGGACTCATGCATCCCGATAACGGTCCGGGCATTCGCTCCTATGCGACAGGACGAAAGGAAATGGAAGGCAGCGAAGGAACATGGCGGGATGCCGAAGATGGACTATTGTCACAAAATCCCATTGCCCAAGGATCCGTTGATTCCGCTTTCTCCACTTCCCTTGATCTCTTGCCTGGAGAAACAAAAGTCCTCTATTTCTGGATGGTTGCAGCAACAAGCCTGATAGAAACAAGATTGCTGAATCAGGCTGTTCTCGATCGACACCCGGACCAATTTCTCGAACGCACATCCCATTACTGGAATTTCTGGACCGATCCGGAAAAATGCTCAAAGAAAAAATTTGCGGACGATTCACAATCAAAAGCAGATCCATTTCTGGAAAAACTTCGTGACAGAAAAAAAACAAACCTTCTGATTCTTCGAACTCACATTTCAAAAAATGGGGCCAGCGCGGCAGCAATTGACTCTGACAGTCTTGAGCTTGCACGTGACAGCTATGCCTATCTTTGGCCAAGAGACGGAGCCAATGTCGCATTGGCCCTCTCCCGTTCCGGACACCATGGACTAGGGAGAAGATTCTTTGAGTTTGCCGGGGAGATCATTCAGCCGGAAGGATATTTCCTGCATAAATACAATATGGACGGAACGCCAGCTTCCTCATGGCTTCCCTGGATTCGGGAAGGGGCTGTCCAGCTCCCCATACAGGAAGATGAAACAGGGTACGTTCTTTGGGCTCTCAAGATGCAATTCCAAATCGACAGGGACTTCGATCTTATCACCCCCCTCTATAAAAAAATGATTAAACCGGCCGGGCTTTTTCTAAGAGACTACCGGGATCCTGGAACGGGACTTCCTCTGGCCTCCTATGACTTATGGGAGGAACGGCATGGAACATTTCTTCATACAGCCGCCATGACATGGGCCGGACTTGAAAGTGCAGCCTATTTTTCAGACTCATTCGGAGAAACCGTCTTGGCCAGGTCTTTTTTGAAAGCGGCCGATGAAATCAGGGAAGGGATACAGAAACATCTCTGGAATCCGGATGAAGGATATTTCTACCGTGGGGTAGAAATCCTCGACGGAGCAGTGTTGAATAAAGATCCAACTCCGGATATCAGTTCCCTCGTTCTTGTTGAAACCGGATTTCTTGATCCTTCCAGTCAATCCGACAGGGACCAGCTCAAGCTTCTCCTCCAGCGGCAAGAAAACGAACTCAAGATCAATACAGGAATTGGTGGCTACACACGATATAAAAATGATCCCTACTATCTGTCACAAGAATCCAGAAATGCCAATATTCTTGGGAATCCTTGGTTCATAAGCACGCTCTGGATGGCACAAGGATATGCTGCTCTTGGCAGTACCGGAGAGAGCGGAGCGATTTCAAAAACAAAGGAACTCCTCGCATGGGCGATGGAAAAGGCACTTCCGTCCGGAGTCATGGCAGAGCAGCTCAATGCCTTGAATGGAGATCCGATCTCTGTCTCCCCCCTGGCCTGGAGTCATGCGGCGTTTCTCAATACAGTCCACATGGCTGAAGAATACAAGATTATTCCCGCAACAGCCTGAAAAAAGATATGAAACGACCAGCCAATTTTTTTAAATGGGAGCTTTAGAAGGACACAGGTTCGATAATACACAAGACCCACAGAGTGGCTTCCTGGCGACACAAACATAACGTCCATGCAAAAGGAGACGACTCCCCGAATTAATCCAGTCTTCCCGGGGGATGATACTGCAGAGATCCGATTCAATTTCCTCAGGATCTGAGGATACGGTAAGACCAAGCCGGTTGGATACCCGAATGACGTGGGTGTCAACCGCGATTGCCGGAATATGAAATCCATAGGCCAAAACAACACTTGCCGTTTTTCTGCCAACCCCTGGCAATTTGACCAGTTCGTCGATATTATCAGGCACTTTTCCATGGAAGTGATCGACAATTGCCCGGGAAAGACCAATCAATTGAAGAGATTTCCTATGGAAAAATCCGGCAGAACGAATAAGCCCTTCCAGATCTGAAAGAGAAGCTCTTGCCATTGATTCTGGGTCAGGAAATTTACGGAAAAGGGTCGGGGTAATAGTGTTGACCGTTTTATCTGTTGATTGGGCAGACAAAACGGTCGCCACCAAAAGCTCAAAGGGTGAAACAAAGTCAAGCTCCATGGCCGGATGGGGAATCGACACCTTCAGTTTTTCAAAGATTTCCCTTACATATGCTGCATTCGGCTTTTTCAAGAAAACTTCTTTCCAACCTTGGACAAAACCGGCTTCTTCCGTTTTTTAATCGAGAAGCATTCATCAAAAATATCATCAATATGGGATACAAGAACGATCGTCAAGTCTTTCTTCACCTCCTCCGGAATTTCCAGAAGATCTTTGGCATTTTTTTCAGGAATAAAAACCCGCTTGATACCTGCCTCACGCGCACCGATCAGCTTTTCCTTGACTCCTCCAACGGGCAAGACTCTCCCGGAAAGAGCGATCTCTCCGGTCATCGCAAGCGTTTCCGGAACAGGGATCCCAGTCACAAGGGATACGATCGCAACAGCAATCGTAATTCCGGCAGAAGGGCCATCTTTTGGAATCGCACCACCCGGGACATGAACATGAATCTCATTCTTTGAAAAAAAATTCTGTTCGATTCCCAATTTTGCAATTCTGGACTGGACAACCGAAAAGGCTGTTCTGGCTGACTCCTTCATGACATCTCCGAGGTGCCCGGTCAGAATAAAGCCTTTTGAGCCTTCGATCGCAAGCGTTTCAATAAAAAGAACATCCCCCCCATTCGGAGTCCATGCCAGACCGGTTACGACTCCAGGAGCGGCCTTGTCCAGAAGATGTTCTGGTTCAACATACTCATTTCCCAGATATGTGGAAATGGACTTCGGAGTAATGATCACCTTTCGCTTTCTGGACATTTCCGATCGAACCCGAACCACTTTTCGAAGTAGCGTTGCGATTTTTCGATCAAGTGTCCTGACACCCGCTTCACGAGTGAACTCCCGGATCAAGCGAACCAGAGCTGGATCGTCAAGACGAAATTCAAAAGGGTCAATCCCAAGCTCTTTCATGACACGAGGAATGAGATATTGCCTGGCAATATGACGCTTTTCCTCCCATGTATAACCTGCAAGACGGATGATCTCCATTCGATCAAGCAATGGTGGTGGGATCGTCTGAAAGACATTCGCTGTTGCAATAAAAAAAACTTCTGACAAGTCAAAGGGAAGATCAAGATAGTGATCCCTGAAGTCCTTGTTCTGAGATGAGTCGAGAACTTCCAGAAGCGCTGATGCAGGATCCCCACGCTGATCTGATCCCAGCTTGTCGATTTCATCCAGCATAAATACAGGATTATGCGTTCCGGCTTTTCTCATTCCCTGAATAATTCTTCCAGGCATCGCACCGACATACGTGCGACGATGTCCCCTGATCTCAGAGTCATCCCGAACTCCTCCGAGAGAAACCCGTACAAAAGATCTCCCCATTGCACGGGCGATTGATTGACCCAAGGTTGTCTTTCCGACCCCAGGAGGTCCGATAAAACACAAAACAGGTCCCCTGTTTTTCCCTTTTGCCCGAAGGTGAACAGCCAGTTCATCCAGGATGCGGTCTTTGACTTTTTCAATTCCATAATGATCCTCATCAAGGATTTTCTGAGCCTTTTCAATCGAAAAAGGTTCAGTGGAATGTCTTGCCCATGGAAGATCCAGAACAACGTCAAGATAGGTTCGAATGACACCAGACTCTTGCGACTGCCCGTTTCCAAAGCGAACCAGTCGATCAAGCTCCCGGTTCACTTCTCTCAAAACCTCTGGAGGAAGCTGGCTTTTCGCAATTTTTTCCCGATAACGGACAATGTCCTCATCACCCTCTTCCCCGTCACCAAGCTCTTTCTGGATTGCTCGAACCTGCTCCCGAAGGAAAAAGTCCCTCTGGCTTTTCTGAACATCATCCTGAATTTTGGACTTTATTTTTCCACCAAGTTCAAGAAGCTCTATCTCGCGCTCGAGATGTGTCGACAAATTCGTCAATTTGGCTTCAGACGAATCAATTTCCAGAATTTTCTGACGATCTTCAACTGGCAATTTCAAAAACGTCACAACGAGGTAAGCCAGGTGATGGGGGTTGTCAATGTTTAAAGCCATTGTCTCAAACTCGTCCGGAAGGTAAGGCGCAAGCTCTGCCAGTTGCTTGACCTGCCCCAGGATCAGCCTCATCAACGCTTCGGTTTCCACGGAGCGATCCGGTGATTCTGGATCCGGATGAACCCTCACCCGGACAACCGGATCCGTCTGGACGATCTCATCAATTTTCACTCTCCTGATTCCCTGGACCATGATCGCAACCCCACCTGCAGGGATTCGAAGGAGTTTATGAATGAGAACCATCGTCCCGACCTCATGGAGATTTTCAAGCTTAACCGGAAGCTCCGGAGAAACAGTCTCCAGGGAAGCTGACTCTTCTTTTCCGGAATTTCTTGCAGTCACACAGACCAGAGTCTTTGGCTCCCGATTCATGGCCTCATCGATCGCAGCCAGATCCATCGGGTGGTGAAAGGCAAGAGACGTCAATATATGAGGAAAAACAACGGAATCCTGCAAAACGACCAAGGGAGATTCACCAGGTGTCCGAACCTGTTCTTCAACCATTTTTTAACTCCTCTCCGTCGGTAACCTGAACAGTCACAATTTGTCTTGGGGGGCGTCTTTTCACTATAACCCTCAAAAAACCAAGCGAATACTCGGCCCGAACACTTTGCGGATCCAACCCTTCAGGCAATAAAAAGGCCCGCTCAAACTCCCCATAGTTAATTTCCATCTGGAGATAGTTTTTTTTCTTTTGAGGGGCGTAACTTTTAGATTCATCCTTTCTGACACCCCTTACCAACAGTCGGTTTCCATCCATCCCGATCGATATTTCTTCCTTTGGCACGCCGGCAAGCTCAATCTTGATAACAACCTCTCCTTCGGTTTCATAGATATCCGTCATTGGTTGCCACCTTGGCTCCCCCGATGACCGGAAAACAATTTCAGGAGTCAATCCCCTGGAAAGGGCACCCGCCAACTGCAAGAAAAGTGTATCTATATCATGAGGTTTCATCTTTTCACTCCTGAAAAGGTTATTTCCGGACAGAAGAAGGTTTTTCCCGTTGGGACCTCTGGGACAAGCTTCTCTGCAAGTCAAACAAGGAAACAATTTCGGAGACTTCAGTCGCATCTTCGGGTTTTTTATCGGCGCGCACAAAAGAGACCATTCGTGGAAAACGAAGGGCGTAGCCTTCGGGGGTTCCTTCCGTGTTCGAAAGGTAATCCCTGCCAGCGGCATGCATTGAAGACCTGCTGATTTCATCTGCCCTTACGGTGACAACAAATCGTGGAAGGACCCAGAAGTCTGGAACAACATCGCTCATCACATCTACAGGACGTTCCGGCACAACGATTTCTCTCAGCATTGCCGAAAGCATCATCCATTTCTCTTCCGTCAAACCGGATCCGATGCGGGCAATGGAGGCAAACGACTTTGAATCTCTATCCCAGACAGCGGCCAAGATTGCCCCTATTCCCAATTTTAGCCTCTGGCCTTTCCCCAGATAGTACCCGATAATGACCAGATCCAATGTATCCGAAATTTTTCCCTGATAGCTTTTTTTAAGCTTGATCCAGTTGAAATTTCTTGACCCCGCAGTATAAATGCCGTCCAGACGCTTCGCAATGATTCCCTCAAATCCCTCCTCAACCACTTCTTCAAAAAATTCGTTTACCTTTGAGGCCTCATCCGTAAAAATAAGTCGGGAAGAGCCAATAACTCCCGCAGGAGGTCGCTCCACTTCCAAAATATCAAATTTCTCCGCGCCAAAAAGGGTCTCAACCTTAGCTCTCCTTTCGAAGAAAGGCCGCTCCATCCAAGAAACACCATCAAGGTAAAGGAGGTCAAAGACCAGAAGCCTCAAGGGAATCTCCAGGGATTTTTCCAAAACATTATGCTTCCTTTTACGGGTAATCGTAACCTGGAATGGCTGGTAGGTCCCTGTTTCCGGATCAATTCCAAGGGCCTCCCCTTCAAAAATGGCGCTTCTATTTCCAAAGATTTCCTTTGTGGCTCGAACGATTTCCGGAAACATGGATGTCATGGAATCAAGATTTCTTGAAAAAATCTCGACTTTTCCTGCGATGATATGGATCTGGCATCTGAAACCGTCATATTTGCTCTCAATCGAACAGCGTCCGATCTTGGCAATAATGTCTTCCCCGGAAGACAATCTTTCGCATAACGCAACTCGAATCGGAAAGCCGGGACTCGGTTCCAGGGATGACAGGCTTTCAAGACCGCCCTGCTTGATCTTTCTCCCGACAAGTCCCAAGTCTGAGCAAATATTGTAGGCCTTTTCAACGATAGACTTGGTGGCTCTTCCTCCGCCAGAAACAGCCAATGCCTCAATAATGGTTGAATCCCCAACACCAAGTCGAAGTTTCCCCATGACAAACCTTGCAACAAAGCGGGCGGACAATGGGGATAGCCGGGAAAGAAGCGTCGCCAGCTCACTGACCTTGTCGACTTGGGACCCTTCTCCTTCCATTTGGGAAAGCCGCTCAAGAATTCTAAAAACGTCCAGGAATGAAAGCCTTGAAGGACTATTTTGAGAGAGGACCTCTTGTGCCAATGCCCCTGGGTCACCCAAATGAGCGAGCATTACATCCAGGGATTTTTCCATCTTTTTAGCTTCTTCCGGATTAAGGTCGGAGAACGTTTTTTTTGCCTTGACCTCGGAAAGCGCTCGAATCAAAAGCCTTGAAGCCATTCCCATCGGTTCACCGCGAAATGGAGGGGACAACTGTCCCTGAACCACATAGACAAGGGGGGCAATCTCTTCCTCGTCGCAACGGAGAAAAAGATTGCCGAGGATCCCAGCCAATTCGGTCCTCCCTTTTATCGCCTCCATTTTGCTGAAATCTTCACTAATCTCATCTATGCAAAACCCCACACAAACCTCCGTGATTTCGTGTTAAAAAATTTTTTCGCCTTCACTCCAAAAAATGGAGTATACTGAAAGACACAAGAGAGAAAAAATCTATCCTTAATAAAATAAAGATAGCGCAGAAGGTGGACGTTATCAGTGGTCTGGTGTTCGCAAATGATTTTAGTAATTTTCGGAGCAGTTCCCCTATTGGGTAGAACAGTGAGGGTCTCCATGTCCAGAAAAACGATTGTCCGTCAAAGGAGCTTCGGTCAATTCCTCTTGATTTCCCTTCTCGTTGGCTCGGTTTTTTTTAGTGGAATAGCCTATGCCGCCGATAGTGGCACAACCCCTTCCAAAAAAGCCTCTAGTGCAACAAGTGAAAAACAAAAAATTCGCCAGGAGATGGCACCTGTCAATCCGACTCCTCTGGGGCTCGAACCCATGGGGGCAGGACCGGAGAAGTCTCCGACAAATTCCCAGCTACAGTCCGAAGGAACAATGGACCGGGTTCTGCACCATCTACTGGGTGGGCCCGCAGCAGCAGGTGCCTATACCCCACCACCTTCACAGGGCACGACAACCGCAGGAGGCGTTCCAGGGGGAAACTGGCCAGGGAACTGGTGGATAGAAGGCCAAGGAGGAGGATTTAATCCCAACACATCTCACTAGCCACCCGACAGGCTTTTGTGAGTTTGCCGAGGGGGTCCTCTTCTTTCCATCATGATATCTGTTGATCCACCAAAAATCACTTCAACTTAGGGTTGTTCATAGAGATTGGGATGTTTGATTTTGCCAATTGACACATTCGGTTTAAAGCGATGAAAGGTGCCGTGGGCGAGTCGCTTCTTTTTGTCTTGTCAGGATTTTTTTTAGGGTTATTTTTTATCCCTGACAAGATTTCTCCAATGCTTCTGCCCATGCTCCCCTTCCTGTTTGTCCCATTGTTTTTGACGAACTTTTTTCTCTCTCCGGAGCCCAGTCCTTTTTCAAACGGAGCCCGGATACGAAGTTCAGGCAGGTCGTTTTTTTTGGGGTGGATTTTTGGAGTAACCGAAGCACTGACAAGCTTATGGTGGGTCGTCCAGACCATTCATCATTTTGGACATCTTCCATTCATCCTCTCCTTTTTTTCCCTTTTTGTCCTTTCTTCCTATTTGGGACTTTTTACAGGCTTATTCCTGTTTGGTCTCGACATCTGGAAGAAAAACGATCTGAACAATCCTTCAAATCCTGTCGTTTTGGCTCTTTTTGGAGCCTGTCTGTGGACTATTCTGGAGGTTCTCCGATCCGAACTCTTTACAGGATTTCCCCTAAACCCACTCGGAGACCTGATATGGGGGCAAGAACTGCTTACGCCCGATCTATCCATCCTTGGTGCGACAGGAATGTCTTTTGCCATCATTTTCATCTCCGGCCTTCTCTCCGCAGTCATTCTCCCCATTATCAACAAACTCTCCGGCAAAACCTCAGCGGATCTTTTTCGGAAACAGTCACTCCCTGCCATTGCCATGTCTGTACTGACTCTTTCTGCTGGTTTTGGCTCAGCCGAACTACTTTCAAAAGAATCTTCAGCACAGGAAACACAGCATATCAAGGTTGGCATTATTCAGGGCAATATTCCCCAAGACCAGAAATGGACATCACAATACTTAAAAGATACGATACGAACCTATCATCAACTTTCCAAACAAGCGCTGTCACAAGATGCGAAAATTCTTTTATGGCCTGAAACAGCCATCCCTGTTGTGATCGACTCTCCACCCCGGTCCATTGCAAAAGATCTGCAAAAAGCCCTGAACCTGCCAGTACCAATCGTTACAGGAACAATCGGACTTCACAGGGAAGCGGATCGTTTTCGTTATTCTTTTTCAAATGATGCCGCCCTGATATCCAACAATGGTGAAATTCTCGATCGCTATACAAAGATCCATCTTGTTCCTTTTGGTGAATATATCCCTTTCCCATCCATTTTTGGCTGGCTAAGAAACATGACAGGCATCACTGGTGACCTCATTCCGGGGAAGCATCAAAAACTCTTTGCTCCCTTCAAAGAGGAGGATTCAAGATCCCTTCCCGAATTCTACAAAAAGATCCGAATTGGTCCGGTTATCTGCTACGAAGCCATGTACCCCTCTCTCGTTCACCAACTTGTACTGAAAGGGGCAAACCTTCTTGTTGTCTTCACGGACGATGCCTGGTATGGAAAAACGGCAGCTTCCCATCAGCTTTACCAACAAACAATGATACGGGCAATAGAAGAAGGCATTCCATTGCTAAGAGCAGCCAATAGCGGGTACTCCGGAGCCATTTCTGGAAGGGGAAAACTGATAAGGACATCCGGAAGATTTACAAAAGAGTCAATCACCTTGACCGTTCCGCTTGATAGCCATGAAACGTTTTACCAAAAATATGGCGAATGGGTTTTTCGGTTTTCTCTCGTCATTTTTTTATTCCTCCTTGCGACTCGTGCAATGGAACCACATAATGATGGAATAAAATCTTCGCCTCTCCTTGACGACATGCACTAGGTTAAAAGGATAAATCGTCCCAACAATAAGGTTTTTATACTTTGAACAACATTATTTTCATGAGAGGAAATTGAATGAACGAACCGGTCGCATCCATTGAATCACTCCGAGAACAATTCCAGGCAGATGAAAAAAGACTGGACCAGATCCGGAGGCATCTTTGACCAGGGAAGACTAAGGGGACAACTCGAACAGATCGAATCCCAAACGCAATCTCCAGAATTCTGGAAGGATTCCTCCCGGGCAACAAAACTTTTGAAAGAGAAGTCCACTCTCGAAAAGCGACTCGAACAGATCAACGCACTTTGCGCAAAAGAAGAAGAGATCAAGGCACTGATCGACCTTGCTGATGATCCGGAGTTTTTAAGGGAACTTTCAACAGTTGGTCCTGATTTCTCCCAGTTCGTGCAGCAGTTTGAATTGAATGAAATACTCTCGGACAAGGAATCGGACAACCCTGCCCTCATCGATATTCACCCAGGAGCGGGAGGAACGGAGTCCCAAGACTGGGCACAGATGCTCCTTCGCATGTATATGCGCTGGGGAGAGCGCCATGGAATGACCGTCGAGGTCATCGATCTCCAAAGCGGCGATGAAGCCGGAATTAAAAGTGCTACCATCAGAATCAAGGGGGAGCATGCCTTTGGCTACCTGAGTTCTGAAGCAGGAATTCATCGTCTCGTCAGGATCTCTCCCTTTGACTCCAACAAAAGGAGACATACATCATTTGCCTCAGTTTTTGTATATCCGGAACTTGATGATGATATCGTTGTTGATATCAGGGATGAGGACATCAGGGTTGATACTTTTCGCGCGTCATCAGCCGGCGGTCAGCATGTTAACAAAACATCTTCCGCAATCCGACTGACACATATGCCAACAGGAATTGTGATTTCCAGCCAAAATGAACGCTCTCAGCTTCAAAACAGGGAAATGGCGTTTAAGGTTTTACGGGCAAAGCTCTATGAACTTGAAAAAACGAAACAAAAAGAAGAGCTTGACAAGATTGCCGGGGCACAAAACAAGAAAGAAATTGGATGGGGACACCAGATAAGATCGTACGTTCTACAACCTTACCAATTGATCAAGGATCATAGGACCGGATTGGAGTCTTCGCGGGTCAACGATATTCTTGACGGAGAAATCGATACATTCATTCGAGGGTTTCTTCTTGCCCGATGGGAGGGGACTCTTGGCTCAGGAACTGGTCACGATGACCTTCCAGAGAATTAAATCATTAAGAGATCAATCCATTTACGACTTCAAAGTTTTTTTCCATGCATTTTTAGCGTCACGGAAAAGCCCATTGATGCCCAGGCAATATTTCTCCCTGGATCATCTTTTGCCATGACCTCAAGAATCTGGACCTTCCGTTCAGCCATCCAATCCATCAGGACACGGAGAAGTCTTCTGCCTTCTCCGTGTCCGCGATGCTCCGGAAGCACATACCAGTGCAAGATCTGTCCAGCAAAACGGGGGGAACCGTATGGCCTCTCATACGTATATCCGAGAACGAATCCTACGGGGGTTCCCTTATACTCCAGAATCTCACCATGAACACGATCTTTGACCGGCAACATGTTCAAAAGGGATTTTTTACAGTCAGAAAAACCAGTCGGACCAGCCTCGGACAATGGGGGAGCCTCCTCTTCCATGAGCCGGACCCAAAAGGAAGCGAGAGTGTCGACATCCGAGATATCTGCCGATCTAATGGCATATTCCAACGACGAGACTCCTTCAGTACAGGGTGGAATTCTAGAAAAAGTTGTTCAAGCTTCCAAGAAAAGGCTATCATTTCCCAAGAGTTTTGTCAGTGATACAGTGAATTGAACAACCTCTCCTTTTTTTAGAAAATGTCTAGGAGGACTTTTTGTCACAACCACAAAAAGATGCGGACAGTGCTTGGACTGCGGCACTCAAGATCATGATCTCCCAGATCAAGGTAATGGTCATACTACTTGTTGTGTTAATGACGTTTTTCAGTATTTGGGGCAAGAATCACCTTCACGACCGAAGCTATCAGACAAAGATTGTGCAAAGCCATCATCTCGTTAAAGTTGGGGAATACCCGGACCTTGACCAGACAATGAGTCATCTGTCAGAAAGAGTCTCAGGAAAGATATTGACCTTCACCTATTCACCGGACATAACTGTCTGGTTTGGCAACCTGGCTCTATTTGGAATCGCATTTCCTGATGAAAAAGGCATTATCAAGAAGAGTAATGGCAAATATGTTCTCTTCCTGGAGGATTGAGAAGAACAGCTCACCTTTTGAGATATCATTACCGATAGGATATTCGACAATCCTGACTCATTTCATATGCGGAGAAAATCCATGAATATGACTGTTCCTCTCTTTCCCTTGCCTAATGTTGTCCTTTTTCCAAAAACGCTCAGACCGCTCCATATTTTTGAGCCTCGCTATCGCGCCATGATTGCCGAGGCCATCTCCGGCGAAGGGCTAATAGGGATGATGTTCTTAAAAGATGGCTGGGAAAACCAATACGATCAGAATCCACCAATGGAATCGATTGGGTGTCTGGGAAGGATCATTCAACACAATCAGCTTCCTGATGGCCGCTATTATATTACCCTTCTGGGAATATCCTCTTTTGAACTCATCTCAGAAATTCCCTCAGAGCCATTTCGAACAGGAATGATTGAGACGAGAGAAGAGCTTTCTGAGGAAATACTCTCTCCACTCCTTTTTGAACGACTCTCCAATGTCGTTGATGAAATGGTCGAGACACTTGATTTGACAAGAGAGTTATCTTGGATCAAGGAATCCAATCTCGACCATGAATCACTCGTCCATCATTGGTCTGCGTTCCTTCCTTTTACGCCAACGGAAAAACAGTTCCTGCTGGAATCTCCCTCTATCCGGATTGAGGCAGGCCGCCTGTACGATCTCCTCCTGTTTCGGAAATTTGAACTGCTTGAAGACACATCTTCGATCGAACCAGGGAGCGGAACATGCGATCCGTTACTCTAGATGCTTGACAGGCAAGCAGCCGTAGGAGCTCTCTCCAGGGAAGGTCTTGTCTTCCGACTCTTGTCAGAACCTGGTGGAGGCTCGGTGCTATATCCGATCCACCACCCAAGAACCATTTTGGCAGAACAACTTGTTGGAATGGAAAATGCTTCCAAGCAGTTGTTCCAGAACCTTTTGGGGATAAGGACCGGTCTCAACCCTCTTCCAACACTGATTGAAGGCTTCAGGGGCACAGGAAAAACTTCCCTCGCCCTTGCCGCATGGCAGAAGCTGAACACCCCCCCTTTTCCTATCCATAGCGCCCCTTGTCATCTTGTCCAGATAGCAAGGGAGGGTATCCATGATATTGTTCCTCTGATTGATGTGCTTTCAGAAACAACGGCTCCTTCGATTATTTTGATCGATGATCTTTACTTCAGAGAAGGAGATCCTCTCCTTCATACTTTCCGGGGAATCCTTGACGGAGGCATCATGGAATTCCCCTCCCATGTCGCACTCATTGTGACATCCAATCACCGCCATCTGCTCGAGGAAAGGCACTCTCTCCGGGAGGATGCGATACGATCATCCGAAATCATCGATGAAACAATGGCATTGTCTGACCGATTCGGATTGACCATATCCACATGGGAACCGGATATGAAGGTCTATATGCAGATTGTTCTCTATAAGTTGGTTGAAGAAGGAGCAATAGGATCTATCCCTGCCGACTGGGAAAAAGAGTTTTCCCTATTTGAAAATCTAGAATGGGTTGTCGGCCGCTCAGATCATAAAACCCCTCTGTCAGAGATATTCATGATGGCCAAAAAATTTGCTCTTGAGAGAGGATCCAGATCTGGAAGAACAGCAACCCTGTTTGCAAAGATGGTCCGGAGGGGTTTGATTGAAAACTGGAAAGAGCCTCAGTAAACTGTCCAGAACAATCTTACAGGATGGCTTAGGCTCCGTGCTTTCCATGCCGAACGAGCACCACTCTTGATCCGGAGCTCCCCCAACGTGCCGGATGGCCCTCTTTATCTTATTGCCATCGACTGAAAAAGGATCAAGCCCGAACCTCCCTTCTAGCCACAGGTAAACCTCCAATGAGGGCTTTGCTTCCCGTGGTCCCGAGCCCCTTCCCTCATCCGGAAAATCCCGGCAGGGATGACAGCGTCCTCTTGGCAATTCCTCACATCAGGATCCGGGTTCTTTCTCTTTGCTTTTGGTCATCAGAAAGAATGCTCTTGGTGAGGAAGCACGAATTGACCAGATGGCTCCCTATTCTTGTGGGTCATCGACTGTGGCCGGCTTGACCCTCCAGAGTTGCTGGAGGGTCAAGCTTCGACCAATGCCGGATGTCTTCGCCCATATTGACCGACAAGGAGATCCTCTCTGCCTTCCCCTAAACGGTTTCTATGTGGGGGAGAGAAACTCATCCGACCATTCGCTCTCTCTCAAGATGATATTTCTTGATGTGGCGAAAGTTTGGTAACGCTTTCATGGCTTTGGTTTTTCAAAAGTCAGGGGATCCTTCACCTCCATTCGAACGTGTCCATTTCAGCACCATATCATTCACGTTCGTCGGTCATATCAAACGTGGCAGGCGCAATGGATTGACCAACTGCCGGATAACCCCGGAGGAAACAGGAATACTGATACATTCTTTCGGATAGAGTCCAAGCGCTTGAATAGTAAAGTCTCCGGGGAAAGAGCTATTCCAAGCCACCAGCTATTACCCGCTTACCCAGAGAATATTTGACCCATCCATCCAAAAAGGAATATCATTACCAGATATAAAATTTTAAAAGAGAGGTCAGAATGCTTCAAGAACCCGTCCCGACTGGTCTAACCTTCGATGATGTTATTCTCGTCCCACAATATTCAGAGTATATGCCAGGCGACGTTGATACAACGGTTACAATCGTACCTGGGATCACTCTTAACCTGCCCGTCTTGTCAGCTGCGATGGACACGGTGACCGAAGCCCGAATGGCTATAGCCCTTGCACGCGAAGGCGGAATGGGGATCATTCATCGGGCAATGTCCGCTGAAGACCAAGCCCATGAAGTAGATAAAGTCAAAAAGTCTGAATCCGGCATGATCACCGATCCCATCACGATTGGCCCTGACCAAACCGTCGGGGAAGCCTTCGGGATCATGAGCACTTTTAGAATATCCGGCATCCCTGTGATCAAAAACAGGAAGCTTGTTGGCATTGTCACCAATCGGGACCTGAGATTTGAAACCGGCTCTACCAAAAAGATTTCTGAGGTCATGACCAGCAAGAACCTTGTCACAGTCCCGGTCGGAACAACTCTCGATTCGGCAAAAGAACTTTTCCAGCATCATCACATTGAAAAGCTTCCCGTTGTCGATGAAGATGGTCACCTTCAGGGATTGATCACCATCAAGGACATTGAGAAAAAGATCAAATACCCCAATTCTGCAAAAGACTCAAAAGGTCGATTGGTCGTCGGTGCAGCCGTGGGAGTCGGAGCATCGGCAGTAGAACGAGCAGCCCTTCTGGTAAAAGCACAAGTTGACATTCTGGTCATCGATACCGCACATGGCCATTCGAAAGCTGTTGTTGAAATGATCCGTGAAATTCGTAAAAATCATCCTGATCTTCCAATCATGGCCGGCAACATCGCTACTGGAGAAGCAGCTGAAACATTGATTAAAGCTGGCGCTAATGTTCTTAAGGTCGGAGTTGGTCCGGGATCCATTTGCACAACACGAATTGTTGCCGGAGCAGGCGTTCCACAGCTAACAGCCATCTCCAATGTCAGCAAAATTGCAAAAAAACATAAAGTCCCCATTATTGCCGACGGTGGTATCAAATACTCCGGTGATATCACAAAAGCCCTTGCGGCAGGAGCAACTGCCGTCATGCTTGGCTCCCTTTTTGCGGGAACAGAAGAGTCTCCTGGCGAAACGGTTCTCTTTCAGGGCAGATCGTATAAAACCTATCGTGGAATGGGCTCCATCGGTGCGATGGAACGGGGAGGAGCCGATAGATACGGGCAGGCCGGAGCAAAGAAACTTGTCCCAGAAGGTATCGAGGGACGGGTGCCTCATAAGGGGAAGCTCGCCGATATGGTCTACCAGCTAGCAGGTGGCCTCAGATCCGGTATGGGTTATTGCGGTTGCAAAACGATTCCGGAACTTCAGGAAAAAGCCTATTTCATCAGAATCTCCTCCTCCGGTCTAAGGGAGAGTCACGTTCACGATGTTATCGTTACCAAAGAAGCCCCCAACTACCGCCGGGAATGGGACGAAAGCTGATTTTCCATCTCTTTCCATCCAAAAGATTAGTTTTCCCGCCTTTAATCGGAGAATTTGCAATTGAATAATCTCTCAATACCCCGGCCTGTAGTTATCTTGGACTTTGGATCCCAACTGACTCAAAATATTGCACGAAGAGTCAGGGAATTAGGAATCTATTCCGAAATCCATCCCTTTTCGACATCCATTGACCAAGTCAAAGAAAAAGCCCCTCTTGCCATTATTCTTTCAGGCGGTCCATCCTCTGTTTTTGAACAGGACGCACCTTCCATAAACCCGGATCTGTTCAAGCTTGGGATCCCTGTTCTTGGCATCTGTTATGGGATGCAGATCATGGCCAAGACTCTTGGTGGCAAGGTTGTTCCTGCCGATATTAGGGAATACGGAGTGACAGGTTTTTACCGTGAAAAAACCATTTCTCCCTTATGGACGGTATTTCCTGATGGAGATCCGGTCCTGATGAGCCATGGTGACAGTATTATTGACCTTCCCCCAGGTTTTTCCGGGGCAGGACATACAAAGACAACTCCTTATGCCGCCATGGAGAATCCCAAAGCAAAATTATTTGGAGTTCAGTTTCATCCTGAAGTGACACAAACAAGAAGTGGCATCAAATTTATTCAGACATTTCTGAAGGATATCGCTGGAATAGAGCCCAACTGGTCACTTACCGGTTATATCGATCGAAAAGTTGAAGAAATCCGAAATTCGGTGAAAAAGGATTCTCTCATCTGTGCCCTTTCAGGCGGAATTGATTCAACGGTAACAGCCCTTCTTTGCCATAGGGCGGTAGGAAAGCAATTCACCGCGGTTTACGTTGACAATGGGCTCATGCGAGCAGGAGAAACACAATCCATTGTCAGGGATCTACAATCCTTGAAACTCCCTTTGGTGGTTTCCCACAGCTCCGAGTTATTTCTAAAACGACTCGCTGGGGTGAAGGATCCTGAACGCAAAAGAAAAATCATTGGTCGAACCTTTATTCATGTTTTCCAAAAAGAAGCCAAGCAGTTGGGAATGCCGAAATATCTCGCTCAAGGTACGCTCTATCCTGATGTCATCGAAAGTGTATCCAGTAAGGGCTCGTCCAGCGTAATCAAAAGTCACCATAACGTGGGAGGTCTTCCCAAAAGAATGCCTTTTTCTCTCGTTGAGCCCCTAAGAGAGCTTTTTAAGGATGAAGTACGCATCATCGGTAAAGAGTTGGGATTACCAGACCATTTTGTTCATCGACAACCTTTCCCTGGTCCGGGGCTTGCCATCCGGATCCTTGGATCCATCACCACGGATCGCATCCGAATGGTTCGCGAAGCCGACCGTATCGTCCGTGAAGAACTTGATGGTACAGACACCGGGCAATCTCTTTGGCAATATTTTGCAGTTCTTCTTCCTGTTCACTCTGTTGGAGTCATGGGCGATCAAAGAACTTATGAGAATGCGATTGCCGTGCGGACAGTCACAAGTGTCGACGGCATGACAGCCGATATTGGAGAAATTCCCCATAATGTCCTCATCCGGATTTCCCATCGGATCATTTCAGAGGTCAGGGGAATTAACCGAGTCGTTCACGATATATCCCCCAAACCTCCCAGCACGATTGAATGGGAATAGAACGGTTAAAACACCATGCCTGATCAGGATGATTACCAAATAAACAACAATAATGGAAAAAATGACAGCGAATATCCGACAAGCTTATCGGGAGAGGTCAGACTGCAAAAGCTTTTGGCTCACCGTGGAATCACTTCCAGAAGAAACGCAGAAGAACTGATTGCCGGAGGACTTGTTACCGTTAATGGGAAAGTAGAAACAACTCCAGGAACAAAAGTCGATCCAGAAAGGGATGTTGTCGTCGTTGAGGGGAGAGTTCTTCCAAGGGAAAAGGAAACATTTCTGTTTCTATTCTACAAACCCAAGGGGGTCATCTCAGCTGTATTTGATCCAGACGGAAAGCCAACACTCAAGGACTTCTTTCCGAACATATCTCCACTTTTACATATCGGCAGGCTTGATTTTCAAACCGAGGGGGTACTGCTCCTGACGAACAACGGAGATTTGTCCCAACGAATTCTCCATCCAAGGTTTGCGATTCCCAGAACCTATCTGGTCAAAATACAAGGAGGCGTCGACCCGAGACACCTCGACCTCATCCGGCTTGGGAAAGTGCGCCTTGACGGACACCCTGTTGCACCGATTGAAGTCGAACACGAACGGACAACTGAGACGAATGCCTGGTATCGGATTACTCTCACAGAAGGACGAAATAGAGAAGTCCGACGGATTTTTGAAACATTTAATTATTTTGTTCTGAAACTTACCCGCATTTCGTTCGGGAATCTCGATCTCAAGGGTCTTGACCCAGGTGAATTCAGGGTTGTTTCCCCCGATGAAATCAAACAGCTTTTAACGCCGGAAGGGACTTATCCTCAAAAGAACACACAAGGGAACCCTTCCAGATTTCCTACACAACAAAGAAAGGTTGATTTCTCGTCAGAACATTCAAATCACTCAAGGCAATTTGTGGATCAAAAGAAAAAGACTTCAGCAAATCCCGGAATTGTTGAAATAGAAGATCCGTTATTGGCAAAAAAAGAGTCTTATGAGCGGTCTGGAGAAATCACATCCGATACGAACGAAAATAGATCTTACCAGAGGTCCTTTTCCGATCGACAAGACAGGCCCTCAGGGGATCGCTTCCAGTCCTGGGACCGCTCCGACAGGCCAAGAGATACCGGACATTCGCCTTCCGCGGGACGCTTCGATTCCGGCCGCCCGAAGAGATCCTTCTCCGATCGACAAGACAGGCCTTCAGGGGATCGCTTCCAGTCCAGGGACCGCTCTGACAGGCCAAGAGAATCTGGTCACGCACCTTCTGCAGGACGATTTGACTCCGACCGCCCGAAGAGATCCTTCTCCGATCGACAAGACAGGCCTTCAGGGGATCGCTTCCAGTCCAGGGACCGCTCTGACAGACCAAGAGATACCGGACATTCGCCTTCCGCGGGACGCTTCGATTCCGACCGCCCGAAGAGATCCTTCTCCGATCGACAAGACAGGCCTTCAGGGGATCGCTTCCAGTCCAGGGACCGCTCCGACAGGCCAAGAGAGTCTGGTCACGCACCTTCTGCAGGACGATTTGACTCCGACCGCCCAAAGAGATCCTTCTCCGATCGACAAGACAGGCCTTCAGGGGATCGCTTCCAGTCCAGGGACCGCTCCGACAGGCCAAGAGAGTCTGGTCACGCACCTTCTGCAGGACGATTTGACTCCGACCGCCCAAAGAGATCCTTCTCCGATCGACAAGACAGGCCTTCAGGGGATCGCTTCCAATCCAGGGACCGCTCCGACAGACCAAGAGATACCGGACATTCGCCTTCCGCGGGACGCTTCGATTCCGACCGCCCGAAGAGATCCTTCTCCGATCGACAAGACAGGCCCTCAGTGGATCGCTTCCAGTCCAGGGACCGCTCCGACAGACCAAGAGAGTCTGGTCACGCACCTTCTGCAGGACGATTCGATTCCGACCGCCCGAAGAGATCCTTCTCCGATCGACAAGACAGGCCTTCAGGGGATCGCTTCCAGTCCAGGGACCGCTCCGACAGGCCAAGAGAATCTGGTCACGCACCTTCTGCAGGACGATTCGATTCCGACCGCCCGAAGAGATCCTTCTCCGATCGACAAGACAGGCCTTCAGGGGATCGCTTCCAGTCCAGGGACCGCTCCGACAGGCCAAGAGAGTCTGGCCATGCCTTTTCTGGAGATTCCTCAAGGGAACGACAAAACTCGTCTCAGGGAAGTGGCGAAAGAACTCGCCCCCATAATCCAAGCAGCCGGCCAACCCGACGCCCAGGACAAGGTTCGGGGCCGTCAAGAAATGGCAAACCCAAAACAAGGCGCTCTTAACAGATCTATTACGAAAAAGAGGAAGAATTCATGGTTCGATCGCACCCCATTATCGATATTGTTACCCTTCCTATAGGGTCAATGACAACACTTTCAGGTTGGGTACAAACCGTCAGGGATCATGGTTCTCTCCTGTTTTTTGACTTAAGGGATCGATCTGGCCTCGCCCAGGTGGTGATTGATACCGAGAAAAACCCCCATCTGATAGAAGCAGCAAAATCAATGCGGGATGAATGGGTCGTTTCCGTTCATGGAACTATCGAAAAAAGACCTGAAGGAACAGAGAATTCAGCACTTCCTACAGGGAGTCTTGAAATCAGGACAGCCACCATAACCGTTCTCAATACATCCCCCACACCCCCTTTTCCCATCGATGACCGGACAGAGATCTCTGAAACACTCCGACTCACTTATCGATATCTTGACATGAGAAGGCCGGAACTGCGCCGCAACATGAAACTTCGAAGCGAAGTGACCCACTTTTTAAGGAATCATCTGGTTTCTCAAGGTTTTTGGGAAATAGAAACCCCTATTCTGACAAAGTCCACTCCGGAAGGAGCCAGAGATTTTCTTGTCCCATCCAGGCTTGAAAAAGGTTCTTTCTATGCCCTGCCCCAATCTCCTCAACTTTTCAAGCAGCTTTTAATGGTGGGAGGAGTAGAAAAATACTACCAAATCGCTCGTTGTTTCAGGGATGAGGACTTGCGCTCTGACCGTCAGCCTGAATTCACTCAAGTTGATATTGAAGCATCTTTTCTGACTGTCGATCATTTTCTATCCGAAATGGAAAAGATGGTAGCAGCACTCTTTGCACAATTTACGCATCACATTCCGCAAAAACCCTTCATGCGTCTCACGTATCAGGAGGCCATGGACCATTATGGAACAGACAAACCGGACCTCAGGTTTGATCTCAAGCTGGTGCGGCTAGATGAGCATGTCGCTGGAAGCACGTTTAAGGTCTTCCTCGACGTTCTCGAAAAAAAGGATGGCTCAGTCATTGGAATCCGTTACCCTGGAGGCGCGTCCTTATCCCGAAAAGAGATGGACACCCTCACACAATGGACAATTTCCCAGGGAGCCAGCGGACTTGCGTGGATGAAGTGGGAATCCGGTGAATTATCAAGCCCAATCGCCAAATTTTTTCCTGAAGCCACGCAGAAAGCCATTATCAACAGCCTTGAGGCTGAATCCGGTGACCTGCTCCTGTTTATCGCTGATACAAGAAGCAAGGCGCAGAAGATCATGGGACAACTTCGGCTCCACATCGGAGATCGCCTGAACCTTCGCCATCCAGATCACTTTTCACTTCTATGGGTCGTCGACTTCCCGATGTTTGAGTGGAATGATGAAGAAAACCGGCTGGATGCCTTACATCATCCTTTCACATCGCCTCATTTCGATGATCTTGAAAAACTGATGACCGATCCGCTTTCCGTTCGCTCAAATGCCTATGATCTGGTTTTAAATGGAACAGAGCTTGGCGGTGGAAGTCAGAGGATCCATGAACGAACCGTTCAGGAAACGGTTTTGAACCTCCTCAAGATTGAAAAGGAAGAAGCTCTTCAAAAATTTGGCTTTTTACTCGACGCATTGACCTACGGGGCTCCTCCACATCTCGGCATGGCGCTGGGACTTGATCGCCTCATCATGCTGCTTGCCGGAGCCAGCTCAATCAGGGACGTCATCGCTTTCCCCAAAACGCAGAAGGGGTCTTGTCTGATGACGAATGCTCCTTCGGATGTCAGCCTTTCCCAACTGAGAGATCTAGGCATCCGACTAACCTCCAAAGACTAGCTCAAATCTGTATGGAATAAGAGGAGATCAAATTCCTTCTCCTCTTATTCCATACTTTTCCATCCGATAAACCAGTTGCCTCGTTGTAATACCAAGAGCAAGGGCTGCTCGGGTCTTCACACCTCCTGAACGCTCCAGAGCCTTGATAATCCGCTCCCGCTCAATCTCCCGAATCGTATCCGGCAGATCTGTGTTGATTTCATGGACACTGGCTCCCCTTGATGGAGCAGCCGGTTCCCGCCCCGTTGTCGTTGGGGTAGAAATATTACCACTCGACTCAACCGATGGAACACCACTCGAATGAACCGGAAAAAGAGCAAGAGTCTGGACCACATCATCCGCCGTTATAATGTCTTTTCTGGCCATGACAACGAGCCTCTCAACAATGTTTTCAAGCTCACGTACATTTCCTGGCCAATCATATTCCATAAACACGTCAATCGCATCAGAAGCAATCCGGACATCCCTTCCATTCTCCTCAATGAATCTGGATCGGAAGTGCTCAAGCAACAGGGGAATATCTTCCTTCCGATGTCTTAATGGAGGAAGATAGATGGGAATGACATTCAGACGATAGTATAGATCTTCCCTGAACCGGTTCATCCTGACTTCCTGGTCCAGATTGCGGTTCGTTGCCGCAACGATCCGGACATCAATAGGGATAGGTCTATTGGACCCAATTCTTTCAACAACACGTTCCTGGAGAACTCTCAAAAGCTTTACCTGGACGGACGGTGGGATCTCCCCGATTTCATCAAGAAATATCGTTCCTTCATTCGCAGCCTCAAACCTTCCAGGTCTCGACAGGCTCGCCCCAGTAAAAGCCCCTTTCTCATGTCCAAACAATTCGCTTTCAAGAAGAGTTTCCGGAATTGCAGCACAGTTGATTTGAATAAATGGCATTTTGTTTCTGGGACTATTGAAGTGAATCGCTTTTGCAATTACCTCCTTACCGGTTCCACTTTCTCCAAGGATCAAGACAGTTGCCCTGCTTGCTGCCACTTGATGAACACTCTCGGCAATTTGGGCAACAAGCTTAGATCGGCCAATCCAGCCTGAAATCGTATATCTATGTTTCAAGGCATGTTCGAGCCTGCTGGTTTCATCTTGCAACCGTCGTTTTTCATCATCAAAATTATGTCTCAAAAGAACCGCCTGAGCCATGATGGAGCTTATTGTGGTCAATAAGCGGACATCCTCCTCCAGACTTTCTTTTCCACCCGAAGCACTTCTATCTGCAGAAAGGACACCAAGCTTTCTCCCCTGAAAGATCAGAGGAACAGCAATAAAGGCTGTCTTTTCCTTTTTTGATAGTCTTGAACCAGTTCTGTTTAAAAACCGGGGTTCAAGCGAGATATCTGGAACAATGACCGGCTCCCCACTTTCAAGAACCATTCCAGTAATACCTTCCCCTTTTTTAAAACGACCCCTTTCCTTCTCTTCTTCAGAAAGTCCGTGAGCAATCTCTGTTGACAGCTCATCAGACTCCCCTTTCAAAAGGAGAATCGAGCTCCTGTGAAGTCCAAGGTTTTGGTCCAGGATGCCAAGAATTTTGACAAGGGCAACATCCAGATCAGGACAACTTGCAAGCTCCTGACTGATGGAAAACAAGGTCGTTAGCTCTTGGATAATTTGGTGTTCGGATTCCATAAAGCCCTTTCTGATCGAAAAGGTCCGCTATAGATGCACACAGATGGAAAAAATGGTGGAAGAAAAAAGGCCCGAAGGAATCCCTTCGGGCCAACAGGATATATAGATTTTACAACAGAACAGCCAGAGAGAACCTAGATGTCATAATACAGGAAAAACTCATGTGGATGCGGACGAAGGCGAACCTGATCGACATCTCTTCTTCGCTTCTCTGCAACCCACACTTCAATCATGTCCTTGGTAAAGACACCGCCCTTGAGGAGGAAGTCATGATCTTTCTCCAAAGCATCCAGAGCTCCTTCAAGACTTCCGGGCATTTGTTTGATCTTCTTTCTTTCCCGGTCTGACATTTCGTAGATATCCTTGTCGAGTGGGGCTGGCGGAACAAGCTTTCGCTCTATTCCATCAAGGCCTGCCATCAACATGGCTGAAAACGCAATGTAGGGATTTGCGCTAGGATCCGGAGTCCTGAATTCGATTCGCTTTGCTTTCTCACTTTTCGAATACATCGGGATACGAATGCAGGCAGAGCGATTCCGCTTTGAATAGGCAAGGTTAATGGGAGCTTCATAACCTGGAACCAATCTTTTGTAAGAATTCGTTGTTGGAGCAATAAAGGCCAACAAGGCAGGGGCGTGATGCAGAAGACCACCGATGTAGTGAATAGCCATCTCGGATAGATCTGCATAACCACCTTTTCCGAAGAAAAGGTTTTTTCCACCCTTCCATAAACTCTGATGGCAGTGCATACCAGAGCCATTATCCTGAAAAAGGGGCTTTGGCATGAAAGTGGCGGACTTGCCATATTTTAAAGAGGTGTTTCGGACAACATACTTATACTTCATCACATTATCAGCCATCTTGGTCAATGTGTCATAACGCATATCAATCTCGCACTGACCTGCTGTTGCCACTTCGTGATGATGCACTTCTGTACGAATTCCCAACTTTTCCATCGTCAGAATCATTTCAGAACGCAGATCCTGGAGCGTATCATTTGGAGATACAGGGAAATAACCTTCCTTGTGGCGGATTTTATACCCAAGGTTTGGCATTTCGTCCCGATCAGTATTCCAGATCGCCTCGGAAGAATCGACGGAATAATGAGCGTAATTTGAACCCTGACCAAACTTGACGTCATCAAACACAAAAAATTCGGCTTCGGGACCCCAATAAGAAACATCGGCGACTTTCTTGAGGTAGGACTCTGCTTTTTGGGCGATCAAACGGGGATCCCTGGAGTAGGACTCTCCAGTAATAGGATCCTTGATATTACAGATTAAAACCAGAGTAGGAACTTGAGTATAGGGATCCATAAAAGCGGAAGCTGGGTCAGGAATCAGAAGCATATCGGATTCGTTGATTGCCTGAAAACCACGAATGCTGGAGCCGTCAAACCCCTTCCCCTCAACAAAACTTTCCTCGGACAGTTCATGGAGCGATGTCGAAATGTGCTGCCATGCACCAAAAAGATCCGTAAAGCGGTAATCGATAATCTGTACATTGTTCTTTTTTGCAAATTCAAGAACTTCTTTTGGTGTCATCGCGTCGGACTCCTTTCTTGATCAACCTTGATTGATGAGATTTAAAATCCTTAAAAAAATATTAGGATGGAGACACAAAAAAAGCGTCCTTTCATCAAAAAGACGCCTTTGTCTTTCGACCGATGGGAACTGTAGATCACGCTCCGAAGGATTCTAGGCATTCAAATCAAGACTGTCAAGATGGTCAAAAGGAAATCTAGAGAGCACTTAATTTGTCGGATGAGATCCAAACCATTGATCCCCTTTAAAGGGCTCTACAGATGAAAGAGGAGAAAGCTCAACGCTAAGATTTACCAGCAAAATCTCATTTTGACTGCTTACACTTCATCGGTTGCTGACGGGAGTCCTCAAATCCTTTATTATAGTATCCGATAGAAAAGTACACCTGCCATAATCAGCGACACAATAAACTGAAGCGAACATAAAATCAGCGATATGGATAAAATGACTGAAAGCAATCATATTCCCTATAAAACGGAAATACTGGTCATCGGGGGAGGTTCTGCAGGAAGGTACGCTGCAAAAGCTGCGGCACGAAAAGGTGCCCAGGTCATGCTTGTCGACCCTGGACCATTTGGCGGGCTCTGTATTCTTAAAGGTTGTATGCCATCAAAAGCATTGTTGAGATCTGCCCACGTCAGGCACCTCATCGTCTCGGAGCTCCCCGAACTTGGACTCCGACTCTCTGGTGGACAAGTCGACCTGGACATGAACTATATCGTTGATTCAAAAGACAGAATGATTCAGGATTTTGCCGATGATGCACTGCAAGGAATCTTAAACAATCCCTCCATTACCCTTGTTGAAGGGTTATTCCACTTCACCGGGACTCATGAAGGGCTCATTTCAGGTCGTCCAGTCACCTTTCAAAAAGCCATAATCGCTTCCGGAACCCGCATTAGACTCCCGCATATCAATGGACTTGAATCGGAAGATATCATGACCTCGGATGACATCCTGGAAACAAGGATATTGCCAAAGAAAGTCGTAGTGATTGGAACAGGGCCGGTTGGTCTTGAGCTTGGTCAATATCTTCATAATATGGGTTCAGAGGTCACGATCCTGAACATCAACCCGGAATGGGGTCATGGGCTAGACCGGGTGATCTCGGAAGCCTATCTTGATGCCTTAAGGGCCAGGGGACTCTCCATTCAAATGGGGATTACAAATGAATGGGTCGATCGCACGCCAGAGGGTCCAACGTTACACTACACTCATGAAGGCATCGAAAAATCTGTTCCATTTGAACGCCTCCTGTCTGCAATAGGCAGAATACCTGATACCCATTCCCTGGATCTGGAGGCTGCCGGGATCAAGACGGCGGAAAAGGGCATCATCAAGGTTCTCCCCACATTACAAACAACCAACCCTGATATTTATGCTGCAGGAGATGTCACAGGGATACTGCCTGTCCTGAATGTTGCCACATTTCAGGGAGAAATGGCTGGAGAGAATGCAACACGAAAGTCTCCTCTCCCCATTCCTGAGCCCCCGGTTCCCATCGCTATATTTACAGACCCGGAATATGCCCGATCCGGTTTGTCCGAGAGTGAGGCAGTTTTTAAGGGACATTCTGTTGTCACCGGTAGGATTCCCTTTACGGATCTTGGAAAAGCGATTGTTTACCGGAGAACGGACGGATGGCTCAAAATCGTCGCGAATGAATCTGATCACAAAATTCTGGGAGCCGAGATGTTTGGGCCAGGTGCCTCAGATCTTATTCATGTGATTCACGTTGCCATTGCATTAGGTGCCACTCTTGACGATTACCAGAAGATTCTTCACATACACCCGACATTTGCCGAGATATTCAAATACTTGATAGATGAGATGACCGATGCCATCTGACACTCAAAAAATGATGAAAGCCCCTTTTTCACTTCTCATCGTTCGTCCTTCAAGAAAAAATCAGCGAGAATGGATCCAAACGGTACAGACACTGATCCAGAATTCGGATTCCCGATTCAATATCTCAGCATTTATTGATCCGGACCCATCTGAAGATTTTTGTCTAATCGCAAACTATGAGCGGATTCCATTTGGGAAGTCATGGGCAGAGATCAAAACACACAATGAAACTCATGTGGTTCTATATGAGGAGGACCGTCATTACGGGGGAGTTCCGGAGCATCTTCCCATATTCCCGTTTGACTTCATCGAACTCCTCAGGCAGGAATTTGATGCCAAGTTTTCCCTGCTCTCCGTTCTGACACGACTTCAAACTTTTATCCAGACAATTACCAGACTTGGTTCCACTGAGATATCTTTTGCCCAGATGATTTCGGATTCAACTCGAAATTTTCTGAATGCTAGGGGAATCATTTATCTGAAATCCAATTTCCAATCCAAAACGCTGCGAATTGAGGCCAAAAGCATCGAAGGGAATCTACTGATCAGCGGTGAACACGGTCTGCCACCGCCTCAATTTTTAAGGGAACCTTATTACATCAATCATCCGACCACACCTCACGCTTCCGAATCGGCCCCGCCAGAGTTTAGAAGCTTCATTCAGGGCAGTCCGTTCTATCTGCTCCCCATTGACTACCACGCTTCTGCTCCGAAACATTTTCTTCTCGTCATACCTGATCTCATTGAACCGAATGGGTTAAAGGCAAGCGTGGAACTCAAAAATGCAATTGAGCTCTGCTTTCCTCTTCTAGAGACAAGCTTTTCTCTCCATAAAAATCACCTTGCACTCAAAAAGAGAGCAGAGTTTGACACAATGACCGGCACATACAACCGGGCGTCCATTGAGGAATTGCTTTCTAACGCGATTGCTCAGACAAAACTCCAGGGGAGTAGTCTGTCCATTCTGATGGTGGATCTTGACCACTTCAAAAAGGTTAATGATAAGTTTGGCCACCTGGCAGGAGATGAGGTTTTGATTGAGATGACAAGAAGCATCTCTGAAGTTCTACGCTCAGAAGATCGTATAGGCCGCTATGGAGGAGAAGAATTTCTGGTCATATTGCCAGGTGCAACCATTCATACTGCAAAAATCATCGCAGAAAGGATCCTGGCAAAGGTTCAAAAATTGAAGTTTGTAAAATACCCTGATATCCGCCTTACAGTCAGCATTGGAATTGCTTCCTATCCGGAACATGCACCCCATATCCTTGGACTTTTATCACTCGCCGACCAGATGCTTTACAACTCGAAATACTCCGGACGAAATAGGGCTTCTGCCCCAAAAGACCGTCTTGACCCATCCGGAACAGAGAGTGTTCCAAAATGAAACAAACATCCGATCACCTTAATTGAGCAAGGGCTTCCCACTTTTTCCGGTATCGCCTAAAACTTGATTCATTCGACAAGACACTCAAGATGTACTGATCCCGCTCCACACCTTTTCGTCCACTATAAAAACCAATCATTCCGGAAACAGATCCATGAGCCAAAACCAGATCATGGCGAATAATCATCATTCCGACTCGCACATTGACATTGATCAGGTACAGATCTTTAAAAGAAAGTGCCCATAGTCTTGATCCTTTTTTGCGGGCGAAATGTTTTTTCCAGAAGGAGTAGTGGATCTGGAATAGTCCATAATCACCGGAACGTTGATTGATTGCATACGGGTTAAAGGAAGACTCTCTCTGCATAATGGCTACACCCAGATCAACTGGAACACCTAGCAATGCTGACTGACGAAGAATCTGGCGAGAAATATCCCACGCTTGATTTCTGGAGAGATGGACTCGATTATGATCGAAAATATAATGACTGAGAACCTCTTGACTCGGACCAGCTACCCCATCAGCAAAAGCCATAGGAACGCAAGCGGGGGCAACCATAAAAGCAAATATAAAAAAAAGGGGCCCCCTCAACACAGAGAGCCCCTTTTCTATCTTCAAGAAAGATGTTCGAAAGAACAAAAATGCACAGACCTCACTCAACCTAGGTCGAGAAAGAACTTCCGCAACCACAGGAGCTCTTGGCGTTTGGATTCTTGATAGCGAAACCTGATCCATAAAGATTCTCGACATAATCCACTTCAGCGCCATCGAGCAATGGATAACTCTGTGCGTCGATGAAGAGCTTCACGCCAGATTCTTCAATGATCTGATCCATCTCTCCAGGAGCTTCTTCAAATGCCATTCCATATTGGAAACCATGGCATCCGCCGCCTGAAACATAAACGCGAAGCCCATAACCTGCCTTGTTTTCTGAAGTCAGATACTCACTGACTTTTTCAACTGCTTTTTCTGACATGCTGATCATTTACCATATCCTCCTGTTGTGATTCCGTTTGAATGATTTAGTTATATGCCATGATCTTTCGATTCCGGCCTACTATGGGAGCGGGCCTTCGCTTCCTGTTGGAGAGGATCACGGAATCCACAATCTCCCCACAGAGGATGCACCTCCAACCCCGGAAACCCAAATAACCTGTATCGTCATTTAAATCGTTAAATTCTTCTTCAAACATCTCCGTATGGCATCTTGGGCATTCCATCGCTGACCTCCGTCTATTGTCATCAGACAATCCAGAACTTCTTCAACGGTAATCAAGCAATACTCATGCCAATATTATAAGTGCATCATTTTATGGATTTCTTTAAATCAGAAACCGTACCCATCTTTAAAATCATATCAAAATGAAACACATTTTGAAAGTCATATTCCGAATTGATACAGATTATGCCACTCAAAAGTTAGCCTGGTCCCATCACTTTATGATAGAGGGAAAAACCGTAATATGCATTAAAAATAATCACAAAAGTTGGCACAAGAATTGTCAGTATGACAACAATGATTGTAATCCATTTCTTGCTGTCCATTGGCGTCTGCATTCTTTTGCCTCAAATCTAGTAGGAAATTTCCTCAATAGAGTAAACAACTTCTCCTGACGGAATACGAATCGTGACGCTTTCCCCCTTTGAGTGGCCGATCAAAGCCTTTCCTACTGGAGACTGGATTGATATTTTACCGAGCTTTAGATCGACTTCTTCCTGTCCAACCAGGGTATAGCGTTTCTCCTCGCCAGTCTCCGAGACCAGGCGAACGGTTGCGCCAAAGGTGACTCTGGAGGGATCCTGATGCGCCGATGAAACAATAATAGCTGATGATATTTTTTGTTCCAGCTCCTGAATCCTTGACCCCAAAAAGCCTTGCCGCTCTTTTGCTGCATGATATTCTGCATTTTCCGAAAGATCCCCATGAGCCCGGGCTTCCGCAATATCGGCAATATTTTTTGGTCGCTCTACATGTTTCAGACGATCAAGCTCCTCCACCAGTTTATCATAACCTTCTTTGGTCATCGGTAATTGATTCATTTTTTTTCACCTTTTCTTTTCGCTTGAATAATGGCCATACGTTTTTAAGGACAAGAGAGAGCTATCGACGAATCTCTTGCAAAGAAATCACTTCTTCCAGAACATTTCGGTTTGAGGCTTCAAGAAGAGCCAAGGCCAAGGCTTTAGCCCCAGCCACTGTCGTGTAATAGGGAATGTTTCTCGCAAGTGTTTCCCTTCGGATGGACAAAGAATCTCTTTGAGAACTTTTACCGGACACAGTATTGACCACAAGAGCGATTTTACCATCAGCAATCTCATCAACAATGTGAGGAGAACCCTCTTTCACCTTATTCACATGCTCGACATTCATACCTGCAGCAAGCAGTACGTCACGAGTCCCACCAGTGGCAACAAGCTGATAACCCAGAGAAGCAAGCGATTGGCAGATTTCAATGATAGCTGGTTTATCCCTGTCAGCCACACTGACAAAAACACGACCTTGTTTGGGAAGATTCATCCCCGCTCCCTCCTGAGCATCCAGAAATGCTTTTGAAAAGCTGCGGGATAGCCCCATAACCTCTCCGGTGGACTTCATCTCCGGGCCCAGGATTGTATCGACCCCAGCAAATTTCTTGAATGGGAATACAGCCTCCTTGACCGAAACGAATGGAGTTACGGCAACCTCACCATGAGAAAGTCCAAAATCAGACAATGACTTTCCAAGCATAACCTTCATTGCGATTTTGGCCAAGGGAAGGCCAATTGACTTGCTGATGAACGGAATGGTTCTTGATGCTCTCGGGTTGACTTCAAGGATATAGACTTTTTCATTCTGGACAGCGAACTGGATATTCATCAACCCCTTGACGGAAAGCCGAAGCGCCAGCTTGATCGTCTGCTCTTTCAATATTTGAAGAACTTTTTCAGAAAGGTTCATCGGTGGCAAAAAACAGGCAGAATCGCCAGAGTGGATACCGGCTTCCTCAATATGTTCAAGAATACCGCCAATGAAAACGGATTTTCCATCACATAGCGCATCCACATCCACTTCGGTTGCCTGACCAAGGAAAGAGTCAATCAGAAGAGGAAAACGAAAATCCAGATTGGCAGCCCTGTTAAGATATGCCGACAGATCCTCTTCATCATAGAGAACTTCCATTGCTTCTCCACCCAATACATAAGATGGACGAACCAGGACAGGGAATCCGACCGATCTGACAACATCGGACGTCTCCCCGACGGAATGGCTGAGAGCGCTTAATGGTTGTAAAAGCCCCAGGTCCTGGATGACATCACGGAATCTTTCCCGATCTTCGGCCAAATCGGTCATTTCAGGAGATGTCCCCAGGATGGGAATATTTTTTTCTGCGAGGATCGATGCAAGCTTGAGAGGGGTCTGACCCCCAAACTGAACAACAACACCCAATGGTTTCTCTTCTTCCAGAATTCCGAGAACGTCCTCGCTTGTGAGTGGATCAAAGTACAGTCGGTCAGAGATATCGAAATCGGTAGAGACTGTTTCGGGGTTACAATTGATCATGACAGCATCAAACCCCATCTCGCGAGCAGCCATCACCCCATGAACACAGCAATAATCAAACTCGACACCCTGACCAATCCTGTTTGGACCTGATCCAAGGATGACAACACTTCTTTTCTGCGAATCCGGGAACTCCCGCTCATCGACTCCGGCATAGGTCCCATACAGATAAGGAGTCGTTGTATCAAATTCAGCAGCACATGTATCCACCCTGCGATATTGGAGCGCAATTCCTCTCCGTTGACGCATCTCCCTGACTAACGTTTCTTCTTTTTGTAAAAGTTCGGCAATCCTGCGATCGGACAACCCATCTTTTTTGGCTTTTCTTAAAAGGTCATCCGGAAAAAGGGCAAGTGGCTCGTTACAACGTTCGGATATTTCGATTTCAAGATGAACAAGCTCCAGAATCTCGTTCAGAAAGAAGGGGTCCACCCGGGTCCATTCGTGAACCTTCTCCACGGAATACCCTTGTCGAAAGGCTTCGGCGATTCGGTGGATGCGATCGTCTAGGGATACTTTCAACATCTCCGCAGCCTCCACCGGGTTCTCTGGCAGAGCTTGAGATACAAAACCCGAGCGATTATTTTCAAGAGAGCGGAGGGCTTTCATCAAAGCTTCCTTGAAGTGATGACCTATCCCCATCACCTCCCCTACTGATTGCATTTGGGGTCCAAGGACTCTTGAGGCCTGCGCAAATTTTTCAAAATGGAAGCGGGGGATCTTGACCACAACATAGTCAATGCTTGGCTCAAACGCTGCAGGCGTTATCTTCGTGATATCATTTTTGATTTCATCCAGCGTATATCCGATTGCGACCTTTGTGGCAACCCTTGCAATGGGAAATCCTGTCGCCTTCGATGCCAGGGCTGAGCTTCTCGAGACCCTGGGATTCATTTCGATCACAAGAACTCTTCCTGACTCCGGATTGACAGCGAACTGGACATTGGAACCCCCGGTTTCCACACCAATTTCCCTGAGAATCGCAATCGCCGCATTTCTGAGATACTGATATTCCCTGTCAGTGAGCGTCATCGCGGGTGCAACCGTAATACTGTCGCCTGTGTGGACACCCATGGGATCAAGATTTTCAATGGAGCAAATGATGATGGAGTTATCCGCGCGATCCCTCACAACTTCAAGCTCGAATTCCTTCCATCCCAGAAGTGACTCTTCCACGAGGACCTCTCCAACCGGGCTCAGATCAAGACCTGTCAAAACCTTTTGCTCAAACTCCTCCTTGTTTCTTGCGATTCCTCCCCCCGTTCCTCCCAATGTAAAAGAGGCCCTGATGAGAACAGGAAAAGGAAGCGAGGAAAGGGCCAGATTAGCCTCTTCAAGAGAGTGAACCACAAAGCTTTTAGGACTGTTCAGCCCTATCTTCTCTATAGCTTTTTTAAAGAGTCCCCGATCTTCTGCCTTTCGAATGGAGTCAACAGAGGTCCCAATAAGCTGGATTCCCAAGCGGGCAAGCGTCCCGCGGTCAGAAAGGCTAACGGCAAGATTCAGGGCTGTCTGACCGCCCATGGTTGGCAAAATGGCATCAGGACGATCCACTAAAAGAACCCGCTCCAATGCCTCCACAGTCAATGGCACCATATAGGTCCTGTCTGCCAGATCGGGGTCCGTCATGATCGTTGCAGGATTTGAATTGACAAGAGAAACAATGTAGCCCTCCTCTTTCAGGGCCTGTATCGCCTGGGTTCCCGAATAGTCAAACTCTCCCGCCTGACCGATAACAATCGGACCCGAGCCTATGATCATGATTTTTCGAATATCTGTACGTTTAGGCAATTTCCCTCTCCTGGCCCGAAGATGTCATCGGAGTCTTGTCAAATTCATCAAATGTCTCTTCATTTTCCTGGATATAACCTTCAAGAAGCTCCATGGAAAAAAGGGTCTCCATTGCGCTCTCATACTCATCCATCGAGATCGGGCGGTTTATGGACGGATTTTTTAAAGCCCGGTTTGTTGGAAAATATTGGGCCATTAAAGAAATCGCGGAATCCTTCCCAAGATTTTCCCGAATAAAAGACGCAGTCTTTTCAAGACCCCCGATTCCGTTTGGCATAATCAAGTGACGAATCAGAAGGCCTTTTTTGGCCATTCCATTTTCATCCAGTACAAGCGGCCCAACCTGTCGAAACATTTCAAGAATGGCAAGCCTGTTGAATGTCACATAACGATCAGCCTTTGATATGCGCCTTGCATGGCGATCATCAGAATACTTCATGTCAGGCAGGTAGATATCAATCATTCCATCCAGCAGACGTAACATCTCCACATCATCATACCCGTTGGAGTTATAAACGATCGGTATCGAAAGCCCCGCCTCGCGGGCAACGATGATAGCGATCAGGAGAGAGGGAACGACATGGCTCGGTGTCACCAGATTGATATTATGCGCGCCTCTTTTTTCAAGGCTTAAAAAAAGATTGGAAAGCTCCACAAAAGTGACTTCCTTGCCATAATCCATTTGACTGATAGGAAAGTTCTGGCAAAAATCGCAGGAAAGATTGCATGAGGTCAGAAACACAGTCCCTGAACCTCTGACGCCGGAAATGCAGGGCTCCTCTCCAAAATGAAGATTTGCCGCGGAAAGGGAGATGTTGACACCTGTCCGACATGTCCCCGTCTCACCGGAGATACGGTCAACATTGCAGCTTCTGGGGCAGACAGTGCAGCAACGGTACTTTTCCCATGCAAGGACAGCCCTTTGTCTCCAATGTTCACTGCGGATAATCGAAGGATCAAAGGGATCAAATGACAAGATATTACCTCTTCATCATTTCGAGAAACTCTGAAAAAATTGGAAAAGCATCTGTGGGGCCTGGTGCTGCTTCCGGATGGAATTGAACGGACAGGATTGGCGACCGGGAGAAACGGATACCCTCCAGTGACCCATCATACAAACTCCTGTAAAGCGGTTCACACCCGTCAGGAAGACTGTCTTCCAGAACAGCATAATTATGGTTCTGGGAGGTAATCCAAACTTTTCCGGTTTGAAGATCCAGAACCGGATGATTGACTCCGTGATGACCAAAGGGAAGCTTGTATGTTTTTGCACCGACTGCCAGGCTCAATAACTGGTGACCCAAGCAGATCCCCAGGATCGGCAGGCGACCCAGAAGCCCCCTGACCTCTCCGATAATCGATGTCAAACGGGCTGGATCCCCTGGTCCATTCGAGAGAACAACACCATCGGGACGATCATCCAGAATGGACTGGGCCCTTGTATCAGGAGGGACAACACGAACCCTTACGCCAAGATCCTCCAGACATTTCTTGATCGAACCCTTGGCCCCGAAATCGATAAGAACCACTTCGAGTCCTGAGGTATATGACCGTTTAAGAGTTTCATTCAAGGAGAGTCCCTGGCGCACAAGATCAAGCGATTCAATGGCGGGAATCCGGCTTGCACGCTCTATCAGCCGTGACGGCTCATCCATCTCCGTGGTGAGGAGACCTCTCAGCACACCTTTTTTTCTCAAGTGATGGGTGAGTGACCTGGTATCAATTCCCTGAGCCGCAACAGCTCCCTGTTCCACAAGATAGTCCGGCAGGGTTTTCGTACATTGATGATGAGATGGTTGATGACACATCACGGTGGTCAGAAAACCGGAGACCTGAATCTTCGAGGATTCCCCGTCAATCTCATTAATACCGGTATTACCGATCATGGGTGATGTCATCACAACAATCTGACCTGCATAGGAAGGGTCCGTGAGAACTTCCTGATATCCCGACATCGCCGTATTGAAAACGACTTCACCTGAAACCGTCCCTGGCGCTCCAACACTCTGGCCCGGGAAAATCATCCCATCTTCCAGTACCAGAACAATAGGAGGAAAGGATTTCATCGTCCCACCTCTTGATCGTCCGATCGGTCAAAGACAAGACGACCGTCCATAAAAGTCTTTTTGACCTCTCCCCCGATCATTGATCCTAAAAAGGGAGAGTTTCTGCTTTTGGATCGAAAAAAGTCTTTTTCGACTTTCTGACGCTTTGACAAGTCCAGAAGGACAAAGTCAGCGAGTCCATCAATCCGGATTTCTCCAACAGGCAGATTAAAATGGCGTGCCGGATGATTCGCCATCAGAAGGATCAGTTTTTCAAGCTTCAGTTCCCCGCTCTCCACAAGTTCATATCCGATGGAGAAAGCTGTTTCAAGACCAATGATACCAAAAGGTGCCTGATCAAATTCCCGTTCCTTTTCGTGAGAGGCATGGGGCGCATGATCCGTTGCGATCATATCGATCGTGCCATCGGAAAGCCCTTTGATAACCGCTTTTCTATCTGCTTCCTGCCGGAGCGGGGGGTTCATCTTCGCATTGGTATGATGATGCCTGACAGACTCATCCGTGAGCGAGAAATAATGGGGACAAGTCTCTGCTGTCACAGGCAAACCATCCTTTTTCGCCTGACGAACAAGCCGGACACCGCCTTCTGTTGACAGATGCGCAATATGAAGCTTGCCCCCCGTCAGGCGAAGAACCTCAATGTCTCTTGCAATGACAACATCTTCAGAGGCATTCGGGATTCCTTTCAGTCCCAAGGTTGTACTGACCCAGCCTTCATTCATGACCCCACCATCTGAGAGTTCCCGATCTTCACAATGATCGATGATTGGAAGGCCGGTCATTGTGGAGTACTCAAGGGCCCTTCTCATCAGCTTTGCTGTCCGAACAGGCAATCCATCATCGGAAAAAGCGATGCAGCCAGCCTGGGCGAGGGAAACCATTTCGGATAGATTCTCCCCTTTCAACCCGATGGAGACAGCACCAATCGGAAAGATTCTGCATAAACCAACCTCTTTGGCTTTGCGAATCATTTCTCTTGTAACATCGGGGTGATCATTCACCGGATTCGTGTTTGCCATCACACAAACACTTGTAAATCCCCCTGACACAGCGGCTTTCGATCCCGTTTCGATGGTTTCCTTATATTCAAATCCGGGCTCCCTGAAATGCGCATGAACATCGACAAACCCCGGAACAAGAAGCGCTCCACCTCCATCATGAACAGGAATGGAAGGAGACACATCAGAAACAACACCAAAACGAGAGACCCTGCCCTCCAGAACCAGGATATCTCCGAACTGGTCTACTTGTTGGGCAGGATCAAACATTCGGACATTTTTAAGGAGAAAGGATCCTTTCCCTTCACGCTGGTGCACGATTTTCCTCCTCGGGTCGTCCCCCGGCCATTAAAAGGTAAAGGATGGCCATTCTGATAGCCACGCCGTGATGAACCTGATCCAAAATAGCTGAACGGTCTGAAAACAGCTCTTCCCCTTGTATCTCGATCCCCCTGTTGACAGGCCCCGGATGCAAGACAATCGCATCCGGGTTTGCCCAGGAGAGTTTTTCCGGAGATAGGCCAAACAGCCGGGAATACTCCTCAATGGAAGGGATGTAGCCGGATGCCTGTCGCTCAAGTTGAAGCCTCAGAAGCATGATGACATCGGCTTTCTCCAAGCCTTCCCGCAGATTATGAAAAACTTCAACGCCCCATTTTTGAACTTCTCTGGGTATCAGTGTTGGTGGTCCCACAACCCTGACCTTCATCCCCATCATCTGCATGGCAATCATATTTGAACGGGCAACCCTGCTATGAAGGACATCCCCCACAATCGCAACGGTCAATCCCGACAAATTCTTTTTTCTTTTCTGGATTGTAAAAAGATCCAGAAGAGCCTGTGTCGGATGTTCCCGCAAGCCATCCCCGGCATTAATCACATGGCAACCGACTTGTTTTGCAATCCACTGGGGGACACCTGATGAAGAATGACGGATGACAATACCATCAGCGCCCAAAGCTTCTATGGTCCGCACGGTATCCAGAAGACTTTCACCCTTAACCACGCTCGACTGGGTTGTCGTTATGTTGATGACGTCAGCAGAAAGCCTTTTTCCGGCGATTTCAAAGGATGTCCGGGTTCTCGTTGATGCCTCGTAAAACAAGTTGACGATAATCCTCCCCCGAAGAGAGGGAACCTTTCGGACGGATCTTGAAGAAAGGTCCAGAAAAGAATCCGCCGTCTGGAAAATTCCTTCGATCTCAGGAACAGACAGATCCGAAATGGATAATAGATGTTTTTTTTCAAGAGTATGGGCTGGTAAGAAAAGGTTCATGATGGCATCCTGACAAGAGTGACCGACTCATGATCTTCTTCGAAAAGAACCCTCACTTTTTCCTGTCTGCTTGTTGGAATGCTTTTGCCGACAATATCGGCTCGAATGGGAAGTTCCCTATGCCCCCGATCAATCAGGACCGCAAGCTGAACGGAAGACGGACGCCCGAGATCCATTAAAAAATCCAGGGCGCAACGGACGGTTCGACCTGTATAAAGAACGTCATCCACCAAAACAATCCTGCTATCATCAATGGAAAATGGAATATCACTTTCTCTCAAAAACGGCGGAGCGGAGCGAATGGCCAGGTCATCCCTGTAAAGAGTAATGTCCAGTGTTCCCATTGGTGGCGCGATCCCTTCGATGCTTTTGATGACCGCTCCGATCCTTTGCGAGAGGATGGCACCCCCCTGAAGGATCCCGACCAGACACAAGTTTTTAGTCCCCTGATTATGCTCCAGGATTTCATGAGCCATCCGCCGAATCGTACGACCTATCTGGCCTGAATCCATAAGGACACGCTGACCACCTTGTGGGCTCATGGAGACCCCGATCTCATAAGATGTGGTTGTTTTGGAAGAAATCCGGTAGGAAAAAGAAAAGGAAGGTTCTGCGAATAAAAGAACAGGGATAATCGGACAGAAGAGACTTTCACAGGACCCTTTCCCAGGCTCTCAGTCCTGGATTTAAAAGGATAGAACAACTCACTTCAAGAACGAAAAGGAATCAACTCAAGCTTACGATATCGAAGAAAATCAGCCCCTATTTGGAAGGAGATCCATCAGCCTGTCCCTTTCCTTCCATCGCCAAACCATTTTGAAGCCCCATTTTCTGAAATGAGGGCTTGACAAGTTTTGTCATATGGGTCGAACCATCTTCATGCACTTCAGGATAAACACAGTAATTTGCCAAAATGGTTGCCTGAGTATCCTTGAAGAAATTACCGTAAAAGGGACCCCCGGTCAATATGGTTCCGGCTTTCAGCATGAAGCCCCGATACATATCAATATTACGCTTATAGATTTTCCCATTTTCGATATCGAAATTTGGCTTGCCATCAACAATACTGTTTTCATCCTGCTCTACCGTCCAAAGCCACTCCCTCACCCCCTGCAGATTGGTAAAAACAGCGGCCTCACGGGTCCATGGATGCTGGTTGATCGGCATGAAATAAGGGTAGAGTTGATGAAGCCTTTCTTCCGCAAGCATCATTCTCTTTTCCCAGGAGGCTCTCCAGGGAGCATAATCTTTGCGAGAAACGTTTTTTTCGGAGAGGACGTCATCCATCTCCTTTGCCAATACCGCATATTCCGTATAAATAGCCGCCAGTTTCTTGTGGACAGGAGCAACCGGATAATCCGGCTTTCCGGCAACAACCCAAGCTTGGGCATCTGTCTGCTGAAAAAACAGGTTCCCCAGCAACTGAAAAACCAGAACAGACATAATCACTCTCAATATCTTCATCTCAGCTCCTTCAAATTGCATGGAAACCAATCATAAGACAGATGCGTTTCACACTCCACAGTGTACAGGCCAAATTTCTACTTCTGGACACAAACATCCATTTGAGGAACCCGTGAAAAAGCAGGCAACAGCCTGTCGTAAGTCATCAACAAAGACTCCGGAAGGACACGAACCTCATGAATGGATGTCATAAAATTGGTATCGCCATCCCATCTTGGCAATAAATGAGAATGCAAATGTCCAGGAATCCCTGCGCCAGCAGTGCGGCCAACATTCACCCCCATATTGAATCCTGTGGGCTGATATTCATCAAAAAGAATTTTTTCTGCATGTTTCAGCAGGTACATCATCTCGCTGAGCGTTGACTGGGACTGTTCCGAAAACGTTCCGGCATGATGGTAGGGAACAACCATCAGATGACCGCTGGTATAAGGGAATGCATTTAAAACGATATAACAGTCTTTTCCGCAAAAAAGGACAAGACGATCCCTTGCTACACCAGATTTTCCCAGATCACACAAAATACAATCACTCTTCGGGGAAACTTCACCATTTTTCTTAATATATTCCATTCTCCAAGGTGCGCTCAAGCCTTCCATCGCTTCCCGTCATTCAGAAAAAGGTTGAATTCACGTTCAAGGTCTGTCGCTGATAAAGAAGAGGAATGGCTGAAAAGAGAGATTTTTCGTCCCGGATACTCTTCGTCACCATACCATGAAAAAGAAATCTGGATCGTTGTCGAAAAAACACCCCTGGTTTTTTGTGAAACTCTCTCACCCCACTCAACAACGGCCAGTTTTTTTTCTGCATCTTCAGACAGAGCCCATTCAAATTCTTCAGAAGCTCTTCCTGAAAAACGGTCCAAGTCACCATGAAAGAGAGGAATTCTCCCTCCCTCATAAAACTGCCAGGTGAGAAATGTCGGACTTGTCAGGACTTCCTCTATGCCCAATGCGACCGCAACCCCCTTGCAAAAGGTTGTCTTCCCGATTCCCGTTGGCCCCGACAACAGAATGAGTGTTCCCGCAGAAACACCCTCTCCGAAAAACTCCCCTATCTTGAAAGTCTGGAAGGACTCGGGAAGGATCCATTCACAAGATTCAGTCTGCTTCACCATCGGCCATGGCTCGAACAAGATCCCCTCGTCCAATCACTCCCACAAGCTTTCCTTTTTCCAGAACGGGCAAAATATCGACCCCCGTTTTTTCAAAGATCCCGGCAATGTCCGCGATTTGCGCCTCTGGAGAAACTACGGGGGGGTTATGTTGATAGATGTCGCCAACCTGTGTTGCGGCAAGACGTTCGATTTCTTTTTTCAAATGAGATGGAGGCTCCAGAAAAAGCCAAGCATCAAAAAGTGAAATCACTGTCGGAATATGCAAAGGCTTTTCGTGATGAATCAAGTCGTGCTCTCCCACAACTCCCAGAAAACCACCCGGAGCAGTTGACACAACCACCCCATTAATCCGGTGAAGGACAAGAAGATCCGCCAGCTCTCTCAGGGAGGCTTCAGGAGATATTGAAATAACACTGCTAGACATCAAATCCTTTGCGACCAATGAACCCCTCCTTAAAGACCAGAATGTGCTGTTATTGAATCCATACTACACCAAGGCCATTATCTTTTCCATTGGAAGAACCGCCAAAAAGACATAAAGCCCAAGCATGACTTTCATACACTCCGGAATCTTCTCGCATATCCCGTATAAAGGATGATGGCCAGTACAAGCGGGATAACGAGAGTGATTTCAACGGCGACAGAAAGTCCCCAATACTGGGACATTTCTCCAATAAGGGATGGTGAAAGAAGATCTCCCAAAAGATGAGAAACAAGAAGACTCATACCGATCAGAACGGCCGGGGAGAGTGAAGTATTCCTTGAGAGCAGGATCCAGTTAAGGGGTACAAATACCAGAAAAATTCCGGAAATCCCCAGAAGCAAACCGAAACAGCATACAACCAGTGAATTTCCCGCAAGCACAATCAATACTCCAGATAAAGCTGAACAGAGCCCCAAAAGGGTTGGCCAGTGAAATGGACTGTCTGGGTGATTCCGGATTTCTCGATCCAGAAGTTTTCCTCCGCCCAGCATGCCTACGATCCCTCCCAGCAGAAGCATTCCTCCTGTCAAAGACTCGATCGTCGAGACAGGAAACATCTTCACTCTGATAAAATAAAAAGTCATCCAGGCGGCCATTCCGCCCAGAACAAAAGTGACCAGTGTCTGAATTTCGAAACTAATCAAGACCATATCCTTGTCTGACTTGGAAAAACTTGCAAGAAAACGTCTCCACGCTAAAAGATCTCTCAGTGAAAAAGGATCGGGAGAGGGAATGGCCGCCAAACCTTCCTTCCGCAGGATAAAGATCAATGCGAATAAGGTCCCCGGAAGAACAGGTATCAACAAAATATGCTGAACAGTCATCTTCGAGATGAGTATCCCTGCCAAAACAAATCCAAGAGCAGAGCCCAATGGAATGGCAAGATAAAACCAGCCGAGCTTTGCCCCTTTTGAAGACGATGCAAGATTGTATAGATATACAGGTCCCATCGTTGAAAGGACCGCTTCTCCGAATCCGGTCAACGCCCGTCCCCCAAAAAGCATCCACTGATGTTCAGCCATGGAAGAGACCAGCATACCAACTGAAAAAAGCAAGATCCCAGACCCAAGAAATTTTTCCATGCTCAATCGCATTCCCCAAAGGCCTGCCAAGGGTGCTGCCACCAGATAGGCCAAGGTAAAAGAGGAAGAGAGGAGACCAATGACAGGGTCACTCAATTGGTAGAGACTCTTCATCGCTGGAAGAAGGGAAAGAAATAACTGTCGATCAAGATAGTTGAGACAATTGGAGAAAAACAGGAGAATGAGCAATGAACTCTTTAGACCGAAGGGGGAAGGATGGGCTCAGCGTCTTTTGACATTGAATGAAAGAGAGAGCGATTCTTGAGCAAATACCAGACGATCAGGATGTTCACACAAAAGGCAGCCAATCGGAACAACGAGAATTTCTGATCGATGGCATAAACTTCAAAAGGTATCAGCGCAGAGATTTCAATGATCGTCATATACTCGGCCCATCTGAATCGGCGATGCAACCCCCATGCGACAAAGTAGTTCAATATCCCGTAACAGACAATCAGAAAAGAGACCAATTTAAGCGCAACAGGGTTCACCCTGCCAGATGCATGAATAAGGTAATCTAGCCATGGACTATCCAGATCGATATGCAGAGTCATCCCTGCCTTCTGGACAAGACTTGACAAATCGAGCGGCACAAGGGAAAGTCCACCAATTCCCAAGGCCAGTACGAGAGAACCCTTCAAAATGCGTTCCGCAATGATGTATTTTAAAAAAAGAGGGGAAGAGGAATTGATCAACATGAAAGCATTCTATCAAAGGGCCAGCAACCTGTCGAATCAGTTCCGCCAGAAAATGCGACCTGTTCTGATGATCACTTTTTTGGGAACACTTTTTCTACAATATGAAAACGGATTGGCCCAATCACAACAAAAAAGTCTGAAAATTGTTTGGCCCTCACCCGCTAAAGAAAACGAAAGGATGACCATTCAAGTTTTCTTTCCCCAATCCCCTGTCAACGACCAATTTTACCGCATGGAAGTTGACATTGATGGAAAGGCAGTTGCAATATCCGACATAACAAGAACAAAGCGGGCTGCTATAGACCTTCCGCCTTTAACTTCGGGAATCCATGCCATCAAGCTTCTCTGGCTGAATCCTCCCAAAGACCAAAAAAGTGAATATGATGGATCCATCAAGGTGCTTCCAGAAAAATAAACCCTAAGGAAAAATCAGCCATGAAAAAGAAAACCATTTTGGGAGCAGTTGCAATAGGTATGATCTCTTTCTTGTCCGGATGCGCAAGTTCTCTCGAACCCCCGGTCGTTGTCGAAGGACTCAAATTTCCAAAATCTGCCCTGCCTGAAAAATCTTCACCACAAATTTCCGTTTGGCTGCTTCCTGTCAAGGACAATGGAAGTGACAAAAGGCTCGGAACACTTTTTCACCCACTGGGAAGCCGGTCCCATCTGTTGGTCAGGAAATCCTTGCCTCAAAGCGTACAGGAACAGTTGGAGCGTGCCTTGGTCGAAGAGGGAATTTCCGTACAGATGGCAAAAACCACAAACCATCCCGTGTCTGTTTTGGTTTCCATCGATAAGATTGAAGACAGGGTCGATGCAGTTCCCCTCAATGTCCGACAAAAAGCGGTTGTCATCTTGAGTTACAAAATCATCACTCATTCATCCGATGGAACGACCCGATCAATGTCAGGGACGATTACCCGGCACCAATCACCCACACCGGATGCGCTCTTTCATCGCCATATTCCTCCCGCGCTGATTGGAGCGATGGTCGATGATGAAATCAAAAACGAGCTCATTCCCGTTATCATCAGAACAGCAAAGGAGTCTTCATGAGTCCGATTACACCTCCCATGAAGAACTCCACTGCCATTGGGGTAACAGCCCTCTTTGCACTGGTGGCTTTTGCTATCCTGATTTCACTTCCGGAAAAAAAGGGCACCCATGAAATGAAACAAGAACCCTCGAGGGTCTTCCCTCTCGCATCCGGAAAAACACTGTTTGAAGAGTCGTGTGTCCAATGCCATACTCTCCCTCTTTTCAAATCCCATACTCCGGATCAATGGCCAATCCTTGTCAAAAAAATGAATCGTTATATGGAGCAAACCGGAAAAAACTACCTTTCCACAGACGAGGCAGATGCTGTTACCAGCTATATCTTGTCGAACATACCAGCAAAGAACTAAATCAGGTCTTTCTTCTCGTACTCATGATCAGAAAGCAAAAGAGGAAGAAGGGCTTCCCTGGGAAAGCCCTTCAGTCTTTCCTTTTGCTTAACTCCCTTTGAAGTCAGCAATACCTTGAAAATCCGACCCATCTGCAGAGGGTGGATAAGGGTCGCTGCAGCAAGTGCTTCCGTTTCACTTAATCGATTCTCTTCAAGAACCTGCTCAACTCCCAGAGCGATCAGATACGACATCTGGTCGCTATACCCCTCCAGACGATGGCCCAGTTCCAGAAGACGCTTCAAAACACCGGTAAAGTCGACATGAACCGTCAGGTCAATACTGCCTGGAGGATGATCCAGAACCTGATCAATCAATTGATGTCCCTTAAACCCCCTGAGCGTTCCACGATTTCTTCTTTCTGAATACTTCTCCGCCGAACGATCTCCATAATCGATCCACAACATAAACCCCCGGGACATGACTGAATCGAGTTTTTCCAGAATGGAAATTGCATCCAAGGAGATCTCGGCTTCGCACCCTTCCGGCAATTGCACACCTATCCAATCAAAATAATTCTTGACTTCCGGGTTGAGCAAAGGCTTCTGGACTTTCTTCACAATTCCATCTTTTTCGAGTTCAACATGAATCTCCATCAGTTCCCCATTGGTCATGCTAACCCAATGTGCAGGAAGTGCATCCAAAAATTCATTTCCAAGAATAACCCCCTCAATGTTTGATAATGAAAGGGTCTGCATGTCCATCCAGAGCGGAGGATTTTTTAACATAAGCCCCGACAACTGTTTTTCCTGAAATTGTCTTAAAACTGGACTCGCTTCAATGAGGATCGGATGTACTCGATCAAACAGATGGGAATCAATCAGCCTCAGATAAGTTAAGATTGAACGCATCAAAGTGCCATTGCCGGGTCCTGCCTCAATCAGATAAAATTTCTCGGGATTCTCGAGGTACCGGTCAAGTTCCATGATCTGCTCTGATATCAAAAGGGAGAAAACAGGACTTACCTCCGGAGCCGTTACAAAATCATTTCCTGTAAAACCAATTTTTGCCCGATGGGTGTAATATCCTATTTCAGGATCTAGCAGGGACCATTCCATAAAGTCCCGAAAAGTCATTGTCTGAATCGCCATATCATCTGGCTCCATAGAGAGGTTCAATGCTTCTTATAAGACTGTTGTTTTTTCTCCTGCTCATTCCGGGATTCCTGATTTTCTTGAAGATGTTGCGCCCAAAAACAAACCAGAAGCCTCCTGTCTTACAGACTTCAACACTGCAAAGAGATCCGGTGTGTGGAACTTTTGTCGATCCGGAAGCTCCTTCAACATTAAAGATGAAATCGGAAAAGGGAACAGTCTATTTTTGTAGTTTTGATTGCCAAGAAAAATACTCGAGATTGCATTGATAAAGGTCTTCAATTGAATGAAGAGCAGTATTTAAAACATTCCAGAGATGCCATCAAGAGAATTCTGGAAACCATTTCCCCCCGGTCTCTGATCTTCAAACATCTCCCGCTTGATCCTGACAAACTTGGATTGACACCGCCTTTTTTCTTGCTCTCGGTCGGGAAAGCCGCTTCTGGAATGACTGAAGCGATTGCGCCCCGATGGAATATCTCTCCTGAAATGACTGTAACATTAATTCCCAAAGGATCTGCTCCACCTCGAAACTATCCAACACTTTATGGAGAACACCCACTTCCGGGGTCTTTGAGTCTCCAATCCACCGACCATATTCTCAAAAAAATCTCGGCCCTCCCCCCTGAAACAACCCTTCTTTCAGCAATCTCAGGGGGTACATCGAGTCTACTCTCTGCCCCCATTCATCCAATCACCCTGAAACAGAAAGTTCAAGTCATTACAGCGCTCATGAAAAATGGAACGCCTATCGGAGAGATGAATCAAGTCAGGTCTGCATTATCCCGGGTCAAAGGAGGAAAACTCCTGAACTTTTTCCACGGAACAGAGACATTATCCATTATCCTCTCCGACACACCAGGGATGCCGCCCGAAACAGTCGGTTCCGGCCCGACTCTTCCTGCAATCAGGGGAAAAGAAAAGCTCGCGGAGAACATTCTCAAATCATTGAATATCCCTATCATCATACCCAAGTCGTCTCAAAAAGATCCTTTAACACCGTCGAATCGTCTTCTGGTCCATAAACCAATTGTCATCGGAAATACCAGTACAGTCATCAGGAACTCTCTCCCATTTCTTCAGATACCTGATGCCAACACCCATATTTGGTCAGCCTTGCTCAAGGGAGATTCCCAAACGGTCGGAACAACTCTTGGCTCCATCCTTGCGACCGATAGATCCTCATTCAACCGGAACCAGCTTTTTATCGGTGCGGGAGAAACAACTGTATCCCTGGGAGAGTCAAAAGGGAAAGGGGGAAGAACGCTGGAGCTTGCACTAGCACTCTCACAAACCCTTCATGATGGCGGGATACACTCATTTGTTGTTGGGGCACTGGCAACAGATGGAATGGATGGGAACTCACAATTTGCAGGCTGTATTATCGGGGGAGATCAGTTCGGAAAAAATCCTCGGCACAAGATTCAGGAATCGTTATGGAGCCATAACACAAAAACGATTATCCAGAGAAACGGATGGGAGATCCAAACAGGTCCGACCGGAACCAACCTGAATGATCTGTATTGGGTTTATATCCCAAAGTTCAAAGAGAAAGGGCAAAACATTGAAGAGAAATATTTTTTACAATAAATTAAAAATACTTATACTATCATTTTCACTTTTTTTGATTGGATTCGAATCTCAGCCCTCTTACGCTGCAGAGGGGGAGTATTCTGTTGCCTACTGGGGACAAACACATCGTCATTTTGCTCTTAAGATCTACCACTCACTGACTCCTGAACAGATCCAAAAGCTTTGCACTCTTCCTGCCCAAAATCGCCGCTTGATCCAAGACTCCGCTTTATTGAAAATCTGGCATGTGTTTTATCAAAAAAAAAGGGCGGCTTTTTGTAAAAGCCACCCTCAAAAAACATGGAAACTCCTCGGAGAATCTCCTTATTTCATGCTACCACCAAGAGATGGGGACCAGAAATAGAGAGGAGTCGGACCAAGCTTTTTAATGGCAGGAATTAAAAGAGACGGGTCTGCCACAGGTGAACCAACAGGGCTTGACTCTCCAAATAAACCCGTACCGGACAGGAACGGTTCCCGATAACGAACGAGTTCAAACTTACTGACATGCATGACACGCTCAAGATGAGCCACAAGATCTTCCCTGTACCCGATCCTGTCAACAAGGTGAAGCTTGATTGCCTGTTTTGCGGTATAGACCCTTCCATCCGCTATGGACTTGAGCTGATCTGGCGCAATTTGCCTGTTTTTTGAGACAACTCCCAAAAATTGGCTATAGAGATCTGATACGAGGTCTTGAAAAATCTGTTGATCTTTTGTTGACATATGACGGAAGGGGGACCCCATCTCTTTTTCGTCCCCGGAAGTAATGGATCGATCGGTCACGCCAATTTTCTTCATCAAACCGGTCACACCCACATTGAAGACAACCACGCCGATACTGCCAACAATACTAGTGGGATGAACCCATACTTCATCAGCCCCCATGGCAATATAGTAAGCCCCTGAGGCACCTATATCCTCGACGAGCGCAAAAACGGGTATGGGATGTCTTTGACGGAATGAACGAATCATATGATAAATTCGATCAGAAGCGGTTACAGATCCACCAGGGCTATCGATCAAGAAAATGACTCCTCTGACGCTAGGATCATGTTCTGCCTTTTTTAACATTGACCGCATTGCAGTCACAGTATCTTCCCGGCCCCCAAGAAACGGAATTCCCTTTTGAGCCCGATCCCCGATAAAACCATCAACGGGAATCAGCAATAATTTGTCTGGAGATCCTTTTCCAGAAACAACTTCTTCTGTTAATCCATTACTTGGCGGCAAGAGATTTACTGTAATGCAGGATGTCTGGAACAATAATCCCAAGAGCATCAAGGATCCCAGAACTTGTTTTCCAAAGCTCACATTCCCCCCTCTCCAGAAAACCTTCTGGAATCAAGATGACAAATCATAAATTCAGTAAAATCAACAAAACAATCCCCGAAACAAGACTCGACAGAGACCAGAGCCTACCGATAGTTTGTAAATTGTAGATCAATTCCGAAATCCTTGTTTTTCAGAATCTGGATTACTTCCTGCAGATCATCTCTAGATTTTCCAGAAACACGGACCATTTCCCCTTGTACTTGAGGCTGTACCTTCAATTTACTTGACTTTATCTCTTTTACAACCTCTTTGGCTATTTCTGATGACAAACCTTGTTTAAAACGAATTCTCTGGCGAGCTGTTCCCCCCAAGGCTTCTTCAACTTTTTCCTTATCAAGGTTTTTAAGAGAAATCCCTCTCCTCAAACATTTTGAGTCCAGAATTTCATTGACCGATTTTAACTTGTGAGCATCCTTGGCCTCAAGAACCAAATCAGACTTGTCCCATTTGACCTCGGACTTTGTATCCTTCAAGTCAAAACGGGTCAAGATCTCTTTATTGGTTTGCTCAACGGCATTTTTGGCTTCCTGCATATCCACTTTGGACACAATATCGAAAGACATTTCTGACGCCATTTTTTTGTTTCTCCTTCCTTCATTGCATTCCTCAAAAAAGAATCAATAGAGAGCTTAATCTCTCTGAAACTGCCTGACAGAGATGTATAGCATCAATAGACCAAATAAGATAATAATCAATATATCCCGATCGATGGAATAATAAAATGTTCCCAGAAGAATGCCCCTCATCAAGTCGACCCCGTAAGTCAGCGGATCCAACTGTGACAAGACAGATAGCCACATGGGCAATTTATTAAGCGGAAACATCGCCCCGGAGAGAAAATAGATCGGAAGCACAATGAAATTCATAAGCACCATAAATCCCTGACTTGAGCTCATCCGGGCTGATAGAGCAATACCCATCGCCGTTTGGGACAAAGATACAATAACCATTACCCCCAACATCAGCAGCAGATGGGCAAATGAAGGATATATGTGCAGAAAAGGAGCCAGAGCCAATAAAAACACCCCTTGAATCAAACTATTAGAGGCTCCACCCAATATTTTTCCTATAACGACAGCGGTCCGGGAAAGAGGAGCCACAAGCACTTCTTTTAAAAACCCCATCTCCCGATCCCATACAACGGCCATGCCAGCAAAAGAGGCTGTGAACAATATGCTCATCAAAATAATTCCGGGAAAGATAAAGACCTGATAGTTTTCGGTAGACCCTTGAGACAAAACACGCCCTTTGAGCCCCCCTCCCAGAACAAAGAGAAAAAGTATCGGCTGGATAAAAGAACCTACCAGCCGAATCCTGTCTCTCCACAACCGAATGACGTCTCTTAGCCAAAGGGTATAGATACCCCTTAAGTCTCTTAAAAAAGGACTTGCCGGAGTAATCTCTTTTTTGATTTCGGCTGGTAGTTCAAATGCAATTGGGGATTGAGGCGGATTATTCATAAAAGTGAAAACCTTTCCCGTAAAAAACGTGATGCCTGCCCCGATCCGATAGAGACTTTTCCATTCCGGGGAAAATCTTTACAGAACGCCTTTCGGGATATTGTCGAAACTCCCGTACACTTGATGGGGAGAGGATCAAACGATTCAGATCCATATGGCACAGCGAAGAATCGGCCCACTATTTCCAGAGATCAAAAAATTGGAAATCGTAAAATTCAGATTTTGAATCCGTCAACATACAGAAATAAGAGAACTCCAAGAGTAAGAATGAACCGGAAAGATTCATGGAAAAATCTACAAGCTAACCATTGGATCAAAAATCTGTCCTTTTCCCTTCATAAGCCAGTTTATCACTAAGGATTCGCCGAAGATCTTTATCCTTCACTCTTCGTTTATCTTATCACCATCACCAGTGAGAGAGATAAAAACATCATCCAGGGTAGGCGTGCCAATCGTAAATCCCGCAATCACCGGAGGAAGGCTCTGGAGAAGAATCGAAGGGGATGAAATCGTTGAAGGCATTTGAAACTTTAGTATGGAATCCGTTTCAAAGGTAAATCTGGAAATCCCATAGAGTTGGTCCAATTCTGTTTTCACCCGGTCTATGTTTTCAGGTAATACCTCCAGGGTAACAAGGCCAGGACCCAGGGAGGACTTTAAAATTCCGGGTGTATCCATTGCGACGATTTTCCCTTTATTCATGATCGCCACACGATCGGCTCCATCGGCCTCCTCTAGGTAATGGGTCGTAAGAAGAATTGTCATGGCCCATTCTTTTCTGGCCTGATGAATATATTGCCAAATATCCCTTCGACTTTTAGGATCCAGACCAATGGTTGGTTCATCCAGAATTAATAGAAGGGGGCGGTGCATCAAGCCTCGGGCGATTTCGAGACGGCGTTTCATACCGCCTGAAAATGTGCGAATCAAAGAGTTCCTTCGATCCCATAGGTCGACCATTTTCAGTAAGATTTCTGATCTCTGCAGCCGATCGCTCGGTTTCATACCATACAAACGACCATGAAAATCCATATTCTCTTGTGCGCTTAATCGATCATCCAGACTAGGGTCCTGGAAAATGACACCAATATGCTGTCTAACTCCATGGGGGTCTTTTTGAACATCTATCCCATTAATGAAGACATGCCCGCTAGTAGGAGACAAAATAGTAGAAAGAATGGAGATCGTAGTCGTTTTCCCTGCTCCATTAGGACCAAGCAATGAAAAAAACTCACCTTTTTGGACCTCAAAAGAAATCGAATCGACTGCGGTTATGGTTTTTCGTTTTTGGAGATAGTCTTTCCTAAGCTTGTCAACATGAATCATTCTGTTCCCCGATCAAAACGGATTTTCCTGTATATAAAAGAAAACCCCCTTCACCTGACGGCAAAGGGGGTTTTCTTATGAAAGTATATTTCTTTTAATTTTTAAACGAAACTTTTTTAAAGGCTGAATCCGGGAACACTCCGATATTTCCCTTGGTGATAGGGATGGGAACGGGCCTTCCCTGACTTCTTTCAACCGGCAAATATTTTTGCGGAACTGTGATAACGGAGGGATCAACCAAACCAAGGACCCAGACCGTAAGAGCGGTTGTCTGCTCGTCCGTCAGATGAAAATTGGGCATGATGGTTGGAGGAACCTTGAATGCTGGCACTCCAGGAGATACGCGTCTGGGGTTCTTGAAATGCTCCCACTCCCATTCCCTCTCCGAGCGAATACCATTCACATACTCAAACATGTGAACATTATAGAAGCCTAGCTCTGTTCTCGAACCAAATCCTGATAGATCCGGCGCAAGGACTCCGTGTAAATTGAACTGGGCCATCATGTGACAGGAACCGCAACCTTTTTCCTTGATAGTTCTTTTAGCGAGATTAAGATAGGGCGTCATTGGAGGATTCACGCCTTCACTATAAAGATCTGTGTGACATTTCGTGCAGGATGCCTCGGAAAAAGGACCTACCTTAGGCTGATAATTCAAGGTGACATTAAAGCCATGAGCTTCCTTTACGGTCGTTGCCATTCCGTTTCCGTCGTGACAAACGGTGCATCCAAATTTTTCAAAAGGATGTTTGGACATGAATCCTGACATATCGGGATGTGCGGTGAAAGGTTCTGGCATATCCTTGAAAATGGGGATATTGATACCCATATGACATGTTTGGCATCTGTCCGCCTTATTCAGAATGGTGTTCCATGTCTGAACGACTTGCAGAGGAGTATTGGCAATCTCCGGCTTGTTGGTTTTTTTTGCAAGGATTTTATAGAAGTGACTTTGATATGACATCCATTCAGGATGAGAGTCCTTGTACATCTCTACCGCAATCATTACTCCGACAAAAATCGTGGAGAAAAGGAACATGGCGTATATTTTCATCTTCATGATCGAATTCCCCTTTCTTGATCATTGGAAGACGAATCCTTGCGAAGAGGATGGCCTTCTGGGTAAAAACTTCCCTCTTGCCATTTCTGGAACCAGATGACCAGGTAATAGAAAAAAGCTGTTCCAAACAACAATACAAGGGATATTCCAATTCTGTATGGAAATCCAAAAACCTGCTCAATCCAAGGAGCATCAAAGAAACTATGTATCGATCCCATTCAACCTCCCCGAAGGGCGAAGATTTGATCTTCGCCCGTATTTGACTTCTTGCATTTGGAGCCTAGACCAAAAATTTGGTCAAACATTAATCCATGGGGTTACAACGATATACTTGATATTGAAAAGAAGTCTCAAAACAATTTTCAACGCAACACCCATCATGGACAAAAAGAAGATCATGAAAGTGATATATCTCCCCGCCCCCATGGAATCATAAAATTTGCGCATAAACATATAAGGAATCAGCATTCCCAAAGCAAAGTATCCGAGAAAGATAATATCACAAAAACCCTTTGCCACATCCTTTGAGACATGGAGAAGATTGACGAAGACGATGTGTAACGGAACCAGAGTCACCAAGGCCGGGTTCATGTGGGCAAGTTTATCGCTCCAGGGCCAATACCATTGCCAGTCCAACCCACGGAGGTAAGTACCGATGACAATTGTGATCCACCAGAGTGCAAAACCAAAGGAATAATTAAAAACAGCAAACTTTCTTTCGGAGTATGTGTAATAGCCAACACCTTTTGGATTCGTGTCGACGTACGGGAAAATCATCAATCCGACAATAATCATTCCAGGCAGGACAACTCCTGCATACCAGGGGTCAAAATAGACGAGAATTTCCTGCAAACCCAAAAAGTACCACGGGGCTCTCATTGGGTTTGGGGTCGTGGACGGATCCGCCAGAGACCTCAATGGGGCATGCTCAAACTGGACCAAAAGAATCAATGCTGCTGTTACCAATAATGCACAAATAAGTTCAATCATGATGAGATTTGGCCAAGTGTAGACAGTGTCTTCCGGTTCCTTGCGGACAATCGGAGAAGCTCCCTTCATCAGCTCAACTAGACCATAGGATTTCTTTGCATCCCTTGGAAATATTTCTCTTACTGCCTTATTTTCCATAAGATTATCCTCTCCGAAACGAGATTACGCTAACGGCACAATCAATATTCCTCATTGAGGCTTTACAAGGGTCCTGAAAAACCGTCCTTCCGGATTCTCCAGAAATGAACAGCCAGAAACACTGTTACAACAAGAGGCAATACGACACAATGAAGGACATAAAACCGGATCAGTGCGTTTTGCCCAACGACCGTTCCGCCGATCATCATGAACATCAGATCGTTTGTCGGGTTAACACCAAGCTGGGCACCCCATGGACCATTCTGACCGATAAAAGGGGTATAGGAAGCCATCTTGGTTCCCACTGTAACGGCCCAGTAAGCAAGCTGATCCCATGGAAGAAGATACCCTGTCCAACTCAGGATCAGAGTATTGACAAGAAGAACAACTCCAACGACCCAGTTGAACTCCCTGGGAGCCTTATAGGCTCCGGTCAGGAATACCCTCGTCATATGCAGCCAAACAAACAAAACCATTCCATGGGCTGCAAACCGGTGAAGATCTCGCATAAGGTTCCCACCAAAGATCACAAACTGGATATCCTTGATGTTCTTATAAGCCAAACCGGTATAAGGAGTGTAGTAGAACATAAGCCAAATCCCGGTGACGGCCAGCATGATAAAGAGGAAAAGAGTAATGCCACCCAGACAGAATGTGTAGCGCATGCGCAACGCAGTGCGGCGAACCTTCACAGGGTGGATATGAAGAAAGATATTACTGAAGACAACATAAGCTTGATTCAGTTCATTATCAGGATATCCATGTCTAAATACAGACTTGAATAGCTGAGTCTGAACCACTTTTTCTTTCATTTTTTCCAGCATCAAATACCCTTTCCCTTTAAAAAAGGAATGTTTTTAATGTGTGCCAGCATAAACCTACCCAATCAAGCCAGTTGATCCTAGCAAAGCAACCTGTTTGAAGAACACGACCCACCGGATGGAGGAGTATGTTCGATCCAGAACGGATTGACTTCTTTTACCTTTTCTTTTACCCAAAGCCCTTGAGGAGTTTGAGCAGGATTTGGGTCAAGCCGAATAACAGTATTGACAACAAGTGCACCATCAACAGGATCTTTAGTGATTTGCCCTCTCCAGAGAGTCCTTGGAGCTGGTCCGCCTCGAACATTGCCATGTACGTCATAAATGGAGCCGTGACATGGGCAACGGAATCTCTTCTGGTCTGGGAACCAGTTTGGAGTACAACCCAAATGGCGGCAGATGGAGATCATGTTATAGATCCCCCTCATATTTCTCACAACCCAGAAGCGACCCTTAAGTTTCCATCTCTCATCAACACCTAAACCGTACTCCGTAACATGCCCAATCTTAAAAACTGTAGGTGGCTCATAAAGGATCGGGGGGAAAAGGTATTTATAGGCTGCAAAAGTCGAACCGGCCAAAGTTGCACCGACAACACCCCAACCAGCGGCAAGCATAAATTTCCTGCGTCCCTGCTCTGTTGGGCCTAGCACTCCAGAATCATTATTCTGTGGTTGGTCTGCGACAATACTCATGTATGGGTTACCTCCTGTTTGATTTCCAGGTATTCCATTGTGATAGCACCAGTTGGACACCTCTTGGCACATAGACCACATCTGATACATCGGGCGCCATCCCAGATCATTGCCGTGGAACGGCTAAGTTCTTGAAGGACTTCAGTCTCCCCGAGACGCGCCTTTTCGACCCCGATAAATCCACTCAACACATCTGCAGATTTCGGGATATCCAGATCCACTTCTGACAATGGAATCATTTTCAGGGCAAATTCAGGACACACATCAACGCATCCACCGCACATGATGCACTTTTCCCCAACAAAAATGGGGTTTACATGACAAGTCAAACATCTAGACGATTGCTCACGCGCCTCCTCCTCAGTGAAGGAGAGCTCAGCAAGCTCAAAATTGGTACGGCGAAACTCCGGCTTCAACAATTGTGGGTTTTGTCTTGGAATCGTATAGTAACCGTCCACATTAAAATCAACCGGCCACACAGGGGTCGGTGCACCTCTATGCTCAATCGCTGTGGATACGCCAAATATGGTCTTTGGAGTTTCCTTTTGACTGAGATAGCGATGAACGGATGCAGCAGCCGACTGACCGGCAGCAATGGCTTCAATGAAAATCCGTGGCCCTGTCACCACATCTCCGGCGGCAAAGACGCCGGGAATGCCCGTACTCATGTCGCTCATATTCGCACGGATGACTCCGTTACGACCGATAATGGAATCATGCTCGCCTGAAATGAACGCCGTATCAATCGACTGCCCGATAGCGAGGACAACTGAATCAACCGGGACAACAATGAGATCCTCTTCGTTATAGACCGGACTGAAGCGTCCCTGATCGTCAAAAACGGACTTGACACCAACAACCTCAATCCCCTCAACAGAGGAGGAACCAACAATACGTCTGGTTCCCTTGCGAGGCAGAAAATGCACTCCTTCATCAACAGCGTCTTCGATTTCAGCATCATCCGCCGGCATTTCAGCCCAATCTTCCAGAGCGATAACACTGACAGATTCAACACCTGGCAGTCGGACAGCGGTTCTGCAAACGTCCATAGCCACGTTACCTGCTCCAACAACGGCAACACGCCGCCCCAAAGTCACTGGCTGATGGTGGATATAAACAGATTGAAGGAATGGGAGAGCAGAATAGGTTCCCTGAAGATCCTTTCCCTCAAAGGGAATAGGGCGGGATCCCCAAGCACCGGAGGAAATCACAACCGATTTAAAAGATTTATAGATCTCTTCAAAGGAGATATCTTTTCCAACTTTTGTATTGAGCCTGACTTCGACTCCCATACTCAAGATGGCTTCGATTTCAGCCTGAAACAAGGGTCTAGGCAAGCGGTATTCAGGAACCAGGTAAAAGAGGCCACCCAATTTGGAATTTGCTTCAAATATAGTCACCCTGTATCCAAGACGGGCGAGATCATGGGCAGCGCTTAAACCAGCAGGTCCACCGCCGATAATAGCAACTTTCTCTCCAGTTGCCCTACCGTACGGGACACCAGGAGCAGTGGAATAACGAAGAGTCGCTGCCGGATCGAGAACCGCTTCGACACCATACTTTTCCGTTACAAATCTCTTGAGTGCCCGAATCGAAACGGGGCGATCAATATTTCCGCGGGTACAGGATGCCTCACATGGAGCGTTACAAACCCACCCACAAACAGACGCAAACGGATTTGGCCCTCTCGCTATGGCGTAAGCTTTTTCATACTCTCCCGAGCGGATGGCCTGAACATATCCACCAGCATCTGTACCAACCGGACATGATTTCCGACAAGCCACCTGATCGGAATAGTAATTGTATTCAGGAATATGGAGCTTATACTTTCCTTTCATTTATCTAACCTCCGCCCTTAAGACCCCAGGGCCAGACAAGCTTATGTCGATATATGACTGGGAGAGGAGATAGTACTCCCCCCTCAGGGACAGCGCCCTTACAATCCATTTGGTAAAACTGGTGCGATTTGTCACACAGGATCTTCTCTATTGGCTTTTTTTAGTTCGGCGGTTATAGCACTTAAAGATGATAGAAGTCAAGGTGTCATGATTGGGAGTAACCGCTCATAAATTCTTAAAATTTTCAAAGTGGTGAGACCTTTTCACTTTATCGAGGTTCTTCTTTTGTAGAGAATCTCATTGCTCCGGCGCTCAGTCCTGAGTTATCCCCTGATAGGGAAATGGTATAACATTCTCTTCGTCCATTTTTGCTTTCTGATCGGGATAGAATCATTTTAACACTGAATCCCCCCCAACCATCCGGATTTTCCCATTAAAGAAGCGGAGTCTACACAATAAACTTGAATCCCCTCTGGCAAACGTGATTCTTGAATGAATTCACCATATACAAACAATCACACTTTTATGACATCACTGCAGGAAATACGAGAAACGGGGAGGTCATAATAGAACAGCCCTACCGTTTTTTCATGATCCATCGTAGAATACTGAAACTTTTCTTGATAGAGCCTTCCTAGCGGATTGACCGTTTTGTTTACTCGGGCCTCCTCGGAGACATAAATGATGACAAATACTCCCATCGTGCGAGTGGGTATCCTTTGCAAGCCACATCGATCCGAAGCAATCAGATCTATTTTGATGGATCTATTACCATGGATGCGATCCAAAGGTGTTACACCATTACTGGACCATGAAGGAGCAACCCTTCTTCGTGATGAGCCTTCATACTCAAGAGAAACCATTCGGGACGAAAGTGAAGTCGTTCTTGTTTTAGGGGGAGATGGCACGCTTCTCTCTGCGGCAAGACTACTTGCAGGGACCCAGATTCCCATTCTTGGCGTCAATCTCGGGAATCTGGGTTTTTTAACGGAAGTTCAATCCACTGAAGTTTTAGACGTCTTATCCCGAACACTTCAGGGAGATTATTCCATTGAAGATCGAATCATGCTCCAGGTGCGCATTTTTCGAAATCGGATCGAACAATCACAAACCCATGTATTAAATGATATCGTAATCAACAACGGATCCATTGCACGGTTGATCGAGTCAGACATATATATGAATGCACAATTTGTCACATCGCTCAAAGGTGATGGTGTTATTTTCTCTTCACCAACAGGCTCAACCGCCTATTCCTTATCTGCAGGTGGCCCCATACTTTATCCAGGAATGGATGGAATCATCATAACCCCCATTTGTCCGCATACGCTGACCCATAGGCCGATCGTGATTCCTGGTGCGGCAACTCTTGAGATTCTTATCAAAAAAGGAGACTCATCCGTAACCGCAACTCTTGACGGCCAAGTTGGACATTCCCTCAAAGTGGGAGACATGATTGAAATTACTCGCTCACCTCATATTACGAGATTGATCGTCAACTCAGAGAGAAACTATTTTGAGGTCCTGAGAGATAAGCTCAAGTGGGGGGATACCTAGTTCCAGGCCCCCTGGAATCGATTCAGCCATGGCGTTCAATCTGCACGACAGGACAATACCCTTTTGAGTGACGAAATGTCACTTCAGGAGCAAATAGGCCATTCAATTAGAAAGGAGTCGCGGAGGCAACCATTGGACACCAGGGCATTTCATTGCTTCCGCAAAAATAATATATGATGGAAGAGTGTTTTAATCCAAAAGAACTTATCCAGGAAATTCAGGGCCAACATCTTGAAAAGGCAGGATTCAATTCAACACTCTTGGGAGAAATCCAGACAGACATTGGCCCTTGCCCTTTCATTCGCCTGAAACGAAAAACCGGAACGGGGATCCCCAAGGTTCTTTTGTCAGCAGGGATTCACGGAGATGAGCCAGCAGGACCACATGCAGTTCTTGACCTTTTGAAAAAGATTTCCGAAAGAAAAATTCTCTTGCCGCAGATCAATCTCGATATTTTTCCGCTCATTAACCCTTCGGGATTTTTAAGAAGAACAAGAACGAACCAGGATGGGTTCGACCTTAACAGGTGTTTTGCTACCGGTCACCCCCCAAAAGAAATACGGATCATGATGAATTATTTAAAAAATCGAGAATATGATCTGTCTGTCGAGTTTCACGAGGACATTGACACAAAAGGGTTTTACCTTTATGAACATCAACCAGCCAACGTTTCGGAAACCGATTCAGACAAATGGGGACAAGAGATCACAGCCCTTCTTAGAAAAAAGGGCTTTCCGATCAATGACAATCCTATTATTGAAGGAATGCCAGCCATCAATGGCGTCATCTCTCCAAAGAGAAAAAGACGCTCTTTCTTTAGAAGACATGGGTGGCCTCAAGCCTTTTACATGCACAAACATGGCACCAGCCGGACACTCACACTCGAAACACCACCATGCATTTCTATTGCGGAACGGGTCGAAATACACATAGAAACGTTTCTCTTTGCACTCTCCAAGATGGAAAGGTCCTTTACCAAAAACACTTAACATCAGATATCAAGGCACGGGCGGAGGCATAACAGGACTGATTAATTGCCCGATTCCCGCGATCCCGTTCAAAGTCAGAGAAAAACCATATGTCGTCTGAACAGGAAGCGGTGCGGGTTCAATCACCAAGGAATACATCAAGCCAAAGCTCCAGCATGATCCTTGATACCCTGCCGACAGGACTTCCATCTGGATTCCTCCCGATGGACCTGGATCAAGATCATCATAGTATGCAACTGACCCATAGAGACCGAGTTTTGTGGAAACGCCGATCGATGGAACTAAAAATGTGGCATTGGTCGGCTGGGAATACCCTTCTGTTATCGCAAGAGGGGTAAAGTAATTTCCTACCATCGGAACAGTGCCGGCCCTGTAGCTTGTTTCACCTATCTGAAAAAGAAAATTGATCGCTTCAGGCATGACCGCAGCCTGATTGAAGATCATTGAAAGATCCTCTGTCGGAAAAACCTTCGACGTTGCATCATAAAATGCTTCCCCATAAAAAGAGACCGGATCGGATGGGAGAAGGTGTCCTTCCAGAAGGATTGGACTAAGCGGTCCGGGCAAATTGCTAAAAGGGTTTGAAAGTGTTGTTCCACCATAGAAAGTGGGAGATGTGTTGGTAGAGTATGAGTCTATAATGGCTTCCTGGGCAATCTTGAACGATAAGATCTCCGATGTTCCGGATTGTCCATCATAGAAAAATCGATTGGTAATTCCGTAGTAAGCCGCATTCAGTCCGGGAATATTATCTGTCCAGCCGTTTTGGATAATGGCAGATTCATTATTTTGAGGCGAGTATTCATAATCGCCATTAAAAACAATCTGGTGGGTAATCGTTCCTCCCCCAAGATAGGATGGCAGGACAAAGTCTTTTTCAATGGCACTCCTGATGGCAATGCCTCCATTCGGAACAGTTTGGCTGTACGGACTAGGAGAACCGTTTCCCTCGCTATAAAAAGACTGAAGCACTCCTCCATGGGGAGAAATCTCAACAGCGCCATCCCCAAGAGAAAAACTTCCACTCAGATGGGGAAACAGTAGCCCTCGCTGCATTAGGATCGGGCCAGCCATAAAGTCCACTCCGGACAAAAAGCTTGAGAAGTAAAAGGGAGTTTCTCCAAGACGATAGTCCATTATGGCCAAATCTCCTTGTGGAAGCTTTGAGACAGTTGTGTTTGGTCCAGGAAAAATATCCTCGTTATAGACTCCGATCAGGTTCACCTCGCTGTTATCCTGATAATAGTTTGCGTAGATGGATGACATCATTTGCGGGTTAAAGCTTGCGGTGCTACCAACGCTCATCAATTGGTAAAAGTCCTGTGCACTGACAAAGTTGATATTTCCCATCAAGTTGAAATCTTGTCCCGAGTAGTTATAAAGATCCATTGTCTGGGTAATATTGGTGCGCAACCCCAGACTTGGATCATTGACCGCCTGCTGGCTATAGGACAAAAGAAGATTCTGGTTTTGGGAAAAGGATTGCCTATAGGTCAATCCTTCTCCCACACCAAAATTACTCATGTCATCCACCGTAAGCATCAAATCATAAGAAGGGTCTAAATCCCAAAACAAGGAATCCTGAAATACCAGTCCCTGAATCGAGTTATAGTTCCCAAACGGCATCAGCAAACCGGTTTTTCTTGAAACAACCGGGAAAGAAAAATAAGGGAGATAGATCGCTGGAAGCCCCTTGATATGAAGAACATCGTTTGAGCTATCGAAATGATCTCCCAGGTAAAGATCGGCCGAACCGGTTTGCATCATCCAGCTTGGGGTCGTATCCGGAAGACAGTCACATGTCGTGACATTTCCGCTGACCACGTGGTAGTGATCAGAGGAAAGCTTGTCAATCACTTTTCCGGTAATATGATAGGTGTACTCGGCTCTCAATCCATTTCCCGTATAAGGCTGGATCGTATCAACCGATCCATTGATCAGGTGGGCCTTCCCGTTCGAAAGATTCAATCGGAGACGCTTGGCTTTCATCTTCGTTTTTGGCGCACGAAGATGAACATGTCCCGCAGCCCAGACAATGTTTGTCTCCCGATTGATAATGACTTCGTCCGCATTAAGAGAGATATTGCCCCGGGAAACATAAGCATGTCCCACGGCATGGATCAGATGGGTTTTCCGATTGAATCGCAAGTGATCAGCAAGGACAACAACCTTGTCCTGAGAAGATTGTTTTTGGGAAGGAGCGGATTGACCCGCTGCATTGCCATTGACAGGACACAGAAGGATTCCCGAAAAAAAGCACACTAAAACAAAAAGCCTGATGGCAAAAAAAGTTCTCACGATGGTCTATTGTCTTCGGGAGAATGCTCTCCAACGGGAAAATCCGGAATCAATCCTGTCAACCGTTGTCTGACCTCCCCGACCAGATATAAGGATCCTGCAACCACAAGTGGCAACGATAATGAAGCAGCCCTTTCAATGGCTTCCCCAAGGACTTGCTCAATAGGTCCGGATTTCTTCGGTAATGTCGCATTGACAGACGACAACCATTGGACCAATCGCTCAGGGGCGACAGCCCGGTTCGAAAGAGGGGAGGTCAAAAAGAAAGACTCTGCTGATGGAACAAGATGTTCCAAAACCTGCTTCCAGTTCTTGTCTTCAAGAATGCCAAACAGATAAATCACTTTCTGGTCAGGGCCAAAGGCATCCTTGATTGTTTGAGCCAAAACCTCTGCCGCCTCTGGGTTATGGGCTCCATCAAGATAGACTTGGGGACTGTCCGAAATCTTCTCCCATCGTCCCGGATGAACGACCTGGAGAAGTGCTTTGGCGAGCGTTTCTTCTTTTGGCAGCTTCCCTAAAACATCAAGAGAAGCCAATGCCAAGGCAATGTTTCCAATCTGATAATCCGCCACAAGAGAAACAGGAAGCTCCATTGTTCCTGAAGGTCCTTTATAGCTAAACATTCTTTTCAGGGAGGTTTCCGGTGAGACCCATCGTGCGGAAAAGTCCCTTCCCCAGAGAATGGGAATAAAGCCCATGGTGTTAGCATGTCGCTGAAATTCAGGCAAAAGCTCATCAGGCAATTTAGCGATAAAAGGTCTGCCTTCCCGACCTACAGCGATCTTCTCGGCCAGAATCTGAACAAGAGTATTGCCGAGTATCTGGGTATGTTCAAGGGAAACGGAAGTCAATACTGTAGCGAGAGGAATCGCAACGGAAGTCGCATCCCAACGCCCGCCCATACCCGCCTCAAGAACCGCCATTTGGATTCCTGAACGTTCAAAAAGAGAAAAGGCTGCGCAGGTTATGGCTTCAAAAAATGTGATGGGGAGGCCAAGCTCCCGGATGGATCGCTCCGTAAAATCCAGAACCTGAAGCCAGGAGTCCACAGGAAGCATCTGACCCTGGACCAATACACGCTCTCTCAAATCCGACAGGTGGGGAGATGTGTACAAACCCACCAACCCTTCATCATTGGCAGCGAGGATGCTTGCCAAGATTGAAGCCGTCGAACCTTTGCCATTCGAGCCAACAACCTGTATGGAGGAAAAGCGAAGCTGGGGATTACCGGTTCGATCAAGGAGAGCTCGAACGTTTTCCAGTGTTGGATGAATCCCATGCAGGCGGAGACCATTTAAAAAATTCATGGCCTCCAATCGGTCGCTGATGCTCAATCACGCACCAGGGCTTCGCCCTCAGGGTCTCCCTCCGACTGACACTTGGACGTTCCGTTTTGGCGGAAATGACAGATGAGCAGAGAGAGCGTTTCCCGAAGCTTTCCTCTCTCAACAATCATGTCCAAAAAACCATGCGACAGTAGAAATTCCGCCCTTTGGAAACCTTCAGGGAGTTGCTGCTTGATTGTTTGTTCAATGACTCTCGGACCTGCAAAACCAATCAGGGAACGGGGTTCTGCAAGAATGACATCTCCCAGCATTGCAAAGCTGGCCGAGACACCTCCGAAGGTCGGATCGGTCAAAACCGAGAAAAACGGAATGGCATTTTCATGGAGACGGGAAATGGCTGCACTGGTTCTGGCCATTTGCATAAGAGAAAAAATTCCCTCCTGCATTCTGGCTCCTCCAGATGCAGTCACCAAAATAAGGGGAACTTTCAGTTCAAGTGCTCGCTCCGCGGCCCTCACAACCTTTTCACCTACCACAGACCCCATACTTCCACCCATGAACCCAAAAGAAAAAACCCCAAGAACAGCTGGACGAGCATTGATCTTGCAATCACCAATCCGCAACGCCTCTGTCAGCCCTGTCTTTTTTTGAGCCAATCTGACTCGCTCCGGATAACGCATGCTATCGGTAAAATTCAAGGGATCCAACGGTTCAATCTGCCCGGCAAACTCAACGAAGGAGTCCGGATCCGCCAGTTGGGCTATCCGTTCATCAATCGTAATGGGAAAATGGTAATTGCACTTGGGGCAAACCTTACCCGCTTTTTCAACTTCCTTGCGGTAAACGATTTGGCGGCACAAATGACACTTGATCCAGAGACCTTCAGGAATCCGAACTTTCCGTTCACCTTCCTGAACTTCAGGGAGTTTTTTTTCAGAAGTTTTATCTTTCGAATGAGACCTTGAAAGCCAACCCATATTATGACTCCTGATTCAATCTATTGATGTTGCGAAGAAGGCATCGATCTGGCCACTTCGCAAAATTGTCGCAACAATTTTCCCCACTCAAGCGGATCCTTTTCTTCCTGAACCAATCTGGACCCAACAATCACTCCGTCAGAAAACTGGAGAATCTCTTTTGCCATTTCCGGAGTCTGAATTCCAAAACCGACACAAACAGGCAATTTCGTCTGAGAACGAAGATTCCTCACCGACTCTTCCATTGTCGACGACAAGGTCAGCGCTTTTCCAGTCGTACCCAGCAAAGATACAAAGTAAATGAATCCATCCGCTGTTGCAAGAATTTTTTTTATACGGGACGGGCTTGTCGTCGGTGATATAAACGGGATGAGAGCCAAACCCGCCGCTTTAAAAGCTTTCCTGACCTTCTTTGAGTCTTCAAAAGACAGATCCGGTATCACTGCCCCGACGATACCGCCAACTCGACCGGCCTCCTGGATAAACTCCTCAATCGTCAATGACAAAAAGAGATTGAAGTAGGTCATGATAAAAATAGGAGGTCTTTCAGAAAGCGGAATCTCTCCCAGAAAAGAGAGAATTTTGGTAAGGGATGTTTTATCCGATAGGGCCCTGATGGCCGCCTTCTGGATAACTGGACCATCTGCCGTCGGGTCAGAGAAGGGAATTCCCAATTCAACAGCCCATACACCTGCCTTGCTCGCTTCAGAGAGAAGTCGCTTGGTCACCGGGAGATCCGGATCTCCCGCCATAAGATATGGGATGACTTTTTTATCAGAGAGTCTCACTTTTTTAAGGGTCCGGGGCATCATGAAATTTCCCCCCGCAAACGAGCCACCTCCAAAACATCTTTATCTCCACGGCCGGAAAGATTGATGATCAGGATCTTCCCACGCCCCATTTCCCTGGCCAATCGAATACCGTAAGCGATCGCATGGGAACTTTCCAGCGCCGGTATAATCCCCTCCAGACGAGAAAGGGTATCAAATGCCTGCAAGGCTTCATCATCCCCAACCGCATCAAAGTGAACGCGTCCCGTTTCAAAATAATAGGCCAATTCAGGTCCTACCGCTGAGTAATCAAGACCCGCGGAAACGGAATGCGTTCTCAGGATCTGACCATCCGGGTTCTGCAGGACAAATGTCTTGGAACCCTGTAGAACACCAACTCTCCCGCCTTGAAAACGTGCGGCATGATCACCTTCAGACAATGAGCGGCCTCCCGCTTCGATTCCGAACATCTGAACAGATGCATCGCCAATAAAATGATGGAACAAGCCGAGAGAATTGCTTCCGCCTCCCACACAAGCCACCAGTGCATCCGGCAGACGCCCTTCCTTTTTCATGATTTGCTGGCGTGCCTCACGCCCGATAATAGACTGGAACGAGCGAACCATCAAGGGAAAAGGATGCGGTCCAAACGCAGTCCCCAGGACGTAATGGGTTGTCAGGACAGACTGGGCCCAATCCCTCAAAGCCTCACTGATTGCATCCTTGAGCGTCTTCGTCCCGCCATCGACTTCTTTTACTTTTGCACCAAGAAGGTTCATCCGGAAAACGTTCAGGGATTGACGCCTTGCATCTTCAGACCCCATGAAAATTTCACAATCAAAGCCATACTTTGCCGCCACAGTTGCCGTGGCGACACCATGCTGGCCAGCACCTGTTTCAGCAATAAGCCTTTTTTTTCCCATTCTTTTCGCAAGAAGGGCCTGACCTACAGCATTATTGATCTTGTGCGCACCAGTATGGTTGAGATCCTCCCTTTTGAGATAGATTCGAGCACCACCTGCATGGTTGGTCAATCCTTCGGCAAAAGTCAGGGGAGACGGCCTACCGACAAATTCCGTAAGAACATCCTGGTACTCTTTCCGGAATACACGGTCACTCCAAGCTTTTTTAAAAGCTGTTTCAAGTTCATACAGAGCTTCCATCAGTGTTTCCGAAACAAATCGTCCGCCAAATTCCCCAAAATATCCGGAATGATCTGGCATTCGAGAAGGTTTGAGCACCTTCTTCAGATCTTTCAACTCGTCCCCCTTAACCGATTACCTTCTCGCTTCATTAATGAATCTGGCCACTTTATCCAAATCTTTTCTGCCCGGTGATCGTTCTACTCCCGAGGAAACATCAACACCAAAAGGTGATACATCACAAATAGCCTGCCGTACCAGCTCCGGATCAAGTCCTCCCGAGAGGATCAGGGGAACAGATGTTTTGATCCCGGACAATTTCTTGAAATCCCAAAGTGTTTTGGTTCCACCCGGAGCCTTTTCGGTAAATCCTTCCACAAGCAACATACCAGCCCCTGCTTTGGAAGTTACCTCCAAAACTGTTTCAGATGGGCGAATCCTTCGCACATCAATCCAGGGAACTCCCATCTGGTTCATCTGACGGAGACCCTCTTCGGAAAGGGGTTCTCCATGCCACTGAAGCATATCCAGCGGAACCGATCGGACTGCTCTCTCGATATATGGCCAATCAGGATCAACGAAGACACCAACCTTCATGACTCCCGCCGAAACGTCACAAACAACTTCGGATGCACGCTCGATCGTCAACCCCCTCGGAGATTTTGCATAAAAGATCAAACCAATCGCATCCACTCCCATCCGGCTGATCTGTGCGGCTTCCCCCGGCTCGGTCAATCCACAGATTTTAATCCACATACGTCAAGAAATCCTTAAGAGCCAAACCAGGATGAGCTGTCGTCAAAAAAGACTCCCCTACCAGAACGCCATCGTAACCAAGTTCTGCCATTCTCAGGCAATCCCGACCGGTTTTCAGGCCGCTCTCGGCAATCCGGATAACATGATCGGGAATCATTCCGGCAAGCCGGCTTGAAAGGTCAAGATCCATCTGTAATGTATCAAGATCACGATGATTGACGCCAAGAAAAGAGCAGCCTGCATCCAGGGCTCTTTTCATCTCCGTCTCCGAATGAACCTCAACAAGCGCTTCCATTCCCAACTCCCTTGCCTGTTCAATCAGCTTTACAAGAGTCTTGTCGGCAAGTATCCGGACAATGAGCAAGATCATATCGGCCCCAAACAGAAACGCCTCATCCACCTGTCTTGGATCAATGATAAAATCCTTCCTCAAGACCGGCAAAACAATACCCCGAGATAAAAAAGCGGATTTGACAGCAAGGAGATCGGGGAGGCTCCCCCCGAAAAAGCGGGGATCTGTCAGAACGGATATTCCGGATGCTCCGGATTCAGCATACTCCAAAGCAATCGCAACCGGATCATAGTCCATTCGTATGATCCCCCTTGACGGGGATTTGGATTTACTCTCCGCGATCACCCGGACACCCGATCCTCTCTCTTGGCGCCAGCCTGCCAGAAAATCCCGAACAAGTGGAACGTTTCTGCCCGATGAAACTCCAGTCTTTAAAGAGGCTTCAGAGAGATGGGAGATCTCTTCTTGTTTGGACTCCAGAATTTGGGTCAGGACTGGGTTTGGCAAAGTTCCCCCCATCGATCAAGAAGTTGTTCGGCCCGCCGACTCATGACCACACTTCGAGCCATCTTTACTCCCTCAAGAGGACCGTCCACCAGACCTGCTACCTGAAACCCCAAAGCTGCATTTGCAAGGACGTAATCCATATAGGGTCCTTCTTCCCCGGAGAGGACTCTTCTCATGATTGATGCATTTTCCGATGGTGTCCCTCCGCAAATGGCCCCCACCGGAACCAGAGGAAGTCCAAAGTCCCTGGGGGTCAGATAGCCTTCGTGAATCTCTCCTCCACGTCCAAGAGCGAAAGTTGTCCGACCTTCAAGAGTCACCTCATCAAGACCCTGACCAGAAATAACGATAAACTCTTTCGACCCGTGTGCCATCAGAAGCTGTGCCATAGGAGATACCATTTTCTCGGAGGAAACACCCAGTATTTGCCTCGTCACGCCAGCAGGATTGGCAAGAGGAGCGATCATGTTCAAAAGAGTCCTGATTTGAAGGGATCGCCGAAGCGGTGCCAGACCCTTTAAAGCAGGGTGGTAAAGAGGTGCCCATAAAAAAACGATTCCCAATTCCGAAAAAATCTCAAGAGACCTCTCCACAGGAAGGTCAACACGAATACCCAATGCCTCCAAAACGTCGGCTGAACCCGAACGGCTGGAAACAGCCCTCCCTCCGTGCTTGACCACAGGGATACCGCCCGCTGCCAAAACTATGGCGACCGTGGTTGAGATATTGAACGTTCCCATTCCGTCACCACCAGTGCCGCATGTATCGAGTAGTGGCAAGAGCTGATTCGAAGGAAAAGGAACCATCACTCTTTTCAGGGCATCAAGCGCTCCCGACAGCTCGGAAACAGACTCCCCCCGAAATGCCAAGGTAGACAAAACGGCAGCAATAACCGGCTCACTCTCCCGACCACTAACAACATTGCTTAGCCATTGATCCATCTCCAATCGGGTCAGCGTCTCTCCGGATATCACCCTTTGCAAAACGGTCTGGCTCATTTCCCGTGACACAATTTGCCCGACTGAAAAGACTTTGACAGGCGGAGAAAATTCCCCAAAAGAGATTTTCCCTCCTTCGTCAAAATGGATTCCGGATGAAACTGAACACCCCAAACAGGGCGATCAACGTGACGCACACCCATGATTTCACCTTCTTCGGTCCAGGCTGTTACAACAAGCTCTTTTGGCATCGTCTCAGGCAAGATCACTAATGAATGGTAACGCGTCGCATCAAATGGAACAGGCAGATTGGAAAAAAGCCCTTCTCCGGAGTGGATGATGGGGGATGTTTTCCCATGCATGAGCCTTGGAGCCCGATCCACCCGTCCTCCAAAAACCTCCCCGATCACCTGATGGCCCAGACAGACCCCAAAGACCGGAGTATCCGAGGATAGATTGGAAACAACTTCTCTGCAGATCCCTGAATCTTTTGGAGAACCAGGACCTGGAGAGAGAACAATCCCCTCATAATTCCGGGCAAGGATCCAGCTTGAATCAACCTGATCATTTCTCACCACATCCATTTCAACACCTAATTCCCAAAAATACTGAACCAGGTTGAATGTGAAGGAGTCATAATTATCGATCATCAAAAAAGCCATGAGCCTCTTTCCCCATTCGAAATTCGTAACGCTTCCATCATCGCTGCCGCTTTTGCTGCCACTTCCTGATCTTCGTTCTGGGGTATTGAGTCCGCAACAATTCCGGCACCTGCCTGAAGGAATGCGTTCCCTCCCCGAATAAAAATGGACCTTATAGCAATGGCCAGATCACAATCCCCCGAAAAGGAGATCGTTCCGACCGCTCCTGCATAAGGCCCTCTTCGCATTGTCTCCAATGACTCAATAATTTGCATTGCCCGGATTTTGGGAGCACCTGATAGTGTCCCAGCCGGAAAAGCTGCCCGGATCACGCTAAATGCATCATTATTACTGGAAAGCAGTCCTTCCACATGAGAAACAATATGCGTCACATGAGAGTATTGCTCGAGAACCATCATTTCCGGGACACGCACAGTTCCTGGTTGACTCACCCGTCCCACATCATTTCTTCCAAGATCGACCAGCATAACATGCTCGGCAAGCTCCTTGGGGTCGGCTAAAAGCTGTTTTTGCCTTATAGCATCCTCTTCAGGAACACCCGTTCTTCTGACCGTTCCGGCAATCGGGCGAACCTCAACTTTTTCCCCCTTCACCCGGACGAGAAGTTCGGGAGATGAACCCACAATTGCCATATCTCCATCCTGTATCAAATACATGTAGGGAGATGGATTGATCGAGCGCAATACCCGATAGACTTTTAACGGATCGCCATCAAAATGAAACGAGAATCTTTTGGAGAGAACAATCTGAAAAATATCTCCCGATTTGATGTGTTCCTTTGCTTTCAGAACATTCTCTTCAAAAACCCTGGAGCTGGGAGATTCAACAAATGACAGTGGATCGTGTTCCCTGACAGATCCCTCCTGATCGGCATGAAAGGAAAGGGAGCCCTTCAGGGCTGACAACCTTGATGAGGCCTTATCATATAACTCGTCAGAGCTGAGATCCTCCTCTCGGTCAATCCATGTCAGGATTCTGAGTTTTCCAAGAACATGATCAAACACAAGAAGAAATTCCGGAAGGACAAAATACAGGTCAGGGAATTCTTTTTGTGGGGGAAGCAAACTCGGCAATTTTTCAAATTCGCGAACCATATCGTAGGACAGGTATCCTACAATCCCTGCCGCAAGACCGGCTGGGAGCAAGCTCGACTCGATCGATATAGCCTCCATCTCATCTTTCAAGAGTGTGAGGAGATCTCCGTCCCTGTGACATCTCCCACCCGACTCTGACCGGGTCAGATCCGTAATGGAGAGTCCCTCTGAAACATTCCCTTCAAACCGAAACAGGACACCCCCCCCCACATAGGAAAATCGCCCCCAGCTCTCCCCGCCAACAACACTTTCCAGAAGGAAACGATGTGTTAGGGGATCAAGGGATGCATAAGCGGCAACCGGGGTTATTCTGTCCGAAAGGATCTCCCCAAAAAAAGGAATAAATCGTTTTTCTGAAGACAGGTTCCGAAACTGGTCTTTCGACAGGGATAGAATCATCCGTGATCCATTTCCCTTAACCGGCGCCACAAGGTTGAACGGCCGATCTCAAGCTTCCTGGCTGCTTCTGATATATTTCCTCCAGTCATTTCCAATGTTTTGCGAATCATATCATCCTTCACTTTTCGGAGTGGCTGGGAAGTCTCCACAATATTTTCCGGAGCCCGGTTTTCTTCAGGGTTATTGGTAATGTCTGCCGGTAGGTGTTTCAGATCAATGATGCCCCCGGGAGAAAGAAGAACAGCATGCTCGATCGCATTCTGTAACTCCCTGATATTTCCTGGCCAGGAATAATTCAAAAGTACTCCCATAGCCTCAGGAGAGATTCCAGATATTTCCTTACCGGTCGTCAGGGAAAATTTTTCTATAAAAGAATTGATCAGAAGCGGGATATCTTCTTTGCGATCCCTAAGCGGAACCAGTGTCACGGGAATCACCCTAAGCCGGTAATAAAGGTCTTTTCGAAACTCCCCTTTTTCCATGGCTTGCTTCAAATCCCGATTGGTTGCGGCAATAACCCTGACGTCGACCTTGATCGTATGGGTTCCTCCAACCCGTTCGAACTCTTCTTCCTGGAGAACTCTCAGAAGCTTGACTTGCATGGATGGCGAAATTTCCCCTATCTCATCAAGAAACAAGGTTCCACCGGAAGCGATTTCAAAACGTCCAGGGCGACTTTGGACAGCTCCTGTAAAAGCGCCCTTGACATGTCCAAAGAGCTCCGATTCAAGAACGCCTTCGGAAAGAGCTGCGCAATTCAGTTTGACAAATGGTCCTTCTTTTCTGGAGCTCGACTCATGGATCGCATTTGCAACGAGTTCCTTGCCTGTTCCGCTTTCTCCCTCGATCAAAATGGTCGATTTTCCATTCGATATAATCGGAAGAATGTCATACAACTCCTGCATGCGTTGAGACCGACCGATGATTCGACCAAAAGAATAGCGGCCCTTGATTTCCTCTTTCAAGGCAAGAATATGCGTCACATCATGGAAAATCTCCACTCCTCCGATCAACTCTCCATCAGGTCTTTTTAAAAGGGCCGTGTTCACTCGGAGAGTACGGATTCGATGAGAGCGATCAAAGATCGTGATTTCATGATTTCTGATCGTCTCACCGGTCGTAATCGTTTTTTCCAATAAACATCTGGTCTGACAGGAAGATGACTTGAGCGCTTTTTGGCAATCGATCGTTTTTTCCTGTCCTGGTGTCACGGACAGCATTTCTCTTGCAGCTTTATTCATATAAAGGATTTTTCGATCAAGGCCAATGGCAAGTACACCTTCCTCGAGAGATTCCAGGATGATCTCCGGATCAATCAAAGATGCATTTTTGTCCCTGTCTTCTGGTGTTCCGGAGTTTTCTGGAAAAGTTGGAACCAACGATCGGCCACGAAATGGACTCATGGATAGGACTCCTCATCTGCCTTTGGAATCAGAGACAACGCCTTGTCCGGACAAGAAGTCAAACAGTATCTGCAAACAATACAAGTTCCCATTACGGACAGAGCACACCCTTCCTGATCTCCTGATATAGGCATAACCAGAACACCGGTAGGGCATATTTCTTCACACTCAAGACACCCCCGGCAGCGCTCTGAGTCAAGACGAATCATACCTCCTGCAAGAAGATATTTACGGTCGACCAATGAATGGCTCACCGATCGATTCGATTGAGCGACCAGTACAAAGCAAATGCGGAGAGAGTTTTTCCATCACGAATTCCCCCATCGACAATAGATTTCGGAATCGATGAAACAGGGAGAGACACAACATCCAGATCCTCATCCTCATCCGGAGAAGACTCCCCTTGGAGCCCTCCGGTTGAAAGGAAAAGATGAATTCGTTCATCACAAAAACCGGGCGTTGTCATGATTGTACCCATAAGCGACAACTCCCCTCCATAAATTCCTGTCTCTTCCCTTAACTCCCGAATTGCCCCTTCCCTTGGATCCTCGCCCTTCTCCAGTTTTCCCGCCGGCAACTCCAGAACAATCTCCGATACCGATGGGCGAAACTGTCGAACAAAAAACACCTTGCCATCGATAATCGGCAAAATGGCAACACCTTCACCAAAACAGACTGACTCATGAATCCAACCGGACTGAACAGAACCGACCTTGGACAAACAAACGGATATTCTGTTCCCTGAATACACAACGGACCGGTCTCTCTCCTTCGACAGATCCTGTTCCGGCCCGGTCATGAGGGAGTGCCCATACGCTTTCTTTTTTCTCTCGCGACATACCAAAACAAAAGAACAAGTGAAAAGATCAGAAAAGAGCCAATACCGGAGAGTGCTCCGATTGAAGATTTAATCCCGTAAGAAGGGCTTCTCGCTGGATTATAGATCACAAAAAGCATGGTATAAACTGAATAGGCAGTCACAATCGAGCAAATGAAACAGATAAGGGTGACCCAACCCAGACGGCGATGCACATTGGGGTTTTTCACCAATATTCTCTCTCCGTCTTTGAAATCGGTCGAAATAAAACCGTTGAAAACAACCACTCCCGTTAAAACCAATGCCGCCGTTGAAACAAGAGAGTGAAAAATGATTACTGGATAATAAATCAGAAATTTGACGAAGTCCGGTCCACCAAACCCCACAATGCCCACGATGTATTGTTGTGCGATATACATGAGAAACCAGGCCGCCACCAGTACAGAAGATAAAAGCATTGTATTATGATGGCGAGTGCCTTTGTGCTTTTTGGCGAAATATCCTCCGACAGCCAGAAAACTGAACACAATTGTCTCACTCGTTACGGTCAGATCCCACCAAAAATCCGCCTTGGTACCCAAAAAGCCATGCATCTAATACTCCTTATCCAGACACTTCCCCATGAACATCATGAAACAGGGTCACCACTTTCCAATGCACGACACACAAGATACCAGATAGAAAAAGGGACGACAAAGGCAAAAATTCCAACCATGCCAAAAAGCAGGGTAAATCCCATAAAGGCATCCATCGGGCTTTTCCCAACCAACTTAAAAAAAGAAAAAAGGAAGTGACCACCCAGTAGATTGGGAACCATGAAAGTATAGCCAAACCCCCAGAATGCAAAGATTGCAGTCAGGAAAGGATGACGTTTGGCTAGGAAAGGAAGAGAGAGAGTAGGCGGGGCCAAGGGTTGCTCCCTTTAAGGCTTTGGCTTATCCATGTCACGAATGCGGGCAAGCTCTGAAAGGAGATACGCAAAATCATCCTTGCTTACAGAGTTTCTCCTGATCGTAGCTTGAATTCGCCTCTTATCAATGGTTTGGCCCCATAATCCCAAGAGAGTCCGACCACCTTGGAACTGAAGCTTTCTGACAATCTCATCAGCATCCCCATTTTTCCACGTCAGAATCACGGATCGGTGACCAATCTTGATTGATTTAAGGGATTTAGGAAACAGCAAAAGGCAATGAGAGCCGACAGAAGTAAAGCCTGAAAAGAGCGCGAGCCACAATGAAAAGAAAAACAAATAGAACAGGGGAGATGTATGGCTTTTTTGATAATAGTCAAAACTTAGAACGGAAGACATAAAAATAGCTGTACCATGGAACAAACCGCTCCATAAAGCTCCTCTTTTGTCTGGCACCAATTCTATAATCTTATCTGACATGCTCAAACGTTACCATAACTATTGAATAAATTCAACGAAAACAAAGCCTCCGTACGATTTCTTTCAGAAAATTTCAGCCCCGGCGAGAGAGGGATCAATCCTTTTCCGCTACGGAATCTCACAATTCTCTCTAAATTAGGGGATAATGATTGATCCACACCTTCTGACAGAAGTTCTCACAACCCTTGGGAAATATAAACAGACGCTTCCTGAGAAAGCTCCTGTTTCTTGGGATTGTCTGAAATAACATGAATCACAAAGGGGTGGAGCCCCTCTGAGAGATTTCCCTCTTTCGGAAGAATTGATACAGGAATAATCTTTTTACTCCCTGCCGGAACCGTTATTTGGTCAGTTCCGATATGAATACTATTGGCAGGAAGGCCATCCTCCTCAATCCGAAACCGTTGAGAAACTGGCTTTTTATTCGAAATTGCCAAAGAATATCTGGTCAAATGCCCTGGGTTCTGGCTAAAGGTAATATGAAAGGGTACATAAGAAAAAATTCCGTAAATAAAAAGTGATAACGGAATCATAGTAAATCCCGCAGTCAATGCAAAACGATTCACTGCAGGCGAAACTTTATTGATATGTTTCTTGCCATCTTTCCCAATTGAAAAACCATCAAAATGAAACGTCAAAAGGGAGGGCACATTTTTTTTGGCTGAATAATCCTCACAAGCGACAACACATTCCCCACAATTGATACAACGGGTATAATTCTTGGTGTCCCTGGGATCAATGTCAACGATGCAAGACTTCACACAAAGATTACAGCCTGTGCACTCTTCCCTTCTGGCATCATCAAATGCAACTTTCATGGTTGCTTCACTTTTGAACATATGCTGCCACAAGGGGTAAGGGCAGACCCAATTGCACCAGTAATGCCTGATCAAAAATAGATCCAAAACAAACAGGGCCCCTATACCCGGAATGATAAAAAACACTCCATGTGCATTGGAACCCGTCCTGATATCACTCCATAGAATTTTTGGATTGACAAAATAGCCCGCAAAAATCACTCCGAGAGCGACGGACATCAAAACAATGATGGTTCCAAAAAGGACCCAACCGGTTGCTGTTGCCTTGGAACCTTTACTGAGATCACCGCCAATGGTTAAAGAGTCGAGACCCAAGCTTTGCTTTTTGGATTTCAGGACTTTAATCACCAGGAAGTCGACAAACTCTGAAAGAGTATTCTGGATACAGGCCCAGCCGCAAAAGACCATTCCGAGCATGGAATAGATGGTTGCAGCACCTGCTATCAGAAGAAGCCAGAATGGAAAGATCAGGAAAAAATCGCTCCACCAGATCTGATATCCGGCCAACAAAAAACGGCCGGTGGACAGATCGATACGAAATAACCCAGTAAAGGGCAATACAGCTATTGTCGTAAGGATCAATCCTTGAACCAGGTATCTCAGCGTCGTCACACGCCAGAATCTCTTCGATTGAGTATTGGACGGTTTTTTATCGATGCTTGGCATGGGAATCAGCGAAGCATTTTTTACGGAGGATGACATAGCCAACCTTTCAGGAAAGGAGAATCCGGGGGCATTGTTCCAGAAATCTACTCTTCTCCCTGATCATCTCCTGATTTTCCACTGGATTCAATCTCATGGCGCCAATACCAGGAAACACCAAGATATAAAAAAACAGGCGCCAGCACTCCCAGCAAAAAAATGAGATAAGCAATCCATGGAACACCCAGTGTGACATGGACATATCTTGGCATATAGGCCATGGCCTGATCGGGCGAAAACAGATCGAGCCAAAACGTCAGAACAATCAGAGACGCCGCAATAGAACCATTCTTACGATTCAAGCCGATTCTCCAGCCCTGACGGAGACTCTCCCGGGAAGGAGAGCATTCTCCTCAGCAGGAAGCGTTTTCTTTCCCTTAGCCACCTGAACAGAATTGTAAATATTATAGGCAAAAATGAAGTTTGCCAGAAGCACCATCATCCCAAAGACACCGACCAGTTCCATGTATGGGACTTCGACTGGCTTGATGTCGGCGACATTACCGTGCAAAAGGATCATTCCGCCCTTGTATCCTGCAATCGTGAAACAAAGAACCATTCCAACCAAGCCGATGTTGTGCGTCCAGAAATGGATCTTCATTAACTTATAGCTGTAGAGCGGAGAATTATAGAGCCTCGGCACAACATAATAGATTGTTCCGAAGATCGCCATTTCGACCCATCCCAACAAATTGATATGGGTATGACCCAACACAATCAGGTCTGATGGACCACCAGCACCTGCCTGTACAAAATTCCGGAACTGCTCAACACCCCCCATGATTGAACCCCAGGAAAAACCGATGATCGCATACAAAAGACAAGCATAATAGAACTTCATGATGTAGTCCTTGATACCTTCTTCCCGATCCATAATCTCCCCTCTCTCATTCATGAATGACATCCCGGCAAGTCCGGAACCCAAAGAAATCGGATGCGTAATCCGGCCAAGTTGGATTTCTAGCGGTCGTTCTGGCACTGTACTGATCACTTTTCCAGGAACCGCCACGCAAAACCTTGTAGACCTTACCCCTGACCCTATGGAGCGTACCAGTGGCATCAACTTTATACGCCATGAATCTCGCTTTATTGGCAGTGCTTCCAGGATAGGGTTTATAGGTGGATGAGGTCCATTCGAACACATTTCCAGCCATGTCGTAAATCCCGTAGGGACTGACTCCGTCGGCATATCTTGTCACGGAAGTCGTATCCCCTGCACTGTAATTCGCATTTGCCCGTCGGGGATCCCAGGTGTTCCCCCATGGCCAAAGCCTTCCGTCTACTCCACGAGCGGCTTTTTCCCATTCCTCTTCCGTACAGAGGCGGCTTTTCTGCCATCTGGCAAAATCAACCGCATTCAGGTAGCTGACAAAGGTTACGGGATGATCCCCTTTTCCCTTTGGATAGGTTCGATTTTTCCAGCCTGGAGGGGCCAGATAATGGGCTTGATCGATAAACTCCTTGTATTGGCGATTCGTCACCAATGTCTTCATGATGGCATAAGGGGGCAGATAGACCTTATGGACCGGAGTTTCATCGAAATTTGAAAATGAGTCGTCGGATCCCATAATAAAAGGACCGGCAGGGATATACACAAATCCCGGCGGCAAATGGACCCCTTTTGGCGCAGGAACCGCCAAACTGGGAGTTGCAGCTATTTCATTGGCAGCCTTTGAAATCGGAAGGGATGCTGACAGATGCGGAACGACCCCTCCCATTGGCCTGAAATTTCCGGGCGCCGCACCATGTGTCCGAATGCTGGATTCGGAAAGCCTCTTGATACGGTTAGAAGCAAGACTCACAATCTGGATGGCTCCAGCAATCAGGATTAAAACCACCACGGTCACGGAGATCGCTTTCCACGGCAGCCTCCACGGAGACAGCTCCTGAAGTGTCAGATCATCATCATCCATGCTCGTGACTGATGGGAAATGGCTCTTTCTTTCATCAGTGGATTCTTTCGACGGGTCGATTGGCTGCACAATGGAATCATCTGTTTTGCCCGTCATCTTTTCATGCCCTCTCTTTTACAGGAACAGCATCCGGTATCACGGATGCAGATTCTTTTGCAAAATAGGTCCAGAAAATATTGGCCACAAAGGTCCAGTGCGCCAACCCCATGAGAAGAGCCGAAAAAACAAATCCAATCCGGTGGATCGGCTCATAATGGGCTCTCGCCAAAGGGTAAACAATCCCTTCGTCTATCATCCGGTTGCCCTCCAGGATTCCAAAGACCAACAGAGTGACATAAAACAAAAGAACTCCTGAAACCATAAAGTAAAAATTGGCCTGCCCGAGAAAAGCACTCTTGATATTCCGCTTCATCATGCGGGGGATGAGATAGTAGACAACCGCCATCATGACCGATACGACCCCGCCAATCAGATTGATGTGAGCATGTGCCAATGGATCAACAAGGTGTCCGGCCTGCCCTGTGGTATGAACCCAATGTCTCAACCTCGGGGTGGATTGCAGAAATCCCTGGAGAGTCCCTATGAAAAGACAGAAAACACCAAAAAGGATAAACTTCAGTCCCAACCGATCGCTTTCTTCTATTTTCATAGCTGAGTACTCCCTTCGTTTGAACCGTTTTCTAATGTCTGGGTGTTTATTCTTTGTTTCAAGCGCATCTTTCTTGCCTTGTCCTGTTTTTTTCGAAAAAACTCACCGGCCCATCCACCTACAAATGAAACCTCTGGTACAGTGATGAAAAAAATCATCATGAAAGGAGCTGTCGGAAGACCAACCGTATGAAAGGTTCCTGATCTTGAGGCGTTCATGTAAGCCCAAAGGATATAGAGCATCGGCGGAACAGCTCCCCAGTACTTTCCCCACTTCCCAACGATATAGCCCACATAAAACGCGACCAGAGCCGGAACAAGAAGGTATGTCCAGAGAATTCCACCTCCAAACAGATGATGGAATGCACCATCTGTCAGGTGAAACACTGAATCTATGATCCAATAACCGAGTATACCCAACACCAATGCCAGTACGACTCGGAAAATATAATTTTTCTCAAGATTCATCTGGACAGACCTCCCTCAGACCTACTTTCGGTCTTCTAGTTCCTTTTCCTTCATAGCCTCAATATGGTTTTTGCGATCATCATCATCCTCCATAAAAACAAGGTATTTGATATTTTCATCGAACTGGTTGTTCTTATAAGCCCAATAAATACCGATAACAACCAGTACGAGCGAGACCAATCCCGTTGCCGTCCACAAATAGGCAACAATTCCCTCAGGTAATTTCATCTTATACCCCTTCTGACTTATTTTGGCGGTTTAGGATAATTCGGCGAACCCGGAAGAGCCTGGGTTGATGTTAGCAAATCCAGAAGCATCGCCTTGTCTGCCGGAGGAATATCCGAAAAATCCGTGGCAAACTTTCCATCATGCCTTGTGTTGAAAAAAACCTTATGGGGATCCTTCATGTAGGATTCCAGCCATTGTCTGGTCCTTTTTGTTCCTTCCCCGTCCAGATCGGGACCTGCAAAATCCCCGTCTCCATAAAGGACATGGCAGTTTTTACATCCATCCCTTTTAAACACATGAAATCCTGCCTCTGTCTTTTTATTAAAGACATAAACATCATTAGTCGTCCAAAAATTAATAATATGCATCTGTCCCAAGACGTACAAAATCATCACAACCCCGATCATGAGAGCTGTGAGCATAAAGACAACCTTTTCCCCGGTTTTCATTGGTTACGACCCCATCAAACCAGAATTTTCAAGACGAGCTGGACCACTGCAAACAAAAGCACAACCGTCACACCGATAATGCTAAGAATGACGACAACCTGCTCTCCTTTTTTCAGCTTTCCAAAAGGACCAATGATATAACGGGACATAATCAGAAAGACAAAAACAGCAGCGATCAGGAAGGTAAAAATCACAATTGAAACAGATAGTTTGATATTCATACAGGACCCTCTTACCTGTTATTTTACGGCCCATCATCTTCCCGGGTCAACAAAAAGGGCGGTCGCAAGCGAACCGCCCTGGTCCAATATGCAAAAAAAGAAAGGCCGGATTTTATACAATCCGGCCTTCTTCAAAAATGTAGATTACTCAGGCCGTCTCTCATCAATAAAGAAAGAGTAAATAAGAGAACAAGCCAACATCATCATTGTGATGACCCAAAATACATAAGGACTATTTAAATTCCACATATGACCCTCCCAGGAGAGTTCTCTCCAAAAAAACGCTTACAATCAGATACTTAAAATTAGAAATCTTTGGAAACCTCTGTTTTTTTCAACAAAAGCCCCATCCAGACATAAAAGAAGCAAACATAGGTCGAGTTGATGATATAACCCTGATCCCACCATGGACGAGCCAAAGTCTTGGATAGGTGAGCCTTGAGAACAGGTGCTCCCATAATAAGCCAATGATGAGGATGGCCAGGGTATTGCGGACGAGCTCCGAAAAGAGGGAATGTCAGCAATTCAGCCGTCACAACAGTCATTGTAAGAATAAGGATCAACGCTGCAGGGATATTGTTCGTCCCTTCAAGAATACCGTCATACCTTTCATTCAACATTTCATCGATATCAGCCATCTCATAACTCCTTACAAGTATAATTGCGGTGAAACATCTCCGTCAATTGAAGACGTCTATTTCAAGCTTGCCATGTAATCGGCCAGAGCGTCAAGATCCTTTTTGCGGAGATAGTTAAATGCAGGCATCATCGACTTTGGCTGAACAGCCCTTGGATTGGCATGGTGAACCAAGTGCCATCCCTTGATAGGCAACCGGCTTCCGACATGCAGAAGATCAGGGGCCTTTCGATCAGATCCGAACACTGTAGGGCTTTCTCCCACAAAGTCGGCGGCTGTCGGAGGCGCTCCAAAATACTGCCAGTCCTGAGTCTGCTCCGGAAGGAGTGTATGGCACCACCAGCATCCTTCGCGGATAAAAACCACTTTTCCTTTTCCGATCATTGTTGGCCGATTGTCGCCGGTCATCATGGGATCTTCAAGCGTCCATCCGCTCTCAGAGCCATAATCCTTGGACTTCTGGACAGCTGTGGCCGTCGGAGGAATCTTTGCCATCTGGAGGGATGGGAACAAAACAACAATCGAGAGCACGATTACAAAAAGCGTGCCGATCATCATGGTACCAAATTTATACTCACGATAAGCCATTCACCACTCCTCACTTTAGGTTGAGGTCCAGACACCCAACCTGACTTGTCCAAGAACTGGTTCAAGAGTCCGGGAAAAATCCCGAAACATCTAAAAGGAAACTACTTTTTCCCTTTTGTAGGATCAAATTTTGGCTTGGCGCCGATTCCGGTCATGCACTGGATCATAAGAAGCAAACTGGTAAGGGCAGTGGCAGTTCCCATCAATGCCGCAAAAGCCGACACACTGGTATTTCCACCTGGGGTGGCACCACAACAATTTGACGAATCAGACAATTGTGCCAGCGTAGAGAGAAGATCCATCGTTTTCTCCTTATTAAAAATTCAAGAAACCATAAAGTTTACACCGATAACACCACAAAGAGATGATCTGAAAAGACCTAAAGTATCTTTAGGCTTTTCAGCTTGCAATCACCAATTCTCTTCTTTGCGATGAAGTGACCGAGCCCACAGGGAAACGGCCATTCCGGTTATTGCGGAGATGACCATAACATCGTAGACCCACTCATAATCTCCACGCCAGGTCGGAAATCGGTGTGCACCCAACCATTCCTGCAAACAGAAACCAACGACACATCCGCTGCCTACGGCAACAAATGCGCCAACCAATGCATAAGCTACAAAACCCTTCATGCTGTTTCCCATTTTAATACCCTCCGATTTTCCATGGAAACCATGGACCGGTAAACGATCCTACTATCGGATAAACTCCGAAAAATAATAGCTGACGACCTTCCCGCTCTGAACACAAAAAACCCTTCAAAAAAGGTAGATCAGGAGGAGATCGGGTGGATAATACCCCCCGCATAAATACTTGTCAAGAATATATGGGATTTTCAATCGGGATGTTCCCAATTTTTGACTCGACTCGTTTTGGATACATCGTTTTTGGTATGCTTGATTTATGAAAAATTCCTCATCCCCCCTTGAAGCTTGGCATTCTCCCGAAGGAAGACGAATCAAGGATTCGGTTCTTGGAATCAACGATGGTGTGGTCACGGTTGTCAGTTTTATTGGTGGCCTCACCGGATCAGCCTTGCCAATGCATACCATTTTTTTTTCAGGAGTCATGTCCAATGTCGCAGGAGCCATTTCCATGTTTCTGGGAGGCTATATGGCTTCTCGAAGCCAGCGCGATTTTTACCTGAGAGAATCCAACAGGGAATGGGATGAAATCAGGGATACCCCTGAACTGGAAAAGAAAGAGGTCTTTGATATCCTGTTAAAGATGCACTTCTCTCAGGAAGAGGCAACGCTGTTTGTGCAAAGGATCACGAAGGATCCTCATCTTTGGCACTCCTTCATGATGAAGGAAGAGCTTGGATTGAGTGATATGGAAAAGGCACATCCATTAAAGGATGGCACATGGCTGGGAGCCTCCTTTCTCATTGGAGGGATTCCCCCACTCTTTCCCTATGCATTCGTTCATTCCCTGTCTTTTGCGTTTGATCTTTCCCTCGCTCTCTCAATAGTGGTATTGGCAACCCTCGGTGTTATAAAATCCCACTATTCGAATGAACCGGTCATCAAGGGAGCAGGAGAAATGGTCATTCTGGGTGGATCAGCCGCATTGGCAGGTCTTTTTGTCGGAACGATTCTTCCTAAAATCTTCCACCTGTCCTGATATTCACCATGGAATCAACTGTTTGACCTTAACCCACATGGATTGGTCAAACGTCCTTGTTCCAACAACAACCATAATAAGGAGTCAAGAGCAATGGGAAGATTTCGCTATCATCTTTTTGCCTGCACGAATGAACGGCCAGCAAACCATCCAAGAGGATCCTGCGCAGCCAGGGGAATCGCTCCCCTGCTCGACGAGCTGAAGGAAGCCGTCCTGATGAGTCCTGTCCCTGGACCCATCAGGATCAATAAAAGCGGTTGTCTTGATACCTGTGAGGAAGGCCCTGTATTGGCGATCTATCCAGATGGAGTCTATTACAGGATACAAACCTCGGAAGATGTCAAACGGATCGTTTCAGAACACCTTCAAAAGGGACATATCGTTTCGGATCTTCAAATCGACAATCCTCCGGAACTGGGAGGGAGATCTCTTTGAGAAACATCAACATGAATCCTGTCACAGTTTATGCACCAGCCTCTGTCGGCAATATCGGACCAGGATTTGATACCCTTGGGATGGCCGTTACAGGAATGGGTGACCAGATCACAGGATATCTCGAAGACAAACGATCCGGCGACAGGATCCTTTCCATTTCCGGAGCATGGAGCGAATTGCCAATGGATCCAAACCAGAACACGGCAACTATCGCGGCCAGGACTATTCTGGACATGGCTGGGCTAACAGGAAAGGATCTGGTGATATCAATCGAAAAAGGAGTTCCTGGATCAGGACTTGGCTCCAGTGCGGCATCAGCTGTCGGCGGAGCCTTTTTGGGAAACATTCTGGCCGGGAATCCTTTCTCGGAGCAGGAAGTTCTGGAAGCGGCTGCCAATGCTGAAAGCAGGGTGAGTGGCGGATATTTCCTGGATAATGTCTCGGCTTGCCTATATGGCGGAGTCACTGTCTCCATTACCAATCTGAAGAAGTCTTTCCGTTTTGGATCGCTTGATGGTGTTCACCTTCTGTTTATCGTCCCGAGATCCCTTTTGAAAACCTCAGAATCCAGAAAAGCCATTCCGGAAAAAGTACCTTTTAAAAACTCAGTTGAAGCCATTATGAGAACGGCCGGCATTCTGACTGCAGTTTCTTCCCATAACCAGAATCTGTTTTGTGAGATGGTCAACGACCCACTCGTCTCTCCCTATAGAGGCCCTCTCATCCCCTTGTTTTCAGCCATTCGAGATATTGCGGTTGAAGCCGGTGCTTCAAATCTCGTCATATCAGGTGCAGGATCAACAATGGTAGCACTTTCACCCAATCAGACCACAATCCAAAAAGTCCAGGATACCCTGCAACCATTCTTGGACAATCAGGAATACTCAGCGGTCCTGATCCCATCAACCATTGATTCCAAAGGAGCCAGAATTGTCAATCGCACCTCCAGTTTATGACATTCGAATCTCTTACGATGAAAACTACAGGAATGGGCCGGTTTTTGGGATCTCGCCACCTCCCCTTCAGGACACACATCAACTGGTTTCGTTTCTTGGAATACCTTGCCGGTCCAGAATCGGAATTCCGGCAGGACCGCTTCTGAATTCAAGCTGGATCGAGTTCTATTCCAAAATGGGATTTGACATCCTGACCTACAAAACGGTCAGAAGCCATAGCCATCCTTCCTACCAGAATCCCAATTGTCTTTATGTCCCATTTAACCGTCCATTCAAGGCAGAAGACCTGGATTCGCCACTGATTGCAACGCTGGACTTCCATCCTCAGTCCATGAACTCCATAACGATTACAAACTCTTTTGGAATGCCAAGCCAAGATCCTTCCGTCTGGATTCCCGATATCGGAAAGGCGGTCCAGTCTCTCGCCAAGAATCAGGTTCTGGTCGTATCGGTTGTCGGCATTGAACAACCAAACTGCTCCATGCCGGAGGACTTTGCCAGAACGGCAAAAATCGCCAAGGAAGCAGGCGCAATGGCTATCGAGGTCAACTTTTCATGTCCCAACGTCAAGGGAAAAGAGGGGCAGCTTTACCAAAGTCCTGAATCGAGCATGAAGGTTTTGTCCATGGTCAGGGCCGCTATCGGAGACACTCCCCTGATTATGAAGATAGGCCAAATTTCAGACCCCGACCTCGCGAAAAGACTCCTCGAAAAAGCCTCTCCGTACATACAGGGAGTCGGAGCTATTAACACCGTCTTGGGAACAATCATCAACTCGAACGGACAACCGGCTCTTCCTGGGGCAGGAAGAGAACGGTCTGGGCTTTGCGGAGCAGGGATCAGAAATCTTGCGCTTCAAACCGTAGGGATTCTGAGAAAAGTGATTGACGAAGAAAAAATGGACCTCTCGCTCATCGGGGTAGGCGGATACAACACCCCCGATGATTATATGTTATTCCGAAATGAAGGGGCCGACTTTGTCATGTCCGCTACCGGGGCAATGTGGGATCCATACCTCGCCTATGTCACAAAACAAAGAGATATTGACTAGCTGTCCAGAGGAGTCGCCAGTTTATCCGGTGGATCAGAAAAATACTGATCCACCTCGCATTGATATGTTTTAAGTGGATCTAGCATATACAGCACTTCCCCTTCGTTCACCTGAATTCCAAACCACTGGATAATGTAGGATAAATCATTCTCTTCCAGAATATGGTTAACGGCTATTGAACGACCATAGGCCCTTGTATGATCCGGGGGCTTCCCGACTCCATCCGTGATCTGTCTGTCAGAAATCAGCCGACGATGCCTTCCCTCTTGCTCAAGGATACGGAACAGGCCTTTTTCAGGGTGAATATTGTGATACTCCAAGTCCAGACTCTCCAGCCATGGATCGCTCCAGTCGAGCCCTTCGTCTTCCCTGAATTGGTCCAGCAATACATATTTGGCAGCCCAATCAATGCGATCCGCCACCTTTTCCGGATCTTTTTGGCCGAGGTCGGAGAGAAGAGCTGCCCATTCTGAAATTACCCAGTCTGTTTCTTCGTCCCTACCCCGATAATTTCGGTCTGCTGCTTCAAGAAACATCCATTGTAAATCTGTCGCCGTCAGCATCTGGCCATCATTGTCCATTACTCTCCACCCCATTGAAATATCATGGGAAATGGAATGATTGGCCCGGACAGGATCGATAATCCCAATCGCCGGAGCCAGCCCGTCTTCAATAAGGGAAAGTGCAAGTCGGGTCGTTCCAAACTTCATCGCTGTCGCAAATTGGGACATATTGGAATCACCCATCAATAGATGCATGCGCCGAAAAAGAGCCGGATCCGCCAATGGTTCATCTCTTGTATTGACAATGGAACGATTCATCTGAACCCATTGGTAAAACTTGTTCACCACATAATCAGCCCGTTGGGAGAGCTGAAAAGTGACTGGCTTTGCTGTGGGGGGGAATGTGATCAGACTCTCATTGAGATTGGCAGAGCCGACCCGTCCGGCTCCCGTAAAAATCTGTCTTGTCACAAGAAATGCCACCAACGGTTCCATTCCTTTTTCCGTGAAGGGAAACTGCCGTGAGACAAGATAGTTTTCATGAGAACCAAAAGTCGCAAGGGTTTGATGATCTATATTGTTTTTAATCAGGGAGATTTCAGAGGTTAAGCCCAGTTCGTTGATCGCATCCTGTAGAATTTTATCTCCGGCCCTGTCGACCAGAACCAGATCCAGAAGATCGAGAGCTTCAGGGGAGGCGTATTCAAGATGGCCCATGTCAACATAAAGCCTCCCTGCATTCCTCAGGAATCCACCATTGCCAACTGGCTCATCATAAGCTCTCTGATGCTGGTCTATCGCCCCAAGACGACTGGTATGAAAGATGTGATCTCTCAATCTCTGAAAAATCTCTTCCTGGCGAAAAAGATCCCGAACGGAACCGGGATCTCTGTTCAACAGGGTTCCATACTCCGTTTCAAGTCCTATGATGGAACGCAATGGCAACCCCTCCTTCCGGAGAACACATTATTTGTCTTCAGGCAATAACATTCGCTCCAATAACCCGGTTTTACGATCCAGAAGATGGATATCAGGCTCCCTTTCAGAGAAGAACGATTCTTTTTTTCTCTTATAGAGATCCTCATCAACGATATTCCCATCAGAATCAAGTCCCATATCTTCAAAATCCGGGCTTCCGGCAATACAGGCATGAATCAATAAAGGGAGAGCCTCTTTCTTCGTAAGAGTTTCCGTCGGAAGAAGTTTTCGAATGCGTTCCGAGACATCTTCCTCGTGTGAAATGGCCGCAGAACCCTTACTGGGCTGAACCTGTCCACCGAAATCCAGATCAAGGAACAGATCCTCTTTCGGAGTCCCTCCCACTTGCACAAAAATCCCCCTGTAAATCATTGGAGATGACATGACATCTTCAAATGCGGATTTCAGTTTGGGAGAAAGAGTAAACATTGTTAGCCTTCGAATCGATACATCTTTTGAGGACCGGGTGAACCCTTCAACATGGGACGCATTGATGGCCGCCATTCTGATCAACTCGATATCCGCAGGATGTCCTATGGCCCCCATTGCCATCCGGTCATAAATCTCAAAAATCTTCGAGGTCCTGCGAAAAAAGGACACCATCAAGATCCCTTCCTTTACAGATACAGCGACAACCGGAGAGGAACGCTTCAGCTGCTCTTCAATATAGTCCCTGCGCTGATTGATCGCATCGACCCAACGATAAGGTTCATCAAACACCCCGAACCTCCGTTTCCATCATCTCTTTCAGAAGGTCTTCCCCCACCGTTTCGACTCCTTTTCCGGATACCAGTTTTATGACAGGATAGATCCTGTCACCAGCCTGAATGCCTCCTGTTGCCGAATCAAAGTAGGATGCCGTTTCCAGAAGTCTCAGACTGAGAACAATTGCATCTTTTTTTGAAATGGAGGAAAGCCCTCCCGATGGCCCCCAGCGATCAAGAAATCTGAGAATGCCCTGAACTTCAAGAGACCCTGACCCACCTACCGCAAAAGGGGTTCCCTCAAAATGGGCACCAAGGATGTCGTAAAAATAGATCCGCGGTTCATTGGACTCGGGGTCAAAGGTTATAAACAAAGGAACAACCCCGCCGACTCCATTCATGGCCATAGGAAGATTCTCCTTCAGAAGCTGGGCAAGAAGCCGCAACCGTCCTTCAAGAGACATCTCCTCAAGCTGTGTTCGGCGATAATAGCGGAAGGAGTGATCCAGAACCCTTGCCATCTCAATTGCCTGGGCGGGTGATCCAGAAATGGCCAGAACAGAACGGCCGTCAATCTCGATCACCTTCTCTACCCGGTTGGCCATGATCCTATTGCCGGCGGTTGCCCGCCGATCGCCTGCGACAAGAACACCCTCCGAAAAGTGAAAGGCCAGAATCGTTGTCGCTTGAATCTCCTGGAATTTTCCGGCGGACACTTCTCCCGCATGAGAGGGTGAATACGCGCCAGACTGGTGGTTCAAAAGCTCCAGGAAGGAGCCGGATGGTCCGTTGAGAGGTTCGATTCTTTTCATTGGCCAGTCCTTTGCCGGTATCGCTCCGATTGATTGGGGTCGACTTTTTTCATTCTTTCCCGCAAGCGGTCAACTCCATCACGTCCACCATCCGGTTTTTTGGGGATGGGAGCCTCTTGTTTATGCTCTCTCTTTCCCGGGGAGGCTGGTGAAACAGGTTGATCAGGAAAGGCGATGATGAATGAACCTGATGAGTTTTTTCCGGTAAGCATCTTGGACCCTCCTTATATGGTCAAATGTTACGAGCGAGAGAAAGGCTTCTCTATAAAAAGAGAGGCCAGATCTCCCGGGTGCTTCAGACTCCTCACCTTTTTTTCAAGCAAATTCATATCTTCGGGTGTTTCCTTGAGAAAAAGAGGAAGATCGACAAGCGATCCATCCTTGAAACGGATCCTTTCCCATCCAGCCTCTGAAATCCTGTCGCCAAAAAGAGAAAGGATAGCGCTTCTGATTCTGGGCCGACCTTGACTCGGAGGGCCATCGATGGCTCTCAATACGTCTTCCTCACGTGTCAGACGACGCATCGCACCAGATGACTCCATCTCCCAGAAAAGCCCATTCTCCGGGTCCAGATCGTGATAGGCCAGATCCAGACTTTGCAACCATGGATCATCCGAAGCCAACGACTGTTCCTGCCTGAAGGAATCAAAGAGCTCCTTTTTGGCAATCCAGTCCACCCTGTCCGACAAGAGGGATGGATCTTTCCGAAAATCCTCCAGCGCGGTGGACCACTCCCCCAGGACCCATGAGCTTTCCTTGTCATTATGAGAGAACCCCTGACAAACATGCATATAGGACTCGAGAATCTCCAATGCGGTCATATCTGTCCCATTTTCCATCGAAACAGGCTTTTGATCATAAAGGCTCCTCGAAATCTCCCTGATGGCAAGCAACGGGTTCTCCATGGCAACGCCGGAAACGGAGATATCCCGGAGAAGCAAACCAAGAACAAGCCTTGTCATGCCGACTTTCATGGCCGTCTGCCATTCGGACATATTGGCATCTCCAACAATCAGATGGAGCCTCCGGTATGAAGATGTTCTTGCGTGGGGTTCATCTCGACTGTTGACAAGAGGGCGATTATGCATCGTATCGACACCGATCAAGGCTTCCATGAAATCGGCCCGCTGAGAGATCTGATAGCGGACCTCGCCAGAACGCTCGGAAGACTCGGTCGAATACTTCCCCGCACCCACCAGAATGGTCCTCGCGACCAGAAACGGCAGAAGGTGGGAAACAATCCTTTCAAAGGGAATTTCCCTGGGAAGAAGATAATTTTCGTGACACCCATAACTATGTCCGTGATAGTCCGTATTATTCCGGTAGAGAGCAATCCGTCCATCAGGAGCCAGTTGCTCCTCCCGGTTCTTCTTCGCCATTCTCATAACCAGAATCCCTGCCCGATCCTGCGCCAGGAGATCAAAAAGACCATGACATTCAGGCGTCGAATACTCCGGATGGGTGTGGTCGTTATAAAAACGGGCCCCATTGGGCAGGATCCGGTCGCTTTTCATCTCCCTGAACGAGAAGAATCGTTGGTGATCCGATCGGGTAAACTCCTCCTCTTCACGATCCTGCGCCAACCCCTCCGCATGAAAACCGCGAGCATCCATTGAGGGGTCTTCCTCGGAGTAGTTCCACTTCAGAGGCTCGCTACCCTTGTAAGAACGGATCAACTCCATTGACTCAATCACAGGATCCGAGCTTTCGGTATCGCTTCGGACAATTCCGTATTCTGTCTCGATTCCGGCAATAACAGGAAAGAAAAAGTCCATCATTCGATCTGTCTGCGCGCAAGGAAGGAACGCTCTTTCTCTCCGGGGTGGATTCTCCGGATATCCACCACATCCCTTGACGGAAGATCCAGAAGATTCAACCAATCCCTTGCAACATCCGAATCCGGCAAAATATCCCCTTCCTCAAATTCCTTAGTGATCGCATCCCAAAGATCTTCTTCCCGAATCCCGGCGACCTCTTCGGAACTTGAAAGCTCGCGCAAAAGGGCTTTCTCTTTCGCCCTGTCAAA